>CAZVCJ010000067.1:0-12625 GCA_964625745.1 uncultured Anaerolineae bacterium | reverse complement strand
CCTGAGCGTGGTCGAAGGGCTCCAGGTCCAACAGCTTGCAGTAAATGTACTTCCCCACAATGCGCAGGCTGGCGAGCATAGGGGCAGCCAGGAACATACCCAGGACGCCAGCCAGGCTCGCCCCGGCGATAGCTCCGATGATGACCACCAGGGGATGCAGATTGAGGCTGCGGCCAATGATGCGGGGCACCAGGATGTTGTTCTCCAACTGCTGGATGACCAGGTAGAGGCCCACAACCAGGAGGGCAAACCAACCATTGGAGAGAGACAGGTAGGTGGAACCCTGAAAGTAGGCGATGAGGACAGCGGGAATGGCAGCGATAGCAGGGCCGATGTTGGGGATGATCTCCAGAACGCCAGCTATTATCCCCAGGATGAGGGCGTTCCTCACCCCCACAACCTGCATGGTTGCCCCCACCACTGCCCCTACGACGGCACATAGGACGAGCTGGCTCCGGAAGAAGGCATTCCAGATGACGTTGATCTCTTCTCCCAGCCGGCGAACTTCACCTCGATAGTCCGCTGGCACCAGTCTATAGATGGAGCGGCCTAACTTCCCCAGGTCTTTGAGCAGATAAAAAGAGACGATGAGGACGAAGATAAGCCAGGCAAAACCAGAGGCCAGACCGAAAAGAAATGAGGCTGTCTGTGAGGCAAGGGGTGAGATGATGCTCTGGATAGCGCCGCTCACCTCTTGGTAGACATCCAGCAGGTCAACGTAGAAGCCGAAGATGAAGAAGGGCTGCGCGAAGAAGCGGCTGATGTCCTCGACGCTATCCTGAAGGTCCACGTCTATACTCGTCACTTGCTGGATGAGGCTGGGAACGAAGGCCACGAGCGCCAGGCTCAGGATGACAATGAGGGCCAGGTAGATGCAAGCTACTGCCAGGGTGCGGGGTAGCTTAATCCTGGCAGTGAGGAACCTGACCGGGGGATTGAGAACGTAGGCCAGGATAACGGCAATGGCCAGGGGGGAGATGATCTGGCTGAAGCGATGAACGATCCACACCAAAGCCACTAAGCTACTGATGATCACCAACCACTTAGTGGATTCGCTCCAGCTTTTGGACATAATGGGCCCTCGTGTTCACTCCACAAACCCTACCTGATCGAGAGGCCAGTAAGAGAACCAGGCCCGACCACCGATATTATCCAAAGGCACTGAGCCAAAGGAGCGAGAGTCGTTGCTGAAGCCGCGGTTATCACCCAGAACGAAGACGTGCTCAGGCGGCACAACGATAGCCCTCATGTCCCTCTGGAGCTGCGGAGAGAGATACGGTTCTTCCAGAGGTTGCTCGTTGATGTGAACCTTGCCGCCTTTGATCTCCACCTTCTCGCCCGGCAGGCCGATGACTCGCTTAATGAGGAGCCCTGGGCCGGCCTGAGGAACCTGGAGGATGACGATATCGCCCCGCTGCGGCTCGTGGAAGGCATAAGAGAGCTTCTCCACCACCAGGCGCTGGTCTGTGTGCAGGTTGGGCTCCATGCTCTGGCCGTAGACTCGGGTGGCCTGAGCCAGGAAGATGTTGATGAGGACAGCGATGAGAATGGCCGGCACGATGGTCTCTACGACCTCACTCAACCACCTCAAAGCGACTCTAAAAGCTGATTCTCGTTTTCCAGTTTCTGTATCTTGCTGAAATTCTTCCAACTTCCAATCTCCAGTTTCAGTACATCCTTGTGATGGCCGAAGGTCTCCCGATCGAGCCCCTTTCGCCTCGGTCGGGAGACCTTCGGCGATCAAACGACTCCCGACAACCTAGCTGCGCCGGGGAGGTCGCCGATCGCGCGACCCACCGCTGTCTGAGCCAGGGCCCCGGGAGCCCGTTCGACCGGAGGGCTTGCGATCGCGCTCACGGGCCTCCTCGGCTGTCCAACCCAGGAGGACAGCCTGACGAGAGAGCTTGATCTTGCCGGCTGGATCAATGTCAATGATCATGACCATGATCTCGTCGCCCATCCGAACTACATCCCTTACACTGGGCACCCGGTAATCAGCCAGTTGCGAAATATGTACCATCCCATCCTTGCCGGGTAGTATCTCCACGAAAGCTCCGTAATCCTCAATGCGTACCACTTTGCCAGTGTAGATTTTCCCTATCTCCGGTCTCTCCACCAGGGATTCCACCATCTCCCTGGCTCGCTGGGAACTGGGACCATCGCCCGAGGCAATGTAGACATTGCCGTCGTCCCCCACGTCTATCTTGACCCCCGTCTCTTCTTGGATACGGCGGATGGTCTTGCCGCCAGGGCCTATGATAGTACCGATCATCTCCGGATCAATCTTGATGATGGTGATGCGCGGCGCATAGGGCGACAGGTCCGGCCTGGCCTCAGGAAGCACCTCCAGCATCTTATCCAGGATAAAGAAGCGGGCGCCCTTTGCCTGTGCCAGGGCCTCGGCCATGATCTCGTAACTCAGGCCCTTGACCTTGATATCCATTTGCAGAGCGGTGATGCCCTTCCTGGTGCCAGCCACCTTGAAATCCATGTCCCCCAGGTGATCCTCGATCCCCTGGATGTCCGTCAGGATGCGGTGCCCGTCCTCATCCTTGACCAGGCCCATGGCTATGCCCGACACCGGAGCTTTGATGGGCATGCCGGCGTCCATCATGGCTAGAGTGCAGCCGCAGACGCTGGCCATAGAGGTGGAACCGTTGGAGGAGAGCACCTCGGAAACCAGGCGGATGGTATAGGGAAACTCCTCTTCAGGAGGGACTACGGGCAGGAGAGCTCGCTCGGCCAGGGCCCCGTGGCCGATTTCTCTCCGGCCTGGCCCACGCAGAAAGCGAGTCTCCCCGGTGGAGTAGGGTGGGAAGTTGTAGTGGTGCATGAAGCGCTTGGACTCCTCAGGATAGAGGCCGTCCAGGCGCTTCTCTTCCCTGGGAGTACCAAGAGTAGCGATGGTCAGCACCTGAGTCTTGCCCCGGTTGAAGAGGCCTGTCCCGTGGGCCCGCGGCGAGATGCCCACCTCGCAAGATATGGCCCGGATATCTTCGGGGCCACGTCCATCGGGGCGAACGCCCTCGTGAAGGATTCGCTTGCGCACCTCAGTCTTCACCACCTCGTGGAAGGCCTCCTCAATGTCCCTGTCCTGGTATTCACCTCTCAGCTCGGACAGGAGGTCGGCCAGGATAGCGTCCAGAGCCTTGTTACGCTGCTCCTTTTCGCTGGTCTCAGCCAAGACCTTGTTGATCCGCCCATATAGACGTCCCGTGACGACCTGGCGCAATCCCTCGTTCATGGCGAAGGATGGATATTGTGACTTGGGCTTCCCAACTTGCTGGCGCATCTCCTCCTGGAGAGCGATGATGGGCTGCATGGCCTCGTGGCCGGCCTTGACCGCCTCCACTATCAGTTCCTCCGGCACCTCGTTGGCCCCAGCCTCCACCATCATCACGGCGTCAGTTGTGCCAGCCAATCGCAGGTCCAGACTGCTCCCTTCCATCTGGGAGATTACAGGATTGAAGACCAACTGCCCATCAATGTAGCCCACCCGCGCTGCCCCCAGCGGCCCCATGAAGGGGATGTTGGAAATAGTAAGGGCCGCTGAGGCCCCGATGATAGCCAATATGTCAATCTGATGCTCCTGGTCATGGGACAGCGCGGTGACGACAACCTGTACGTCATTGCGCAGGTCTTTGGGGAAGAGGGGGCGGATGGGGCGGTCGGTGAGGCGACAGATGAGGATGGCCGCTTCGTGGGGGCGTCCCTCGCGGCGGAAGAAGCTGCCGGGGATGCGTCCTGCGGCGTAGAGCCTTTCCTCGTAGTCTACAGTTAGAGGGAGGAAGTCCCCGCCTTCGCGGGGTTCCTTCGACATAGTGGCCGTAGCCAGGAGCAAGGTGTCGCCACAACGTAGAGTGACAGCACCGCCCGCCTGGCCGGCCAGCTTGCCGGTCTCAATGCTAATGGGATGGTCCCCAATAGCAGCAGTGAATTGATTTGTCATTAGATTTATACCTCCGAGTCGAGGCCAGGCTCAGAGGCCAGGGACTGGGGAGTGGGTCAAATCCCAATAGCCAATATCCAATAGCTATTGGGTATTGGCTATTGATTTGGCGCACTCCCCAATTCCTAAACCTCATCACTCAACCTCATAGATTTGTTTGAGCTATTTCACGTGCTTCGTCCTATCGCGCAGCACATCCTTGCGACAGGTTATTTCCGCAGACCCAGTCGCCCGATAATGCTTCTATAGCGTTCCGAATCCTTGCGATTCAGATACGCCAGGTGGCGCCTGCGCTGCCCGACTAGCTTCAACAGTCCCCGCCGCGAGTGTTCGTCGTGCTTGTGGTTCTTCAGGTGCTCGATCAGGTAATTGATCCTGTTCGTCAGCAGCGCGATCTGCACCTCAGGCGAGCCGGTGTCTGTAGGGTGCACGTGATATTCTTGTATGATGGTTGTCTTCTCGTCCGTTGATAGGGCCACACTTGCCTCCTTATTGAGTGTTGTCAGTTGAAACTGTCCAATGATCAAGCGGGTACAGCCTGTGGCATTGGACGTGAGATGCGTAACAAGACTTGTTCTACCGCCTGTGGAAAATCAACAAAGACGAAATAACCAGCAGGATACAAGTAATCCTCACCCTCGTTATCTATCACGCGAATGTAATTCGATTTCGCGGCACTCTCATCGGGCAAGATTTCATATATCGTACGCGGCGTTAACAGGTCTGGATCGTCGGTGTTGATGCAAATAGCAAATTGCGACACTGGCTTTTGATGCTTAGTCATACTCGTTAATCCAAGAAACGTTTGATTCTCATTTTCCGCTTGCCTATTCCATGCGCTTCAAACCAGTGGACTTCAGCAAGCCGTACCGTACCATCAAACAGGTACACGGTAGCAATCCCTTTCAACTTCCGCCAACGACCTGGGCCATACCGCTTTCGCAACAGGGGAAGTATGCGGATACCGCTACCCACCGCAATCATTTCGATGTCCGTAATTTCTCCGATGATTTCAAAGCGCATCGAGATACATTATCATCACATGTGCTGCTGCGGTATACAAGTGACAGGCTAACGGCCTTGGCTTCACCCGCAGGGCGGTGAAGTAAACACTCCTGCGCGGAGAAGACATGCCAGAATAGTCACATTATAGCACATTTAGCCAAAGGACGCAAGAAACGTTTTGTCACAACGCCGACAAAAGAGTATAATTAGGGCGAGGAATTTCTTCCCACTTCTACGGAAGCGTGTCTGAGGTGTAAATGAAAAACCTGCGCCAATGCCTGATAGATTGCGATATGGCTATGCTGAGGGCCATCGCCCAGAGACGAGGGATCGAGCTTACGAGCAACCGCCAGCGCGAGGTCGTGGAGCAGTTGGCCGAGGAGCTAGCTCAGCCTGAGTCCATGGCCGATATTCTGGAGAAGTTAGAGCCTCAGGAGCAAGAAGCCCTGGAATCTCTGGTCTCTGAGGGAGGGAGGAACAAACTCCACCTCTTTGTCCGTCAATACGGCGAGATCCGAGCCTTTGGCCCTGGCAGCCTGGAACGCGAGCGGCCCTGGGAAGCACCCATCAGCGCCGCCGAAGGGCTCTGGTACTCCGGGCTTGTCTACAGAGCCTTCGATGAGCTGGAGGGCCAGACCAGCGAGTTCATCTTCCTGCCTCAGGACTTGTTGCCCCTCTTGCCTGGAGTTGAGAAAGCACCGCCAGCCTTCGTCGTAGAGACTGCATCTACACCTTCGGCCATTAGCGAAGGCAACCTGGCCCTGGTGCAAGACACTTGTGCTTTTCTCAGCTACCTTCAAAACGAGGACGTCAAGCCCCTCAGAGACGGTAGCCTGGCCCACCGCGATATGGAGCACATTATCGAACGCTTTCTGGTCAAGGAAGGTAACACCGAACGCCTGGCCTTCCTGCATCACCTCTGCCAGCCACTTGGACTGTTACACACATCCACAGGCTTTCTGAAGCCCAATCCCCCTGAGGCCAAGCGCTGGCTCAAGGCCCCACGGGCAGAGCAACTCCTGGCTCTGCAGGAGACATGGCGTGACGATCCTGGTTGGAACGAACTATGGCGAATCAAATCATTGCACTGCGAGCCTACCGGCTGGCGCAACGATCCCCTGCTGGCCCGAAAGAAAGTCCTGGAGCACCTCGCCAGGTGCCCTCCTGAGCAATGGCTATCCCTGGCTTCCTTCATTGAGACCATCAAAGAGAGCGATCCCGACTTTCAACGCCCCGACGGCGATTACGCATCCTGGTACATCCGCCAGACGGCTACCGGGCAGTATCTAACGGGCTTTGAGCATTGGGAGCAGGTCGAGGGAGCCCTCATCGCCCACCTGGTGACCAAGCCGCTTCATTGGCTGGGGGCCGCTTCGCTGGGCTACGACGCCGAGGGAAACGTGCGCTCGTTTCTGGTCACCCCCTGGGGAGCTGCTCTCGTTGGATTGCCCGGCGAGATGTCACCCGAGGCGCCCCCACCCCCAATGGTCGTCCAACCCGATTTCACCATCATCGCCCCGGCCGGGGGCAGCCTCTACGACCGCTTCCAGTTGGAGAGGGTTGCTGCCTGGCAGTCCTCTGGAGATTCCTATGCGTATCGTATAACGCGAGATTCTCTGGCCCGTGGGTCGCGGCAGGGCGTCAAAATCGAAATGCTCCTGTCCTTCCTGAAGCGAGTCAGCAGCGGCAAGGTTCCTAAGAATGTGGTTTCGGCCCTGCGGAATTGGGACAAGAGGCGGGGACAGATACGACTGCGTAGGGCGCTTTTGCTCCAGACCGAAAGCGAACTGACCCTGGAGGAGCTAAGCACTTCACCCCAGACCAGAGCCTATCTACAAGAGATCATCTCGCCCAAGATAGCCGTAATAGCCCCGGAGAACTGGCCGAAGCTCTTGGACGAGTTGCGCAAGCTGGGCTATTCACTCGAGGTGGAAAGCGAGGGATGAGGATGGGAAACGTGAAACCATGCCCTGAGCATAGCCGAAGGGGTGAAACGTCAAACGTAAGGCAGAGGTTTGCGGAGATCTTCGGTGCGGAACCGGCTGCTGTCGTGCGAGCGCCTGGGCGGGTGAACCTCATCGGGGAGCACACCGACTACAACGACGGCTACGTGCTGCCAGTGGCCATTGACAGGAGCATTCTGGTCGCCGCATCCCCGCGCGATGATCGGCAAGTGATCATCCACACCCTGGACTTCGGCGAAAGCGTCACGTTCTCCCTGGACGACATCGAACATGATCAGGCGCAAGCTTGGAGCAACTACCAGCGCGGGGTGGCCTACTTCCTGGAAGAGCAAGGCTTCAAGCTGCCTGGTCTGAACGCCGTAATCGTCGGCGACGTTCCCATTGGCTCGGGCCTCAGCTCCTCGGCCGCCATCGAGGTATCCATGGCCTACACCTGGCAGGTGCTCGCTGGCTTCGAGCTGAGCCGGGTGCAACTGGCTCTCCTCTGCCAGCGGGCGGAGAACGAGTTCGTAGGCATTAACTGCGGCATTATGGACCAGTTCGTCTCCGCTCTGGGCCAGCGCGATCACGCCCTGCTCATTGATTGCCGCAGCCTCTACCACCAGCCAGTCCCCCTCCCGGCTGGAGCAGCCATCATCGTCGCCGACACCATGAAGCGACGGGGGCTGGTGGATTCGGAGTACAACGCCCGGCGGCGGGAGTGCGAGGAGGGGGTGCGCATCCTGCAGCGATACCTGCCGCAGGTGCAAGCCCTGCGTGATGTCTCCACTGACCAGTTCGTAGAATATGAGGGACAATTGCCAGAAAACGTGCGCAAGCGTTGCCGCCACATCATCTACGAAAACGAGCGGGTTCTCAGGAGCGTGGCCGCTCTGCAAGCGGGCGCTCTAGCCGCCTTTGGCCAGTTGATGAACGAATCCCACGCCAGCTTGCGTGACGATTACGAGGTCAGTTGCGCGGAGCTGGACATCATGGCTGAGGCAGCGTGGAAAGTGGGCGGGGTCTACGGCTCTCGAATGACGGGGGCTGGCTTCGGCGGCTGCACAGTGAGCCTGGTGACCGAAGAGGTGATTGAGGATTTTCGGGGCCAGGTGGCAACAGGCTACGAGGAGGCCACAGGCATCGTCCCTCAGATTTACGTCTGCCGAGCCGAGGATGGAGTGGCTGAGGTGTCACCCCGTTAACTTCAGGTTAGGGATCACGTCCAGGTCCCAGCCGGAGCGATGGCCGGCCTGGTAACGAAAGTAGGCGGCACAGGCGACCATGGCCGCGTTGTCGGTGCACAGGGATATGGGCGGACAGAGAACGGGCAAGTCGGACCTCTTGGCCATCTCCTGCCGCAACAGCTTGTTGGCAGCCACTCCTCCAGACAGGAGGATCTGTTCCGCCTGATGTTCCTCAGCCGCTCGCTTAGCCTTCCCCACCAACACATCCACCACCGCTACCTGAAAACTGGCAGCCAGGTCAGCCACGGGCAACTGACGCCTGCCCTGAGCAAGGCTTGCCCTGAGCTCTGCCGAAGGACCGAAGGGTTCGTGCGCCTTCACGATGCGCAGCACCGCCGTCTTGAGCCCACTGAAGCTGAAATCGTACCGAGGTCGCCCGGCACTATCCCCCAGCCAGGCGCGGGGCAAATCGAAAGCGGTGGGATCGCCGTATTGAGCAGCCTGCTCGATGGCCGGCCCGCCGGGGTAGTCTAGCCCCAGCAACCGCCCCACCTTGTCGAAAGCCTCGCCAGCCGCATCATCGAGGCTGCCGCCCAATCGCTGATATCGGCCGTGGCCGCTCATGAGGATCAGCTCCGTGTGACCGCCGGAGACCACCAGGCAAAGCACAGGAAAAACGATGCCGCCCCCCCTCTTTCCCCCCCAACTCTGGGGGGGAGGAAGGGAGAGCAACCAATTGGCGTAGATGTGGGCCTCGATGTGATTGATCCCCAACAGGGGCAGCCCACGGCCCAGGGCGATCCCCTTGGCGACGTTGACGCCAACCAGGAGGGAACCCGCCAGACCTGGCCCATAGGTCACAGCCACAGCCTCCAGGTTATCCCAGGATACGCGTGCCTCATCCATAGCCTGCTCGACGACGGGGGTGATGGAGAGGATGTGCTGGCGGGAGGCCACTTCCGGGAAGACGCCACCATAGCGGCGGTGAATGTCTATCTGGGAGGCGACAACGTTGGAGATAATTCTCTGCCCATCCTCCACCACCGCTGCCGCCGTCTCGTCACACGATGTCTCGATGCCTAAGATAAGGGTCATAAGCGAGGTCTTCCGCTGCTATCCTGCGCAACTTTTTATCGCCTCAATCAGCACCCCGTCCTCCTCAGTCAAGACCGTGCGCGGGTCGAGGAGGAAGAGGTCATCCTCAATGCGACCGATGACCGGCGGATCGCCAGCTCGCAGACGATGCGCCAACTCGTCGGGGGAGTCCACTCGGATGCCCACCAGCCTGGTGGGCAGGGTCTCGCCGGGCAGGCTGCCGCCGCCCACAGTGGAGCGGCCATCCACTACCCTGGCGGCGATCCCCGCCTCCGTCAGCTTCTCCGCCCAGGCCATCGCTCTCTCCTCAATGGTTTCGATGGGCATGGCAATCATCCGCCAGACAGGAACCTTCTCCTCGGCCTCCCCCTTCAGATAGTGGAGCAGGGTTGCCTGCAGGCCAGCGATGGTCGTCTTGTCTACCCTCAGGGCTCTGGTCAAAGGATGGCGTTTCAGTTTGGCTATGACATCCCTTCGACCGACGATGATGCCTGCCTGGGGGCCACCCAGGAGTTTGTCGCCGCTGGCTGAGACCAGCGCTGCACCATAAGCAATAGTCTCCTGAAGCGTCGGCTCATGAGCCAGGCCGTAGGCCGAGGTGTCGAGGAGCGCGCCGCTCCCCAGGTCGTCTACTACCAGCAAGCCCGCTTTCTCCCCCAGCTCCACCAACTGGCCCAACTCTGGTTCGTGGACAAAGCCCGTCAGGCGGAAGTTGCTGCGGTGAACGCGCACGAGGAGAGCCGTCTCCTCGGTGAGGGCCTCCTCGTAGTCCTGGATGTAGGTGCGATTTGTGGTGCCAACTTCCACCAGGCGCGCCTCGCTCTGGCGCATCACGGCCGGCATGCGAAAGCCTCCACCGATCTCCACCAGATGTCCCCGGGAGACGATCACCTCTTTGCCCCGTGCCAGGGCCGTGAGAATCAGCAAAACCGCACCGGCGTTGTTATTGACCACCAGAGCAGCCTCAGCTCCCGTCAACCGACCGAGAAGCTCTTCGGCGTGGACGTAGCGGGAGCCACGCCTTCCGGCCTCCAGATCATACTCCAGGTTGGTATAACCTCGCGCTGCCAGCTCCATGGCCGCCCGAGCCTCCGCGCTCAGAGGAGCCCGGCCGAGGTTGGTGTGGATGATCACCCCGGTGGCGTTGATCACCGGGCGCAAAGTGGGACGAGACCGAGCCTCCAGGTTGGCCCTCGTCATCTCGACCAGTTCATCGGTCGAGGGGCAATCCTGGCCGGCCATGATAGGTCGCCTGGCCAGGTCCAGAGCTTGGCGGATGGCCTCTACCGTCAAGTCGTGCCCGTATTCCTCGGCCAGAGCCTGGACGGCCCTCTCCTTCAGCAATCTATCCACGCCAGGTAGTTTCCTCAGTTCTTCTTGCATCTCATCACTCCCTCAAGTGATATTGCTTCCCTGCGACAAGCTCAGGGCAGGCGGCGCAAACAGCGCGCCTACTCAGAAACTTGCCTGTCATTGCGAGCGGAGCGAAGCAATCTCCCGCCCTCAAATGCAAGCAACGGTGGGGATTGCTTCGTCGGCAAAAACCGCCTCCTCGCAATGACACCAGGAAGTTTCTGTCCTTTAGAATGGCGGGCCGCGCCATGGCCAACTCGCAATGACAACGTGGGGGCAACCTAACATGGTCAAGCTACTTACTGTGTGAGATAGGTCAAGACACTATCGTAGGCCGGGGCAGAGCCTATTTCGTTCATGGTTTTCCTCACGGCTTGCTCCAGGGTCAGTCTCTCCGTAGTTAAGCCGCGCAGCAGATGTAGGATTGCTTTGTCGTTGTGAGACATATCTACCCAATCGTTCCAGCCGACGACGGCCGAAGCTCCTCGTTCGATGAACGCCTGCGCCAGGTCCGGCGTGCCCAGGCTTTGGCATCCTCCGATGATGATCAGAGTGTCATCGAAACGGCCCGTCATCTCATATCTGACGAATCCTGAGACGATGGCAAAGTAGAGGGGGGAGTTGTCGTAGAGGATCCTGGCGCGCCCAATGTGGTTTGCCAGTTGTTCCTTGACGTACTTATTTTTGTCGTAGAGCTCTGAGGTGAACAGGAACACAGGGCCGCCCGGAATGTTCTCGTTGATGACATTG
Source organism: uncultured Anaerolineae bacterium (assembly GCA_964625745.1). Taxonomy (GTDB): domain Bacteria; phylum Chloroflexota; class Anaerolineae; order VGOG01; family VGOG01; genus CAZVCJ01. Next base: position 1,343 of record CAZVCJ010000067.1, on the reverse strand, counting down.
GTAGAGTGGCTGCGAAAAAGGATCAACTGGTAGCCCTGCGCAGGCAGGGTTCTGAAAAACTCGACTGTGATCTCTTCCCCTTCGTAGACATCGGTACTGAACCCGGCCTCTCCCAGATAGGCCAGAGCCTGGTCAGTAAACTCAGGATTTGGATCCGTCAAAGCTATCTGATCCACCAGAGCTGCTTTTCTGCGTTCAGGCTCTGGAGTTGCAGCAGGAGTGGCCCGCCCTGTAGAGCAAGAGATAGCACCAAGAGCGAGCACGAGAAGGGCCAGGAACACAACTATGGATCCTATCCCAGGCAGGTATCTCGTTCGGGGTTTAGCTTCGTAATCTTGATTTGCCTGAGTAGTGCTTTTCATCCTGCACCAACGTTTCACTTATACTGATCCAAAAAAGCTCTCATCTCCGGGTCGTCGGCAAACTCCCCGGTCAGAACCACAACTTGCCCCTCGTGGCCGGCCACCTTGCCCTGGCTATCTGTCTCCAGGCTGACTACCCCGATCCACTGACCCTGATATCCAGCCTGAGCGACCACCGTGCCGCTCGCCTCGATCCACACGAGTGGATCCAGGACATCGCGGGACATCCCCCCGATGATGAGGTCAATCCCCTGCACCTCGTCAGCCAGTTGCAAATCCATCTCCGTGCCCAGGTGGGAGAGTACGATGATGACGTCTGCTTCCTCACTCACCTGGGCCACGTAATCCTTGAGCGCTTCCAGCGGGTCGAGGACAACGATGGCCCCGCCTGCCGCGTCAGCCGCTTCCTGATTAGTCAAGCCGATGATGGCTGCCTTGTGATCCCCTATTTCCTTGATAACGTAGGGCGTAGCGAACAACTGTTCCGCCCCCTGAATCACCACGTTGGCTGAGAGGATGGGAAACTCGGCCTCCTCCATGCGCTGGCGCAGCACATCGAGGCCCAGCCAGAAGTCCATGTCGCCTAAAACCATGGCGTCGTAACCCAGCAGATTCATGGCCTCCACGATGGCCTGGCCTTGCGTCTCTTGGGCCAGACGGTCACCAAAGAGGGTGTTACCCCCATCCAATAACAAAACGTTCTCCGAAGTCTCCCGTACCTCTTTCACCTTGGTGGCCCGCCGGGCCAGCCCCCCTTTGGTGGGGCTTCAACCGCAGGGTTCGGTGAAGCCCATGGTATCGTTGGTGTGCAGGACGGTCAACTCGAGAGGGCGCTTAGGTGTAGGCGAGCCACAGCCCCAAAAGGCCAGGCCCACAACCGCCAGCGCAACGAGCACCACAAGTTTGATTCTACGCATATTCTCCTCCCCCTACTTTCGGCTAACTGCAAGACGTCTCTGGCAAAGGGAAAAGACCTCGCAT
>CAZVCJ010000066.1:0-20407 GCA_964625745.1 uncultured Anaerolineae bacterium | reverse complement strand
TGCCCCTGTAGACGTGCGAGGCCACCTTGTGGCTCGCCAGCACCATCTCGATTCGTTCAGCCTGATACTCCAGCAAACGTCGCATCGCCCCCCCTCTGTCCCCCCCCCAACCCTTCGACCCTGCTCAGGGCAGGCTCTGGGGGGGAAGCTCTGTATCCCTCATAGTCAACTGGCAGCTACGGCCACGCGCTGCGGGAAAGGAATCACCTTGCCGCCCCTGGCCACTTTCCGAGGCAAGGGGATCTCCTCCAGGACCGGCTCGCCAGCAGTTCGCAGGGCGCAGGCCGCACACTGGCGGGGGTCGCTGATGGGAGCGATCCTGGCCGCGCAAGCCGCCCTCAGGAAGGTGATCCTGGGCGGCTGATCGTTCCAGACCTCAGAATGGCCATTCCCGTAGCGGACCACGATGGGGGAGGGAGAGGACTTCCGCAGTGAGAAGCCTAGTTTGTCGCAGCCGATCTGCCTGGCGGGGCAATCACGACAGAGGTTGGGCGAGACTTCGTTGTCGCCCTCCACGATCTTCTTGCAGGTGATGCGGCCATCGCAGGTCACGCTGCGGTGAGCACACAGCTTGTTTGGCGACTTGCTGATCATCACAACCCCCTTCTCACCAAAGAGTAGAACGCATGTTCTAGGCATATTATACCAGAACATGCGTTCTATGTCAAGGCGAAAAGCGGGTTTTGTGGAAATTTTAAGGTTGGGCCTCAGCTTGCTTCTGTAGGATGACAATCTCTCCGAAGAGGCGCTCCTGTTGAACGACGATGCCCCTCAGCTTGATAAGCTCCAGGACCGCCATGAGGGTGACAATGATCTCCGCGCGTGAGGTTGCCTGATCCAACAGACAGTTGAAGCTCACCTGCTTGTGTCTTTTCAGCTTTTCCTTGATGAGGGCCATCTTTTCGGCAACAGTGACGGTGAAGGGCGTTACTACCTCAGATACAGGGGGGAGCGCGGGGCGAGCATCCAGGGCGCGCTGCACGGCCTCTACCAGGTCGGCCAGCGAGAGGCCCTCCAGGTCCAAGGGCCTGTCCTGACCGTCGCTCCGCTTATGGCCGAAGGGCCTTTCCAGCCTGGGTGGCGGGGCCACGCGCACGTAGGCCCTGAGGCCTGTTTCCTCCCTCTGCCTCAATCCCAGCGCCGCCTCTTTGAACTTCTTGTACTCGATCAATTGGCGGGCCAGTTCATCTCCCACGTCCTCTTCCTCTTCTTCGCCAGGACCTCTCGGCGGCCGGGGCAGTAATGCCTCCGACTTTATGAGCAAGAGCTTAGCCGCGACCAGCAGGAAATCGGCCAGCACCTCGGCGGTCAACTCCTCCAGAAGGCCGATGTACTCCAGATACTGATCCGTAACCTGCGCCAGGGACACCCTGGTGATGTCCAGTTCCTCTCGCTCGATCAGGTGCAGCAGGAGGTCCAGTGGCCCTTCGAACACAGCCAGCTTGACTTCGTAGGGCTTTGCTTCAATATCCAAGATCCAATACCCGATATCCAGCAATCAGCGAACTTGATCGCTGACCACCGGTCTTCGCTGCCGGAGAAAGTACTTGGTTGCTTCCGCGGCAGCAGCCGGCACCAGCACGAGAGGAACTATGACCAACCACTCCCTCAGTCCCAGGAAGGCGGTATCGAAGATGGGGTCCAGGAAGGGCACGTAGATGATGGTCAGTATGATGATCAGTGAGGTCAGCATTGCCCACTGCATCCACTTGTTGGAGAACACCCCAATGGACCACAAGGAGTATCGCTCAGAACGCGACGTATAGGCCCGGAAAAGTTCCGAGATAGATAACGTTGTGAAGCATATAGTCCGGGCCGCTGCTGTGTTGTTAGGAAACCAACGCAAGCCTATCCAGAAGGACAGCAGTGTGGCCGAGGTGATAGCGATGCTCTGGATGATAATACCCCAAACCATCTCCCGGTTGATCACCGGCTCATCCGGTGGCCGGGGCGGCTGTTGCATGATGTCCGGATCTCCCTTCTCCATCCCCAGGGCCAGGGCAGGCGCGCCGTCGGTCACCAGGTTGAGCACCAACAACTGAATGGCGACCAGGGGCACCGGCCAACCGATGATCATCGCCAGGAAGATGATCAGGATCTCGCCCACGTTGCAGGAGAGGAGATAGTAGACGAACTTGCGGATGTTGGAGTAGATGATACGTCCCTCCTCCACCGCCGAGACAATGGAAGCGTAATTGTCATCGGTGAGCACCATGTCCGCTGTCTCCTTGGAAACATCGGTGCCGGTGATGCCCATCGCCACGCCGATGTTGGCCCGCTTCAGAGCTGGGGCGTCGTTGACGCCATCGCCGGTCATGGCCACCACGTGGCGGCGCTCTTTGAGGGCCTCCACGATGCGCACCTTGTGCTGGGGCGAGACCCGGGCATAAACCTCCACCTTTTCGACTATGTCGGTGAAGGTCTCATCGTCCAGTTGATCGAGCTCGGCGCCGGTCAGCACGCGGCCGTCTGGCGAGAGCAGGTCCAACTCCTTGGAGATGGCTACAGCCGTGTTTTTGTAATCGCCGGTGATCATCGTCGTCTTGATGCCGGCCTGCCGGGCCACTTCGATGGCTTCCTTCACCTCTGGCCGGGCCGGGTCTATCATGCCAATGAGGCCCACAAAGGTCAAGTCTCTCTCGACTTCTTCGACGGTCGGATGCCTGGGGACCTCCGCCAGGGGCCGATAGGCTACCCCTAGCACGCGCAGGGCGTTGGAGGCCAGCGCCTCGTTGACCTCCAGAATCCGCCGGCGTTTCTCAGCCGTCAGCGGCCGCTCCTGGCCATCCTCGACGACCTCATGGCACAACCCGATGATGATGTCGGGTGCTCCCTTGACGTAAGCCACGTAGCCTCCCCATTTGGGGTCGGGATGGATGGTAGTCATCTGCTTGCGCTCGGAGTCGAAGGGGATCTCCGCCAGGCGGGGGTAATCCTGCTCCAGCTCTTCCTTCCAAAAGCCGGCCTTGGCCGCAGCCACCACCAGGGCTCCCTCAGTGGGATCGCCCACCATGTGCCAGTTGGTCGGATGGTTGGTTGGGCTTCGGTCAAGCGGCCCCTCGATGGTTTCGGTACGCCTTTGGCTACTCAACCCAGGTTGCTGACCACCTGGACGACTGAAGTCGTCACTAAGAGCTTCTAGCCGAGCGTCGTTGCAGAGGAGCCCGGCCCGCAGGAGCAGGTTTGAGCCCGGATAGCCCCCCAGGTCTACGGCGCGTCCGTCGTCGCTGAACTCTCCTGCTGGACTATAGCCCTCCCCGCTGATGCTGAGAATGGTGCGATCAACGTAGATCTGCACGGCCATCATTTTGTCCTGGGTGAGGGTGCCCGTCTTGTCGGAGCAGATGACAGTGGCGCTGCCCAGGGTCTCCACGGCGGGCAGTTTTCGGATCAGGGCGTGGCGCTTGATCATCTCCTGCATCCCCAGGGCCAGGACGATGGTGACTACGGCTGGCAGCCCTTCGGGGACGGCAGCGATGGCCAGGCTCACCGCCACCATGAACATCTCTACGATGGTCTGCTTGAAGGTATTCAGATAGGCCAGCAGGCCGCCGCCTGCCTGGAGGATCATCCCCACTTCGGTGTCCCGCAGCACGCCGACGACGAACACGATCCCGCAGACGATCAGGCAGCCGATGCCCAGCCATTTGCCCAGTTGGTCCAGCTTGACCTGGAGGGGTGTTGGCTCCTCCTCGTAGGACTGAATCATCTCGGCGATGAGGCCGATCTCAGTGCTCATACCCGTGTTTACCACGATGCCCTTGCCCCGCCCGTAGCTGACCAGGGTGCTCATGTAGGCCGAGTTGCGGCGGTCGCCCAGAGGAAGGTCCTCTTTGAGCACCAGGCCGGCCTCTTTCTCCACCGGCACCGACTCGCCCGTCAGCGATGCCTCTTCGATGCGCAGATTCACGCTCTCGACGAGGCGCACGTCGGCCGGGATGTAGTTGCCTGTCTCCAGTAGCACCACGTCGCCGGGCGCCACCTCGCGCGCGGGGATAGTGAGCGAGTGCCCATCGCGGAGCACCTCGGCATTGGGGGCCGCCATCTTCTTCAGGGCGGCCAGGGCCTCCTCGGCTTTGGACGTCTGGACGACTCCCAGGATGGCGTTGAGGATCACGATGGCCATGATGGCCCCTGAGTCCACGTATTCACCCAGGAAGAAAGAGATGACTGCCGAGACGATGAGGATCAGCACCAGGAACTGGTTGAACTGGTCCAGCAGCATCTTCCAGAAGCTTATCCGAGGCCGTTCCTGAAGCTCGTTGGATCCGTATCTCTCCAAACGGGCCTGGGCCTCCTGCGAAGTTAGACCTCGCTTGGGGTCAGTTCCCAGAGCCTCGGCTACCTCTTCAACTGGTTTGGTATACCAGGGGGATTGCGGATTGCGGATTGCAGATTGCGGGAAATTGTCGTTCACTTCGTGCCTCGTTTCTCGTTAACTTGCTGCCTCGTTACCCATTTCCCAGGTCAGCTCACCAAAGCGATGATGGGGGTAAGGGTGATGGGGCTGACCAGGGTGGAAAGAAAAATCACGCTGGTCACGAACTCTGGTCTGGCATCGAACTCGATGGCCAGCACTGCTGTCGTCACGGCGGTGGGCATGCTGGCCTCGACGACGCAGGCTTGTAGCGCCGGGCCGGTCAGGCCCAGCAGACTGGCCAGGGGCCAGGCGATGGCCGGGGCAACGGCCAGCCTGATGAGAGTGGCCAGGCCCGCGGTCTTCATCCTTTGGGCCGGAGGGGTCTTGGCCAGTTGCATCCCCAGCAGCAAGAGCATGAGGGGCACGGCCCCCTGGCCCACCATCTCCACTGCCTTGAAAACGGGCGATCCCGTCACGTTTAGATTGATCAGCTTGACGAGAACGGCCAGGAACACGGCGTAGACGATGGGTACTTTCAAAACGTTAAGGAGGGCCTCGCCCGCCCTGGCTTTGCCCCGAGAAGCAAGATAGACGCCGCTGGTGTTAATTAGCAAGCTGCTAACCACGAAGTAGATTACGGCTCGAGTCAGCGCCTCATCACCGAAAGCGAGTTGATTGACCGAGAGGCCGTAGTTGCCGGCGTTCACGAAGATGGTGGCCAGCAGGAACGCGCTCTCCATGGCCCTGTCGAAGCGCAGCGCCCTGGCCACGCCCCAGGCGACCAGCGCCACGACCAGAGTGATCAGTACCTCGAAGGATGCGATGCGCCAGAACTCCCCGCCGCTGACAGTGGATTTGACCAGAGAGGAGAAGACCAGGCAAGGGGTGAGGGCATAGAAGATGGTCCGGGAGACGGACTTGATTTCTATCTTCAGCCTGCGTTCGAGGATATAGCCCAGGCCGATGGCGATGAAAACGGGTACGATGTTGTTGTAGAGTATAGCTGGCAGGGCCTTCACCATTCGCTTGCGTACTTCGACCAGGCTCAGTACAGGTCAGGGAGATCATCCAGGGATATGTCAAGGACACCGCGCATGAATTCCAGTTGTTCCAGGGCTTCCTCCACTGCCTCGCACAGGAACTCGTCACCCTCGCGGTAGCAGTCGTACAGGATGCGGCGGGCCTCGTTTCCTCCGATCTGACCCAGGGCCCAGATGGCCGCTTCCAGCACCTCGCGGTCGGGGTCGTTGACCAGATTAGCCAGCAAGGGAGTGGCGGCCGCCAATTCCAGCTCGCCGCTGGCCATAGCTGCTTCATAACGCATCTCAGGCCTGGAGCTTTGTAGCTCGTTGATTACCAGATCTGACCAATAAGGGTCCGCGCTACGCCCCATAGCGAACACCGCGCTGGTGCGCATTCGCTGATCCTCGTGATAGTAGGCCGCCTCAATGATCTCTCGCACGCCCTCATCGCTAGAGTAAGCGATGGACTCAATGGCCCTCTGTCGTACTGTCTGATCCTCAAACGAGGAATGGATGGTCTCCAACAATGCCTCCCGCACCAGGGCGAAAGGGCGGGCCTTTATCTTATCCAGCTCGCCCAGGAGGACGTAGCGGCCCAATGCGGCAGCGGCGCCAGCTCGCACTGAGATCGAAGGATCGTCTCGCAGCAGGCTGATCAACGGATTGAGCAGGGCGGGGTCATGGTCTTCCCACAGACCCTCGATGGCTGCTGCTCGTACTTCCTCGTCCTCGTCGCCCAGGCAAAAGCGAAACACCAGGCCGAAATTCACCTCAAAGCTGGCTTCTGCTACCTCCATCAGGAAGTTGATGATCTGGCGGCGGCGCTCGACGGCCATCGAGCGCCAGGCTTCTTGGAATAGCAGCATCTCGTCTCTGTCCATCCCCGACAGGCAGTACAGGCTGGATATGGAGAGGCGATTCTCGGTGTCGCTTATTTGCAGGAGTAGTTCCTCGAAATCTGAGTTGCTCATTTCACGGTGATAGAATCGGCTGACCGCTTAGCAAGCGAGCAACGTCTTGGTAGGAGACGACTAGCAACAGGCCCACGAGGATGGCCATTCCCACCAGGTGAATGAATCCTTCCCTTTCCGGGGTCACCCTCTTGCCGCCGCGCAAGGCTTCGAGAGCGATGAAGGCCAGACGCCCACCGTCCAGGCCAGGGAAAGGCAGCAGGTTAAAGATGGCCAGTTGGATGCTGAGGAGAGCGGTGAATTGCATCAGGGCTATCAGGCCGGACCTGGCGACCTCGCCAGTCGCGGCTATTATCCCCACTGGCCCTGTGATGTCGGGGGCGATGACCCCCTGGATCATGCCCACCACTCCGGAAAAGATGACTGTGATGACATCTACGATCATCCTGGCCCCCATTGGGATCGCCTCCCAGAGGGAATAGCGCAGCTTGTCTGCTCCCACAATATCCACAGTCTGGATGATCACGCCCATAGCCCCTTCGTTGGCTGGCGGCTCCTGACGCGGCGTCAAGCGGACGGGCATGGTTTCCTCACCCCGCTTGATGCTGAGAGTGACTGTCTCGCCCAGCCTCTCTTTGGTATAGCCGCTAAGCTCGTAGGTGTTGCGAACAGTCAGGCCGTCAATGCTCAGTATGGTGTCGCCTTCTTGCAAGCCCGCCCTCGCTGCTGGTGAGCCAGGCGCAACTTCGACGATGGCTACCGATCCGGTAGGGATGTCGAAGCCAATCAGACCAGCGCCGATGAACAGAAGAAAGGCCAGGGCGATGTTCATGAACGAGCCGGCCAGGAGCGCGCCAGCGCGGGTTAGCTTGCCTTTGGCGGCGAAACTGTCCGGGTGGGTGGGGTCTTCCTCGCCTAGCATCCTCACAAAGCCGCCGAAGGGGATGGCGTTGATGGTGTACTCGGTATCACCTCGCCTGGCGACGGTGAGCAGGCGCGGCGGATAGCCGATGCCAAACTCCTCGACTCGAATGCCGGTGAACTTGGCCACTGCAAAATGGCCCCCCTCGTGGACCAATATCAACAGACTCAAGACAAGCAGAACAGCGATTATAGTCATATTATTTGGGTATCCTTTCTCTCTGGGTCGGCCAACCCCAACCACTCTCTTCCCAGGCGGCGGGCTTCGGTAGTGAAAAAGTCCTTGACCTCACTCCATTCAGCGGGGAGCAGCAGCATTGGCTCGTCCTGCTGATCAGCGACGTCGAAATCTACCAGCGCAACCAGGACGCGCATTTCGAAGCCGTGCGAGTACGGGTACTTATTGGTGCTCTGAGCGAATAGCTCATCCAGCGAGACCCGCGAAGCGATAAAGTACAGGTCGTAGAAATCCCTGCGCGTGCCTCGACCAGCGATGGCGTCCATCTTCATGAGGCCGATGTCAAGTATGCCGGCAATCTGGAAGCCGCTCACCAGGTCGGTAGGTTCCAACATTGGATAGCCGTACGAGAAGAAGCTTATGGGTTGCCCGTTTGCTTCGAGAACCAGGCCGAACACCGAATCCCGCAGCACGTTGACCGCGTGATCCTGGCGTAGCTCCTGCATGATGCTGTGGCGGAAATCGTCATCCAGGGACTCGATATTGGCAAACAGGTCCAGGTCTTGCGAGATACGATGGCCCAACCGCAGGGCCAACGCTGTGCCGCCGCCCAGGTAGAACGGGCGCAGCAGGGGCAGTTGACCCAGAACGGCGAGTGAATCTCGAGTGCTTGAAGTGACAGCTTCCCAATGCGGCTTAATCAGTGCGGCCATATCCGCTCTCCACGACGATAGTCGGTGATCTTAAAAAAGCACAGCCAGTATTTCAGCCGTTGTCGGGACAGGCAGTACCAGCCCGCCCGGCGCACCCATTCGGCCAGCCGCTCCGGCTCGTAGCGGGCGAAGAGCCAACGCAACTCTGGCAGGCGACCCCAGGCCAGTGTGCGTTCGATCACCGTGAAAGCACTGCGCTCCGGATCCAGGTTCTCCAACACGTACTCCTGGAAGAACGGTCGCAAGCTGACCGGGATGCCGGCTGGCGTCAGTTCCAGCGTGTCGTCAGTCATAAGCCTTGTTGCTCCGTCAACGCCCAACCAGGATTCGTAGTAGCGACTTTAGTCGCTCTGACCTCGTGGAGAGCGACTGAAGTCGCCACTACGAATGTAACGTTTACACCGGACTGGTAGCCTCCTGCTCGATCCATTGGCGAGCGGTCTGCTGCACAACAAAACGCGGCCTGGAATCCCAGACCAGCTTCAGGCGTTAGTATTCTAACTACGCATATTGTATCCCAGTTTGCTCGGTTTGTCAAGAAGCTTGACGCGGCAGAATTCTATCACAAAAGGGCGGATTAGGCAAGCTCATGGTGCTATTACCTGAGCCGCCGGCCCAGGCCCGCTCACGATGACCTCCAGCACTTCCTCCATGTCTTCGAGCCGCCTTTCCACCTCGGCCTGGTCGGCGGCCTGGCAGATGAGGTGGGCGTTGGGGCCGGCATCGAAGGTGAAGTAGACCTCCAGCCCCCCGGCCCGCCAACTCTGCACCTCGTGGATCAACCGCACGGAGCTTGGCAGCCAGTAGTAAATGGGTGGCCGCGAGGTCATCATCACGGCGTGCATGGAGATAGCATCCTCTTCCATGATGCGCCCCAGGGTCACCAGGTCTTTCTTCAGCAAGGCTGTTTTCGCCTGGGCCAGACGATCCGCCACACTGGCCACGCGGGCCTGGTAAAAGTGGCTGGTGGGAGCGCGGACGTGCCCCTCGGTCGAACCGACACGTTTATGGGCTCGGCTGACGATGGCGATCACGTCTCGCAGTTTCCAATGCTCCGGAGGGGCTACTTGCCTGGCGAAGGATTCCTCACTGGAAGCTCCAGCCGTCCACTCGCTGAATCCCCCAGGCACGGAGCGGCAGGCCGAGCCGGAGCCAAAGCGGGCCAGGATCGAAAGCTCCCTCTCGCTCAACTCCAGCCCGGCCGCTCTGCTGGCTGCCAGGGACAGGGCGGCGAAACCCGAAGCCGAAGAGGCCAGGCCCGCGCCAACGGGAAAGCTGCTCCTGGAGATCACCCTGGCCCTGGCTCCCAGCCCTGCCATCGCTCTCACCCGGTCCAGGTGGGCCACGATCCTCTGCCTTGCCGCCCCAGTCTCCTCCCGCCCGTCCAGGATGACCACGTCATCGTCGTAATCGGGAGAGAACTCGACGGTGGTGACCGTGGTGAGCCCGGCCAGATTCATGGAGAGCGAGGAGTTGGCAGGCAGATTCAGTTCCGCGTCCCGCTGGCCCCAGTACTTGATGAAAGCGATGTTGGCGCAGGCGATAGCGGTTGCTTTTAGTACAGACATTTGACAAATCCTGAGTTTGGCTTATAATTGTCGTGTCTTACGCGATCCTGTAGAGCGAATTGATCACTCATCAAGCATAAAGAGGCGGGCGATATGAATCAGACCAAAGCAGTACAAGTTGTTGCCGTTTGTGTTGATCTTGCTCGCCACTCTTTGCTTGAGCGGGGTGCTTAGCCCAGGGTTCTGCGTACCAGCATAATCCAACGACCCGGCCATGAGTTGGCGACGAGATCGAAGCGATGTTGTCGCATAGCTCATGGCCTTTTGCTATCTGGTGACCGCCAGATAGCCTGGTGTCGTCCGTAACGAGGCCATGAGAGTATCCGTGGCCTCGTTTGTTTTCCACTAGTCGAGTACCCTTTCATGGAGGGACAGCACTTTGTCGAATTGCAACGAAAGAAAGTATCGGCATCGAGAAGTTTCCAGAACGATGCGTCAGGTTCGCAAACAGATCAAGCGCAACCGCAACCCGAAACGACCGCGTCGCAAGGATTGGATGCCGGACAGCTCCGATGACCTGGATGCGCTCTACGATCTACCCAAGACCGAGCGAATTATGCCGCGCGGAGAGCGAGAGCGCCGCCAGACCGTCATGGATGCGGCGTTGGCCACACTGGAAGAGCAGGCCAGCGCCGATGAAGAACTATCAACAACAGAAGAGCTGGTTGGCTTGCAGGGCGTCGTGGTCGAGGTCAGCAGCGGCCTGTGTCGTGTGGATCTGGGCGGACGCAGCCTGACCTGCGCCCTGCGCGGTTCGCTCACTGCGCAAGATACCGGCTTCACCAATGTCGTCGCCGTCGGTGACGAGGTGATCGTCTCTGAAAACTCGTCGGCCCAGGGCGTGGTCGAAGCCGTGCTGCCTCGGCGGAGCGTCCTGGCCCGGCCCGACGTGTTTTACCGTCACCTGAAACAGGTCATCGCCGCCAACGTTGAGCAATTGCTCATCGTTGTTTCCTGGCGCGATCCGATCTTCTGGCCGGAGCTCGCCGACCGCTACCTCATCGCCGCCGAACGGAATAGCCTGTCACCGATCATCTGCCTCAACAAGATAGACCTGGCGGAAGACGTGGCGGACTGCCGGTCAGCCCTCCGGCCCTACCTGCACCTGGGCTACCGGGTGCTCTTTACCAGCGCGCTCACCGGCAAAGGAGTGAGTGAACTGCGAGAGGCGCTGCGTGGGCGCATGACCGTGCTGGCTGGCTTGTCCGGTGTGGGCAAGTCGTCGCTGCTGTCAGCCGTACAACCAGGTTTGCAACTGCGCACTGGTGAGGTCAGCGACCGCAGTGGTGAGGGCCAGCACGTCACGACCCAGGTGAACTTGTTCAAGCTGGATATCGGCGGCTTCGTCGTGGACACACCGGGCATCCGCGAGTTTGGCCTGAGCGGTCTGCGGCGGGTGGAATTGACTCGCTTCTACCCGGAGATGACTGCCGTGCAAGGAGGCTGCCGCTTCAGTGACTGCTCGCACCTCCACGAGCCGGGCTGCGCGGTGCAGGCGGCGGTGCAGCAGGGAGCCGTGTCGGCGACGCGCTATCACAACTATCGAAAGATCTATGCGGAGCTGCCGACCTGAACGAGGCGTGACTGTGCCTCTCGCACCATCCCACTGATGACCTCGGCCACCGGTTTGATCTCGCGCACCAGGCCGATGCCCTGGCTGCAAGGGATCACGCCGGCATCCAGGTCGCCTTCCTGGTACATGCGCCTGGTCTCCGTACCGGCCACGATGTTCAGGATCTCCCACAAATCGGCCTGGTTGGCCTCGAGTTTGGCCACCTTTAGAGCGGCGGGGTTCTTCCAGGCACGGAGCGTGTTGTGCAGGGAACCCAGTATCGGCAGGGTGTCCGGCTCCGTGGCGGTGATTAGCGCTTGCTTGAGGTTGTCGTGGATGGGGCACTCCTCTGTGACCAGCAGCCGCGTGCCGATGGTGACACCCTCTGCGCCTAGCACCAGCGCCGCCAACATTCCCCGCCCGTCGGCGATGCCCCCCGCTGCCAGCAGCGGAATCTCCAGCACGTCGGCGGCACGAGGCACCAGCACTATCGTCGTCAGCCCCAGCTCGCCGATGTGGCCGCCGCCCTCGGTGCCGAAGACGGTCACCGCGTCCACGCCGGCTCTCTGCGCGCTGAGGGCGTGCCGCACGCTGACGCACTTGTGCATGGTCTTCACCCCGCCAGCCTTCAGTCGCGCCAGCATATCCTCCGGCGGCCGGTGGCCGCTGGTCTCGACTACCGCTACGCCCTCTTCCAGGATCACCTCGACATAAAGGTTGTTGTTAATGGGCCGCAGCGCAGGAAAGAGACTCAGGTTGACGCCAAAGGGTTTGTCGGTCAGGGACTTGACCCGGCGGACAGCCTGGCGGAACTTTTCCTGGGCGTCGAACATGGCCGAGGCCATCATCCCCAACGCGCCGGCGTTGGAGATAGCGGCCACGAACTCCGGGCCGCTGATGTGCATCATGCATCCTCCAACGATGGGGTATTCAATGCCGAGCAGTTCGGTGACGCGGGTTTTGAACATAAGTGATTTCCCTGTCTGGGATTTTGGGCAACGAGTGAGAGTTAACGAGGCATCCGCTACCTCATTGACTCCTTGACTCATTGTGTTGACTGCGGTGTACCACGTACACGCCGGCGAGCACGGTGAGGCCGCCCAGGGCTTGCCACACGGAGAGGGCCTCGCCAAGCAGTGGCCCTGCCAGGATGGCCGTCACAACAGGCTGGCCCAGCATGGTCGGTGAAACGATGGAAGCTGGCAGATAGCCGAGGGCGTGGTTGATGGCCAGATAGCCGAAGACCTGGGTCACCACGCCCAGCGCGAGGAAGTTGAGGTAGGCGGAGGCAGGGTAGCCGGTGAGGGGTTGACGAAGCGCCAGGCTGAGGATGAGCAACCCCAAGGTCGAAGTTACGGCGGCGGGCCAGAAGTAGGTGATTGAATCGAGGGTTTCCCGCCCTCGCTGGGTTATAAGGAAGTAGCCACCGTAGAAGATGCCAGCCAGCAGGCCAAACAGGGTGCCCAATCCGAACGACACGGCACGCAGGCTATCCAGGCCCAGGATGATGGCTGCGCCCGTCATCGCTAACATAAGCCCCACCCAGAACATCGCCTTGAGTCTTTCCCGGAAGAGAACGAGCGCACCCAGTCCGACCCACAGCGGCGCGGTGTTGGCCAGCAGCGTCGGGTTGGTGGCTCCACTCAGGACGACTCCGGTCGCCCACAGAGCCAGGTCACCCGTGAAGAACAGCCCGCCGAGCACAGCGAATCGCAGCCCCCGTCGAGACAGACTCCCCGTGGCTTTGACCCGTCGGTAGAATGGCCAGGCCAGCAGAATAGTGGCTATGGCCATGCGATAGAAACTGGTGACAATGCCCGGAGCGTTAGCCCAGCGCACGAAGATGGCCGAGAAGCCCAGGCTCAGAATGCCCACGCCAAGCGCCAGATAGGCGGGAAAACGGGATGGGTTCATCGTTCACATAAGAGCATATTGCTACTCCTCCCGCCAGGCCTGGGTGAGGGCCACCTGGCGGGCGTAGTCGGCTACCTGACGGTCTCTCTCTGCCTCATCCCAGCCCAGCCGCTCCACCATCAGGTCGGCCACGGCCGGAGCGCAGGTCAGGCCCCCATCGCGCACCTCGTAGATCACGTGGGTGCGGCGGACGAGGACATCGGCCAGGGTGAGGGCCATCTCGTGCTGCACAGCGTAGGCGACCTCGGCCATCAGGTAGGGCAGACCCGGCACGATGCGCTCGCCCAGGGCGGAGTTGCCTTCGGCGCAGCCCACTATCCAGGCCGCGTCGGAGCCGTAGGTCTCCATCAGGTGACGGGATACCCGCTCGTCCAGACCTGACACCGGCGCCTGGCTGAGTTGCGCGCCGCTCAGCGGCTCTTTGGTGCGGCAATCATGCTGTTGGTGCACGCCGAATTCCTCGGCCAGCCGCTTTTCGGCGCGGTCGGTCAGTTGCTTACCCATCAGCCGGTGGGTGGTCAGCTTGCCACCGACGATGGTGATCAACCCTGAGGGACTCTCCACGATCTCGTGCTCGCGCGAGAGGGCGTAGCTCCCACCCTCGGCGAAGAGCAGCGGACGCAGTCCAGCGAAGGTGCTGATGACGTCGTCTGGCTTCATCTGGGCGCCGGGAAAGGTATGCTGCACTGCTTCCAGCAGATACTCGACGTCCTCGCGCGTGGCGGCGGGGGCGTCAAGCGGGCCGTCGTGGTCGGTATCGGTAGTGCCGATGAGGGCAAAGTCGCCCCAGGGAATCAGAAAAACGTGGCGTCCGTCGCGGGGCACGTCGAAGGCCACGGCGTGTTGGCTGGTGAGTCTGGCGCGGGGGATGACCAGGTGGATGCCCTTGGTAGGGCGGGTCATCCCACCCTTGAAGTGCTGATCCAATGCCTGCACCTCGTCAACCCACACGCCGCTGGCGTTGATGACCACCCGCGCGGGCACCTCGATCTCGCGCCCGGTTCTATCGTCTATCACCTGAGCGCCGACGACGCGCCCCCCGGCCTTGAGCAGGCCGACGCACCGGGCGTAGTTGGCCAGCAGTGCGCCGTGGAGGTGGGCTGCTTTGGCCGTGGTGAGGGTGAGGCGCGCGTCATCAACGCGGGCATCGTAGAAACGGGCCGCGCCCAGCAGTCCCCGGCCGGCCACCAGCGGCTCGCGTCGCTTCACCTCGTCCGGCTGTAGCCAGCGGTGGCGTTGCACTTTTCGGACGAGTCCCATGGCGTCGTAGATGGTGAGGCCCAGGCGCATCTTCCACGGGGCCGGCTTTTGCCCTCGGTAGAGTGGATAGAGGAAGGGCAGCGGGCGCACCAGGCGTGGAGCGATCTTGCGCATGATTCGCCGTTCGTTGCAGCTTTGGAAGACCAACCCGAACTGCAGGTATTCCAAATAGCGGATACCGCCGTGGATCAGCCGCGAGGAGCGGCTGCTGGTGCCGCTGCCGAAATCGCCCTTCTCTACCAATGCAGTGCGGAAACCGCGCATGGCCGCGTCGCGCGCCACCGCCACGCCGGTGATGCCGCCGCCGATGACCAGCAGGTCGAAGGTCTCCTGGGCCATGCGATCCAGGTTCTCGGCCCGGGTGGCGGCGGAGAAGGGGCGGGAGTTTGTGGTGTAATCTGACAAGGGTCTGGCCTCCTGAACTCGTGAAACGTGAAACGTGAAACGTGAATTGCTGTTGACGTTTCACGTTTCACGTTTTACGGTGTCAATAGCACACCAGGGTTCATGGTATTCCCCGGATCGAAGGTCTGCTTCAAGGCGCGCAGCGCCTGCATCGCCACCGGCCCGATCTCGTCTTCCAGCCAGGGGGCGTGATCACGCCCGACGCCGTGGTGGTGGGAGAGGGTCCCGCCAGCGGCCAGGATCGCCTCCGTGGTCTCGCGCTTGATGGTGCGCCACTGCTCCTGGTTCTCCAGCGGGTCGGGCGAGGTCTGGCGTCCCAGGAAGGTGGAGTAGAGGGACGCGCCGTACGGATAGGCGTGGGAGACGTGGGTCAGCACCGCGCCTGGGCCGCCGCCGGTGGCAGCGATGGCGCTTTTGAGTGTAGCGGTCATGGCTTCGTAGACCGACACAAGGTTCGACCAGGTGGTGGCGGTCTCCAGGGTATCCACCAGCACGCCATTGTCCAGCAGGTCGTCGCGCAAGTAGGGTTGGGCGAAGCGGTCGCGCTTCCACGAGCGGCCGATGCTGCGGCCCAGGTGCAGCCCCCGATGGTCGAGGCAGATCTCCAGCGCCAGATTCAGGCGATACTCCACCTCGTCGGGGTCGCCGTCGAAGCCCAGGATCATCAGGCAACTGTCGTCGAATCCGTAGCCGCGAAGTCCCAGGTATCGCTCCAGCACTTTGTCGAACAGCCCACGCAGGCCGTGGTGCTGGTGCGACATCAGGGCGTAGGCGGCGGTCTCGGACGGGTCGGATAGGCGGACGATGGCGGGGTGCAGGCCGCTTTGCATCAGGTCTCTGAAAGCGGCCAGCCCGTCGTCGAGGGTGCGGAAGAGCAGCCCCCGGTAGTCCTGCACCTCTGGCAAGGGATGAAGGCGCATGGTGGCCTCGGTCAGCACGCCGTAGGTGCCCTCCGAGCCGAGCATCAGACCGAGAATGCTGGGGCCGGCGGCGGTGGCCGGCGTATCCTTTGTCTCCACGATGCCAACGGGGGTGACGACCCGCACGGCCTGGGTCATGTGTTCGATCTTGCCGTAGCCGATGGAGTTTTGCCCGGCGGCGCGGGTGACGATCCATCCCCCCAGGGTGGAGAACTCGAAGGACTGGGGGAAGTGACCCAGGGTGAAGCCTTGCGCGTTCAGTTGGGCTTCCACTTCTGGGCCAGTCGCCCCGGCCTGGACGCGGGCCGTGTGTGAGACCGGGTCCACCAAAAGCACGCCATCCAGCCGGGCCAGGTCGAGGGTGATGCACAGTCGGTCGCTCGGTTGAGGCTCAACGCCACCCAGCACCGAACTACCGCCGCCGAAGGGGATGACGGCGACGTCGCTATCGGCGGCCCAGGCCAGCAGCGCGGCTACTTGAGTCTCATCGGTGGGGTAGACCACGGCGTCGGGCGGGTGGGGGACGTAGCCGGCGCGCAGGCGGATCAGGTCGCGGTAGCTTTTGCCGTAGGCGTGCTCCACGCGGGTGCGTCGGTCGGTGAAGACTGCATCCTCGCCCAGCAGCTTGCGCAACGAGGACAGCAATCGGTCGTCGAGCCGGGTGGGCCGTAGCTCAATCTCGTCCAGCGTCACCGGTGGGCGCGACTCCCGGTCCCTGGGCACCTCGATCATTCGCTCCAGCCCAGGCCAGAAGGCAGTGCGGCCTTCCAGATCGAAGGACTGGTCCAGCGTACCCCAGCCCCACCAGCGCAGGTTTTGGATGTCCATGTGTTCCCCCTCTTCCTCTTCCATCCTCCCTTATTCAGCTTTCACGATGTCTGTCAATCCGACCAGCCACACCCCTTCGCTATCTGCCTGGGTGATCAATTGTTCGGTGAAACCACTGCGAGAGAAGAGGGCGTAGTGGGTGTGCCAGTCAGGAGCTGGCAGCACGGCTGATGATTTGGATCGCAGCTCATCCAACGCCTGGACGCCGACGGGCCGGGAGGTCCAGCGTGCTTCGCCCAGAAGCGCGGTTTGCTGGCTCCAGTTCAACCCGACCACGTCTACCTGGGTGTGGCGGTCCCAGTAACTGCCCACTTTTTCGGGCACGAAGGGCAGGTGTCCCTGTTGCCCACGGCGGTTGACCCACTGCCGGCAGAGGCCTTCGAACGCTGTTGAGCCGACGAAAGCGTTGAGTTGGTGGTCTATCGCCTGCCAGGCTCTATCCAGATAGCCTTGCTCCAGGTCTTCGCGGTAAGGGGCGACGAAACGGAAGTAGAAGTTGAGGTAGTTGTCGGCCAGGTGATAGAGTCCTCGTCGGCTTCGGTCGGGGTGACGTTCGGTGACGGGCATCAGGCGTTCAACCAGGTGCAAATCACGCAGAGTCTCCAGATAACGCGGCAGATTGGCGCGCGGTACGCCCGAAGCGGCGGCGATGTCGCGCATCTGACGGCACCCCTGGGCGATAGCGCGCAGGATGCCCAGATAGTTGCGCGGTTCACGAAGTTCCTGGTAAACCAGGAACTGTGGTTCGAGATAGAGGAAGTTGTTGGGACTCAGGATACGCTCACGAATATTCGCTTCGATAGTGTGTGAGGGTTCGAACTGCTCCCAGTACGACGGAATGCCTCCCAATGTGGCGTAAGCTGTCACCTGTTGCACCGAGTTCCAATGGGGAAAGAACTGCTGGAGGGCGGCGAAGTCCATGGGGCGGACCAACAATTGCCCGCTGCGGCGACCGTAGAGGGGGGCGCGATAGGTCATCAGCTCGCGCTCCATCATGCCGATGTGGCTGCCACACAGCACCAGAAAGAGCTGTGTCTGCTTGAGCTCGTGGTCCCAGAGCCTCTGCAAAAGCGAAGGCAACGCGGGTTCGGCCTCTACTGCGTACGGAAACTCGTCGAGCACCGCCGCAATGCGGCGTTCCTGTGCCAACAGCCCCAGGGCGCGAAAGGCCATCTCCCAGTCCGGATAAGTGAAGTCCGAGGAAGGCGTCATATCGGGATGCTCCAGACGGTAGATGGCCCGGGAGAAGTCGCCGAGGAGCGTCGGAGCGGGGAAACGGTCCGCCACCCAGAACAGGTGCGGTTTATCTTGCACGAAGCGGGCCAGCAGGGTCGTCTTGCCGGTACGTCGCCGTCCGTAGACGATCACCAATTGTGCGCCTTGCCGCTGCCACAAATCCGTCAGATCGTTCAGTTCTTGCTCACGGTTGATGAATTTCACAGTCGCCTCATTTTTTATGGTCAGGAGATTATGATACTTTGCTGACATCATTCTATCACCAGGCGAGACAAAAGTCAAATAGTATTTCAGCTTTCGGCCTTTAGGCAAGAGAAAAGCCACCGGCACGAATAGTGCAGGTGGCTCTTGATAGACGCAGTGTACCTGCCCAGTATGACGCGTTCGGCGTGTGTCAGGAACGTGATCACTCCCCCACAAGCAAGAGTCGAAGATGTCCATTGGTCGCCAGGGGCCGTTTGCTGAGGCTAGGCCGTGATGCACTGGAGCAGCTCATGAAGGCCAGCCCACACTAATGAAGTCTCGCTTATCGCCCATCTGTCCACGCAGAAAACGAGCGTAGAACTCTGAGGTCTCTAGCGAATAGCGCGCCTCAAAATCCTGGATCTGCTGGCGCAACCCGTCAAGCCCCACTTTTTCAATGGACACTTCTTTGCCTGCGGGAAAACGTATGACGAGAATGGCCAAGCGTTCCTGTGGCTTTATTCCCTCAGGTGCCTGGCTGAGACGGACCAAGCCGTTCCCTTCGTAAACTGCGCTGACTACTTCAGGCATTGCTCTCTCCTTCTCACCCGGCGATCTCACAGCCGGGTTGTCGGATGTACAACCAAGTATGGTATAGTAGATTTCGGCCTTTTGGCAAGAGAAAAAGCCACCTGGGCGGTAGTGCAAGTGGCTTTTTGTTGGATGCTTCTCGACACCGGCTGGCGTACGATCTATGGATGTTTCGATCTTCCCATGCTAATGTCGGTTAACGCTACAGTCGCCCCGCAACGGCACGCTCCGATGTGAAACCAACTCCCCTTTCGTCAACCCACCGCGCCAAAAAGCCACGCGCGTGCCGTTGTCGAGGGGCGGGTGTTCTGCGTTCGTGCGTCGTATGTTCGTTAAACGCTCGGCGGCGATGCGGCGGGTGGTCGTAAGGCATGTGTTTACCGCCGTACGTTCTCGTTCGTTTCTTTACGACAGACCGAGCCGTCGCCTTACTTCGTCCAACGGTATACCCTGACCTGTCTCCCTTGCAGCACCGCGTTCATCAAGAAACTTCATCAGTTTCTTGTTCTGGCGCGCCATCACGATTTCCTGCTCAAAGTCATCGCTGTTGCCGACATAGAAAGCCTGCATGTCCGTCACTCTAGCCAACACGAACTGCTCGCCATCGGCAGACTGCAAGATCAGGTCTTGGCGACGTGCTTTCTTCAACAAGTCATTCAACGTCTCAGATTCCGCAGAGATGCGTGCCTCAACCGTCGGCTCGTAACGAAGTTGCGCTTCAATACCGTCAAGAATGATGTTTTGCTCATTCTGGCGAAACCATTTCAAGTCCTGTTCGGCTTCTGGTGTAAACTCGATCTCAAACATCATATCTACCGCTAAATGGACTTCTGTGCAAAGTGCCGTTACCAACTATGCGGCATGGCGGTAAACGCCGTAACACGCCGACCACCCCCGAACCGCTCCACGAAAGGAAACTACCGTCCAACTGTGCCAACCGACGATGCCAAAAAGCCGCGTACGTGACGTGGTCGGCGTGCGCGTGTTTGGCGAAGTCTTTCTTGCGTGGAGTGCAGAGTTACGCGAAATTCACATTAAAGCGTTTCAGCGAATCTCCCTCGCTACTAAGAATGTCAAATCGGAAAATAGCGGGTTCAAGACGTTGGTCAAGAAAGATTGTCCCTGAGAAAGTACCGTCTGCCTGCACCAAGCATCTTCCTTGTTCCCACCACTGATTGGTGTGAAGAGAAATCTTTACGGTCAGACCAGGGATATTGGGCAACACTTGCCCTTCAATCGGGTATTCAAATGAGCCTGGATTATCACCCGCCCGAAGTGGATTGCTCAACCACTTGGAAAAGTCCGAGAATCTATTTCGACCGCGGACATCGACGCCCACAGGAACCGTTATCTTTAGTAGCAAGTCCTGCGGCAGAATGGGTTTGTGCGGCGATGGTTCTAGAGACGTACTCACTGTTTTCTTCTCCTTTGTGGGTGGTGACTGGTTTTCTTCAGTCCTTGCCCCTCTTTTCTGGATGATAGCAACTACGATTGCGCTTATCGCTGCAATGGTTGCGGCTACTACTACCGCGATAGATGCGCTGTCCATAGCACCTCCTTACTGACGGGGATTTCGGCAAACGCCATAGCACGCCGACCACGCCCGAAGCCACGCGCGAAATGAAGACGACGTTCCACTGTGCCAACCAACTTCGCAAAAAGCCGCGTACGTGGCGTGGTCGGCGTGCGCGTGTTCTGCGTTCGTGCATTGTTGGCTTAGTCTTGTAACTGACTCCTTGCTAATTCTGCGCTATTTTGAGTTTGACAACTTTGCCATTTGATATGGTGTATTCACTACCGTACACTTTTTGGACGCCCTCCTATTCCAATGCATGGAGTCTCACA
>CAZVCJ010000065.1:18528-20702 GCA_964625745.1 uncultured Anaerolineae bacterium | reverse complement strand
AGGCAAAAAGGAGAACTCTATGCAAGCGAAACCCAATTTCATAGTGTCTCTCTCCGATGCCTCTGCCGGATTGTCGCAGGTGGGAGGAAAAGGCGCTTCGCTGGCACGCATGGCAGCGGCCTGCCTGCCTGTGCCTCCTGGTTTTCACATCACCACGGCAGCCTACCGCCGATTCGTGGCGGAGCATGAGCTGTCGATCCGGCTGGGCTGGCCGGATACCTTGCCGCGCGAGGTCTCACGCTCATTGATCATGCTGGGGCAGCGGAGTACCGGGCACGCTATCTCGATCCTCTCGGTCGTCATATGAATGTATATGAGGGTGAGCGGATGCCTCTTGCCCAGGTCGCGAGTGGTTGAGCATCACCGAGATCTCCCGGAAAGCCCTTGAAAACGCTCTCAGCCCCCGTCCCCGGGGGCGTCACCAGCGAAGTGGAACTGCAAAAGCCGCCCCGGGGACGGGGCTCAGAGCACTTTCCGGGAAAGCTCCACCAAGAAAGGAGGTCAAGAATGGCGAATGAACATTTCTTCGATTTTGCAGCCGAGGTGGGCCTCACGAAACATCTGGGAGGCGTCGTGGCCACAGAAGAGCTCATTGAGTTATGCCACATAGGCGAAGGCAAATACATCCTGGACGTTGGCTGCGGCGCTGGGGTGACGCCTTGCTTCATCGCCAAAAGGTGTGGCTGCAGAGTGGTCGGCGTGGACATTCTGGAAGGGATGATCGAGAGGTCCAGGGAAAGGGTGAAGAGAGAGGGGATAGCGGACCGGGTTGAATTCAGGGTAGCAGATGCGCAAGACCTCCCTTTCGAGGATGACCTTTTCGACGCCGTCATCACCGAGTCCGTAACCGCCTTTCCAGAAGACAAACAGAGAGCAGTCAACGAGTATGCGCGGGTGACGAAGCCGGGAGGATACGTCGGGCTGAATGAGTCAGCCTGGCTGAAGGTACCGCCTCCGCCAGAAGTGGTCGCCTGGGCATCCCAGGATGTGGGTGCCAACGTGCAACCTCTGACTTCTGATGCCTGGGTGGGATTATTGGAGGGCGCTGGGCTGAGAGAAATCGTCGCGAGAACTTATGCCATCAACGTGCGAACCGAGGCCAAAGAGATATTCCGTCGGTATGGTTTTGCAGGAATGTTGGGTATTTGGGGCAGAATGTTGTCCCTCTATGCCAGAAGTCCAGCTTACAGGAGATTCGTGAAGGGAGTACGAGAGGATGGGGTCACGCCCGACAACCTTGACGAATACTTTGGATACGGAATATACGTCGGCAGGAAGTAACAAGGTAGATTCGTAAACTCGTAGATTCGTAAGTTGGTACATTCGGTACGAATCTACGAATCCCGAACCTCCGAATCTACCAATCCACCATTCCGAAGGAGGGACAAATGAACACCTATGTTGAGCAACCCAAAGGGGCATTTGAGGTAATCAAGGCCGTTGGTTGGAAAGCGTGGCTCAGGTTTGCTGCATTCACGTTGCTGTTACCGATGATCTTGTTCATCGCGGCGGGCCGTCTGAATTGGGTGTGGGCATGGGTCTATGTCGGCATCGTTGTTTTTTTCACACTTGTTAGCCGGATTGCCGTGATGCGCACAAACCCGGATTTGCTAGCGGAACGCGCCCAATCCCTTGATCGGGAGGATGTCAGAGGCTGGGATCGGCTGATTCTCTTCTTCCTGCTCCTGGTCGGCCCGTTGGCCATGATGATCGTGGCCGGTCTGGATGAGCGCTTCGGGTGGTCGCCGCAGATTCCACTCACTCCCCGGCTGGTTGCGCTGGCCATCATGGTGCTGGGATACACTGTGGGTACCTGGGCCATGGCAGTGAACAGGTACTACTCGGCCGTTGTGCGTATCCAGAAAGACCGCGGCCAAACTGTCATCACTGATGGGCCATATCGGTTCGTGCGCCATCCGTCTTACGCCACTGGGATTGTGTCCTCCCTCATGATTCCGATTCTTCTTGGTTCGCTGTGGGCGCTAATCCCTACCATTCTGGTAGCGTTAGGCACAATCATCCGCACGGCGCTGGAAGACAGGACACTGCTGGAGGAACTCGACGGCTACAAGGAGTACGCACAGAGGGTGCGCTACCGCCTGCTGCCGGGCATCTGGTAGCCACCGGTGTGCGAAACAGCTAGAACATCGTTCAGGAGGGGCAAAATCAACGCC
>CAZVCJ010000065.1:0-18428 GCA_964625745.1 uncultured Anaerolineae bacterium | reverse complement strand
TGATCACCGCGTTGGCTATCGCGGTGCTGGGGTCCCTTCTGACCACCTGGGCCATGGCATCGAACAGGTTCTTCTACGGCGTCCTGCGCATCGCAAAGAACCGCGGCCATACTGTCGCCGCCAGCGGGCCTTACCGGCACGTGCGCCATCCGGGCTATGCTGGGATCATCGCGTTCGATCTCGCAATGCCGCTGATACTCGGCTCGCTATGGGCGGTCATTCCGGCGGCGCTTACGGTGTGCCTTGCCATTGTCCGTACCGCGCTTGAAGATAGGGCGCTGCAGGACAAGCTCGACGGTTACAAAGACTATGCCCAGCGGGTGCGCTACCGGCTGCTGCCTGGTGTGTGGTAATCTCTGATCTCCAATCCTCTGCGTCAACTTAAGCGCTGAGCCCTGTCCCCGGGCCTTTGAGTCTTAAGTTGACGCTAATGGGTAGGTATCTCATGAGCTTACGTCTTAAGCGCTACCGGAAGCGTTTTGAATACTCCTACGCCAACGGCGTGTTCGCCACGTTGGAATTGCTCGACGCGCGACCAGAACACGTGTTGGGGGTCGTGCTATCCTCCAAAAGCGAACGGAATGTCGGCGTCGCCAGGCTCAAGGATCTGTGCGCCCGAAGCCGCGTCCCGGTAGAGACAAACGATAAGACCATCGAGCGACTCTCACCTAAGGGGAGCCACCTCGCGATTGGCGTATTCCGCAAGTACCGAAGCCGGCTTGATCCAAACCGCAACCACGTCGTGCTGGTCAACCCCGGCGACATGGGCAACGTCGGCGCCATTGCCCGGACGATGGTAGGCTTTGGGATTACCGACCTGGCGCTGATCCGGCCTGCCGTTGACATCTTCGATCCCAAGACCGTTCGCGCCTCAATGGGAGCGGTTTTCAGATTGTCGCTTGAATACTTCGACCGCTTTGAAGACTACAGCCACAACTTCGCCCACAACCTGTATCCCCTGATGACCAACGGGCGAGTGACTATCGCCTGCGTGCGCTTCAAGCCGCCCTTTGCGCTCGTCTTCGGCAACGAGAGCGGCGGCTTGCCTGACGAGTTCCTAAACGTCGGGACGAGTGTCGCCATCCCGCACGACGAGCGGATTGATTCGCTCAATTTGTCTGCGGCGGTGGCGATTGCGCTCTATGAAAGCACAAAGCTGACCGCTTTCACTGAGACTACGAGACCGAGTGGGAGTAGCAAATGACTGGGATGATCGAGTCACAAATTGCTCCACCTCATCCCAGGGATTGGTTATGTTGATTGGTAAAGCTCTACTGCTTGATCTAACCTACAATGAATTGAAGGAATTCCTTGCCTCCTGGGGCGAGCCCTCCTACCGCGCTGATCAGATCTGGGGCTGGCTCTATCGTGCGCTGGCCACCGACTTCCAGGAGATGACCAATCTGCCCAAAGGACTACGGGAGAGACTGGCAGAGGCGGCCTGCTTGCGAACTATGAAACCTCTGGAGAAACGAGTATCCGCCGACGGCTTGACGCGCAAGGTGCTTTTTGCCCTGCGGGACGATCAGACTATCGAGAGCGTGCTGATGCACTACGAGCGGCGGCACACGGCCTGCATCTCCACCCAGGTTGGCTGTGCGCTCGGCTGCGCCTTCTGCGCCACAGGCCAGAGTGGCCTGGTGCGCAACCTAACGGCGGGGGAGATCGTGGAGCAGGTGCTATACTTCGCTCGACAATTGAGGGAAGGAATGAGGAATGAGTTACGAGTAACGAGGGGGGCTCACTCATTACCTGTTACTCGTAACTCGTCACTCACCAACGTAGTCCTCATGGGCATGGGCGAGCCGCTGGCCAACTACGAGGCCACCTGGCAGGCCATCGAAGCGCTGACTCACGATGACGGTTTTAACCTGGGAGCGCGGCGCATCACCGTCTCGACTGTGGGTCTGGTGCCCGGCATCCAGCGATTGGCTGAGGAGGGGAGACAGATTGGCCTGGCTGTCTCCCTCCATGCCTCCACCGATGAATTGCGCGACGAGCTGGTCCCCATCAATCGCCGCTATCCCTTGATCCACTTGATGGCCGCCTGTCGTCATTACGTTGAACGAACGGGGAGGCGCATCAGCTTCGAGTATGCCCTCATCCAGGGGGTCAACGATTCCCCGGCGCAAGCGCGCCAGTTGGCCCACCTGGTGGATGGGTTGCTCTGCCACGTCAACCTGATCCCTCTAAACCCCGTCCCTGAGTCCCCGTACCAACCCTCGTCACGAGACAGGGTCCGGTCCTTCCAGGCTGAGCTCAACTGCTCGAAAGTGTCCAACACCCTGCGAGTGGAGCGGGGCGCGGACATCCGGGCCGGCTGTGGCCAACTGCGCTCGCAGCGGATGTGAAATCCGTCGTTTATCAGGGGTCTCCCCCTTTGTCCGCCGAAGGTCTCCGACCGGGCTGGCACAGGCTCACAGCGGATGGGAAATTCGTTTATCCGTTTCCCATCCGCTGTCTTGCATTTTTCAAAAATACAGTGTATGATTATGCATCATTCATTCTTGATCTTAATGCCCAAAGAGTTCGTTGTTCCTAGAGCCGCGAACGCCATCGCGCGGATCATGGAGGAAAGAGGACTGACATGTGAGTGACGCGCCTATCTTGGCGGCTGCTATGAACGCGAGGATACAACATTGAGGAAGCGTAACGGGTGGGGAATAAACAGATTGAACTTATTGGGAAGGTGGGGTACAGGGAGCTATGAACCAAAAAGCCAGCCCCATAATCTGGAGCTGGCGTGTTGATGCGTAGCGAATGGCGTAAGAGCCATAGGCCATTAGCTTTTAGAAAGTGTCTTCAGGCATTTGGCGCAGACGTTCACGCGCCTGGTAACGCCATCTTTGGTGATGGTCACTTTCTGAATGTTGGGCTTCCACTGGCGCTTCGTCGCCTTCTTGGAATGGCTGACGTTGTGTCCAAACTGGACGCCCTTACCGCAGATATCACACTTAGCCATAATTTACTCCCTCATCAAATAATGTTCAAATCACTGGGTATATCATACCACAATAAGCTGCTTTGCGCAAATCGGCCGGGCAGCCCTGGGGGTTGATGAAAATGGCAGATGAAACGAGATTGGGCAGGATCGAGATTTCGCCAACGGCTATCGCCGGCATCGCCAGCCAGGCGGTGCTGAATAGCTACGGCGTGGTGGGCATGGCCTCCAAGAGCCTGGTGGGCGGGCTGGCCCAACTCCTCCATCGAGACAGCAGGCGAGGAGTCGAGGTGAAACTGGAGGGCAATCGGATCACCATTGACCTCTACGTGGTCATCGAGTATGGCACCAGGATCTCCACCGTGGCCCACAACATCATGAGCAGCGTAAAATTCAGCGTGGAGAAGGCCCTCGGCGTGCCCGTCTCCCAGGTGAACGTCCACGTTCAGGGATTGCGGGTTAGTGATCTGGAGATACGGCTTTGACAAACGAGACAGCGAACTTCTGCAGCGGCAGAGGATTCAGGCGGGCGCTGGAGGCCAGCACTGCCTGGCTGGAGAGGCACGTCGAAATCATCAACGCGCTGAACGTTTATCCCGTGCCCGACGGCGACACAGGCACTAACATGCTGCTCACTATGCGCGCCGCCCTCCAGGAATTGAGCAATTCGCCAGCAGAGTCGGCCTCGGCAGTGGCCCACGCCGTGTCCTATGGCGCGCTGATGGGGGCTCGGGGCAACTCTGGGGTCATCCTCTCCCAGTTGTTCCGCGGGCTGGCCAGAAGTCTGGATAAGAAAGAGACCTTCACCGCCTCGGACTTGGCTCCGGCCATGACAGAGGCTTCGGTCACGGCTTACAAAGGGGTGATCAAGCCTGTCGAAGGGACTATTCTCACCGTGGCACGAGAGGCCGCCGACGCTGCGGTGGCCGCCGCCGAAGAGAAGAACGACCTCCTCTACGTGATGGAGAGAACGGTGATGGAAGCCAGACACTCCGTAGCCAGGACGCCTTCCCTCTTGCCCGTGCTGGCGGAGGCCGGCGTGGTTGATGCTGGCGGGCAGGGCCTATTCGTCATCCTAGAAGGTGTCCTGCGCTTCATGCGGGGAGAGGAGGTAGGGGAACTTCCGATCATCGAGGCGGGCGTAGAACTGGAGGTGCCGATCGAGGAGGAGGAGTACGGCTACGAGACGATGTTCATCCTCAGAGGTGAAGACCTGGACGTGGAGGAGATCAGGGAGGCCATAGCCGGCATGGGTGAATCGGTGCTGGTGGTCGGCGACTCCAGGGCCGTCAAGGTTCACATCCACAGCATGGAGCCGGGCAGGCCCCTCGACTACGCGGCGAAGCTTGGCACCCTCACCCAAATCAGTGTCGAGAACCTGCAAGAGCAATATCAGGAGTTCGTCCGCCACGGAGGAGCAACCATACCTGGGCACCCGCCGCTTCCGCCGCTGGCCGAGGAATTGGGCGACACGGCCATCGTGGTCGTCGCTCCCGGCGCGGGGCTGGCCCGCGTGTTCGAGAGCCTGGGAGTTAGTGCGGTGGTGCCCGGCGGCCCGACCATGAACCCCAGCACTCAGGAAATATTGAAAGCCATCGAGGGCTTAGGCGCCGAGAAGGTCATCGTCTTGCCCAACAACGTCAACGTTATCATGGCGGCGCGACAGACGAGGGAGCTTTCCCAGAAAGAGGTGGCCGTTGTGCCCACCAAGACCATCCCCCAGGGCGTCAGCGCGGTTTTGGCTTTCAACTATCAGGCGGATCTGGAGACCAACACCCAGGTGATGGAACAGGCAGCCCACAGCGTTCAGACCGCCGAGATCACCACTGCCACCCGCGCCGCTCAAATCAACGGCGTCTGCGTGGAGGAGGGAGAGCTCATCGGACTTTTGGATGGGGATCTGACCGCCTCTGGCAGCACCCTGGAGGAGGTCGTCCAAGAGATGCTGCGCCAGATGCAGGCCGATGAACAGGAGATAATCACCATCTACTACGGCCAGGACATCGCTGGCGCAGAGGCTCAGAAGTTGGCCGATGAGATCCGGGCCGGCTACTCAGACCAAGAGGTGGAGCTGGTAGACGGCGGGCAGCCTCACTATCACTACATCGTGTCGGCGGAGTAGCATCGCGTGTCGCACGCTCGGGATATTCCCTCAGCAAGGCTTCAGTCAGGTGAAAGCGCTGCCTGTTTCAGGAGGTGCGCAAGATGGAAGAGGAACGTAAGGCAAAAGAGCAATTGATAAACGAATTGGCGGAACTGCGCCAACGGGTCGCCGAATTGGAAGTGGCGGACACCGGACGCAAGCGGGCAGAGGAGAAGCTAGAGCACCTGAACCTCGTGCTGCGGGCTATCCGCAACGTCAACCAGCTCATCACCAGGGGAAAAGATCCCGATTGTCTACTGCAAGGCATTTGCGAGAGCCTTATCGAGACCCGTGGCTACGATAATGCCTGGATCGCTCTGTTGGATGAATCCAGGGAGTTGGTGACCACGGCCGAGGCCGGGTTGGGCGAGCAGTTCTTGCCTCTGGCCAGGCGATTGAAGCACGGCAAGTTGACCGTTTGCGGGCGGAGCGCGCTGGCGCAAGCGGAGGTTGTCGTCACCGAGGACCCGCCTTCGGCCTGCGCCGACTGCCCTCTGGCGGCGAATTACGCTGGTCGGGGAGCGATGACCGTCCGGCTGGAGCACGGCGGAAAGGTCTATGGCCTGTTGTCCATCTCTATCCCGGCCCATCTCGCCGCAGACGAGGAAGAGAGATCTTTGTTCCAAGGAGTCGCCGCAGACATCGCCTTCGCCCTGCACAGCATGGAATTGGAGGAGGAGCGCAGGCGGGCGGAGGAGGCGGTGATGGAAGAGCGCAATCTCCTGCACATGCTGATAAACAACCTGCCGGACTATATCTATGTAAAGGACGTCGAAGGTCGGTTTGTCGTAGCCAACGTGGCGGTGGCGCGCCAGATGGGATTTTCGTCTCCTGACGAGGTTATTGGAAAGTCGGATTTCGACCTCTTCCCGCACGAGCTGGCGGCGCGATACTATGCTGCGGAACAGGAGGTCATCCGGTCCGAACAAGGGTTGCGCGATTACGAAGGTCCCACCATAGACGCAAGCAAAGAGGAGGAAAACAGGTGGGTTTCAACGACCAAGGTGCCTCTGCGGGACGCTCAAGGCGAGATTGCCGGGTTCGTTGGCCTGGGCCGTGACATCACCGAGCGCAAGCGGGCGGAGGAGAGGCTGCAAGAGTACTCCGAGCGGCTGGAAGAGATGGTGGAGGAGCGCACTCAAGAACTGCGAGATGCCCAGGAGCAACTGATCCGCCGGGAGAAGTTGGTCATTCTGGGTCAACTGGCCGGCGGCGTGGGCCACGAACTGCGCAACCCCCTGGGGGTGATCTCTAACGCGGTGTATTTCCTCCAGACGGTTCTCACCGATGCCGACGAGTCCACCAAGGAGTCCCTGGAGATGATCTCCGAAGAAGTCCGCAATTCGACCAAGATCATCTCCGGCCTGCTGGACTTCTCGCGCACCAGGTTGCCAGACAGGGAGGAGGTAGCGGTCTCCGAATTGGTGGCCGAGGTGTTGAAGAAACGGCCTCCGCTTGAGAACGTGGAGGTGATCACCGAGATCGCCCCCGACCTGCCCCCGGTGTTCGTAGACCCCCAGCAGACGGGGCAAGTGTTGGGCAACTTGGTCACCAACGCTTACCAGGCGATGAAAGAGGGGGGCAATCTGACCATCAGCGCGCAGGCCGAGGGGGGTCAGGTGTCTCTCTCGGTAGCCGACACTGGCTGCGGCATCCCCCCGGAGAACATGGCCAAGCTTTTCGAGCCGCTGTTCACCACCAGGACGCGAGGCATCGGGCTGGGGCTGGCCGTGTCAAAGAGCCTGGTGGAGGCCAATGGGGGGAGCATCGAGGTAATAAGTAAAGTGGGGAAGGGGAGCACGTTCACGGTGAGGTTGCCGCAGGTGGCATCTGAGGGCGAAATCGCGAGGATATGACAGCGAATACTTCGACAGGCTCAGTACAGGTCTGGGGGATTCACCGAATCTGATTCGATGAACCCTGGAATTCGTTGTCATAGAGGAAATCGCCCAGAACAAAGGCATCCTCTATGATGCTGAGGTGGCGGGCGTTTGCTTTAAGCTTTTCGCTGAGAAGGGATTTGAGTTCGAGTAAGAAATGGAGGGATGAAATGGGAAGAGTGAAAATTGTGACTGACAGTACCGCATACCTGGAAGCGAGCGTGGTCAAGACGCTGGGGATTACCGTCGTCCCCCTCGCGGTTCGCCTCGACGATGAAACCTTCCAAGAGGGCGTGGACATCACGGCTGAGGAATTCTTCCAAAAGCTGGCCCGCAGTTCCACCATGCCGATGGCCCTTCCTCCCTCGGTGGGAGATTTCCTGGCCGTCTACACTGAACTAAGCAAAACCACGGACCAGATCATGTCCATTCACCTCTCCAGTAAGCTGAGTAAGACTTGCGACCGAGCTGCTGTTGCAACCCAGGCCTTTCTGGGGCGTTGCGAGATCGCTGTCGTTGACTCCCTCACCACCTCATTGGGTTTAGGGATACTGGCCACCGCCGCAGCCCAGGCTGCCGCCCAGGGCCAGTCTCTGGAGGAGATCGAGTTTCTGATACGCGGCATGATTCCGCGTATCTACATCGCTTTCCTGGCAGGGACTCTTAAGTATCTCGAAAGAGACGGGCGCATTGGCCAGGCCCAGGCCCTGCTGGGCGCTATGCTGAACATCAAGCCCTTCTTGACTATCGAAGACGGTGAGATAATCCCCCTGGAGAAGGTGCGCGACAGCGAGGGCGCGGTGGACAAGCTTTTCGAGTTCGTGGGCGAATTCTCCCAAATCGAGCAGATGGCTATTATACAGAGCACCCCTGATCCTATTGAGGAGACCAAGATGCTGATCGAGCGTCTGGAGGTGATCTTCCCCAAGGTGAAACCCCCCATCCTGGTCTACGGCCCCGTACTGGCCTGCCACGTCGGGCCTGATGGCTTAGGGGTGATCGTTTACGAGGGACCCTCAGGAAGGATTCGAGAGGGTAAGTTTGGTGGACAGAGAGAGGTGTGGTATAATTGGTGACGGAGGTTTCATGACACTGGCCTTTGAGAAGCTAGCCAAGATATTGACACTAGAAAAAGAACAGGGATACCACAACCGGGCGGTCATTGGCGGGTTGGAGAAGTTCGCCCCCTTCTGGCGCGAGGAGGCTCGCCAAGAGGCTGAGGGCCTGGAGCACGCTCGCCTGGTGGAAGAGGTCGTCGCCCTGCTCCAGAGCTATCCAACTTTGGAGGATCACGGGGCGGCGCGAACGAGGGCCGTTGAGGAGATACTGGCCAGGCTGGGTCAGAGGCCGAGGAAGGTGAAAGAAGAGCCGCCCGAAAAAGAAGAGGCGGTTGCTCCAAAAAAGGAGCAGGAGGAGCCGTCCCGCGAACGCTCCGGCCTGAACTCACCTGTCACCACCCTGGTGGGCATTGGCCCCAGCCACGCCCAGCGGTTCAAGCGGCTGGGAGTGGAGACCATCCACGATCTTCTGTATCTCTTCCCCCACCGCTACAACGACTTCAGCTCCCTGAAGACGGTCAACCAGTTAGAGTATGGCGACGAGGTGACCCTCATTGGAGCTGTTTGGCAAACTAAGGCCCGCGAAACCCGCAAGGGAGGGATCATCGTCACCAGCATCATCTCCGATGGCACGGGCACCATTCAAGCCACCTGGTTCAACCAGCCCTACCTGGCCAGGCGCTTGTCTGCTGGCAGTAAGATCGTCCTCAGCGGCAAGGTTGACGAATACCTGGGCCGCCTGGTCTTTCAATCGCCGGAATGGGAGCCCCTGGACGGAGAGCTGATCCACACTGCCCGCCTGGTGCCCGTCTACCCCCTCACCAAAGGGTTGAGCGCTCGCTGGCTGCGCCGCCTGATGAAAAAAACGGTGGATTATTGGTCTAAGCGCCTTCCTGATCATCTACCCGCCGGTTTACGCGAGAGGGCCGGCCTGGTAGACCTGGAGACGGCCATCGCTCAAATCCACTTTCCTGAGAGTGAAGAGAGTCTCAAGCTGGCTCGGCATCGCCTCAGCTTCGACGAGTTCTTCCTGATCCAGTTGGGAGTGCAGCGCCAGCGACATCTCTGGCGATCTGAGCCAGGCAGGCCGCTGGTTATTGATGAAGGGTTGCTCAGCTCCTTCCTCCAGTCGTTGCCTTTCAGCCTGACCAACGCTCAACAGCGTGCGCTACGAGAGATCGTCAGCGACCTGCGTCAGCCCTACCCCATGAGCCGCCTCCTCCAGGGCGACGTCGGCTCGGGCAAGACGGTGGTAGCGGCAGCGGCTATGTTCTTGACTGTGGCCGATGGCTGTCAGGCCGTGATCATGGCCCCGACCGAAATCCTGGCCGAGCAGCACTACGAAACCATTACCGAGCTATTAGCAAATATCCAATACCCAATATCGAATATCCAATATCCAGCCAAGGTCCGTCTCCTCATTGGTAGCCTGACATCACTGGAAAAGAAGCAGATCCATGAGGAGGCCGCTGCTGGAGAAGCCGACATTCTCGTTGGTACCCATGCCCTGATCCAGGAGGGGGTGGAGTTCAGCGACCTGGGCCTGGCCGTCATTGATGAGCAGCATCGCTTCGGGGTGGCCCAGCGGGCGGCCTTGCGCCAGAAAGGAATCGCGGAGGCACGCCCCCCCTCTTTCCCCCCCAACTTGGGGGGGATGGAAGGGAGGGCTGTGTGTCCGCACGTCCTGGTCATGAGCGCGACCCCGATCCCCCGCAGCTTGGCCTTGACCATCTATGGAGATCTGGACATTTCGGTTATTGACGAACTGCCTCCTGGTCGGCGGGAGATAAAGACCCACTGGCTCATGCCGCGAGAGCGGGAGCGGGCCTACAGTTTCCTGCGCGGTCAGATCGAGAAGGGTCACCAGGCTTTTGTCATCTGCCCTCTGGTGGAGGAATCGGAGAAGATCGAAGCCAAAGCTGCTGTGGAAGAGTATGAGCGGCTTCAAAAGGCGACCTTCCCCGATTTGAAGCTGGGCCTTCTCCACGGTCGCCTGAAGAGTGACGAGAAAGAGACGGTCATGGCGGCCTTCCAGCGCGGTGAGCTGGACATCCTGGTCTCCACCTCGGTGGTGGAGGTGGGCATAGATGTACCAAATGCCACCGCCATGCTGGTGGAAGGGGCCAACCGTTTCGGCCTGGCCCAGTTGCATCAGTTCCGGGGTCGGGTTGGTCGGAGCGAGCATCAATCCTATTGCCTGCTCCTCTCCGACTCCCCAACCCCACAAGCGCAAGAACGCCTGCGAGCCATCGAGAGCACCCAGGATGGCTTTGCCCTGGCCGAGAAGGACCTGGAGTTGAGAGGCCCCGGCGAGTTCTTCGGCACCCGCCAGAGCGGCCTGCCCGATCTCAAGCTGGCCGGGCTTGGCGACATGAGGATTCTGGAGCAGGCCCGCACCGAGGCCCAGGCCCTCTTCAGAGAGGACCCGGACTTGAGCGAGCCGGAGCATCGCCTTTTGGCTCGTAGGGTGCAGGAGTTCTGGCACGGCGAGGGAGACCTTAGCTAAGCAACCAAATCTCCAACCTCCAATACCCGATAATTCAATGGGGGTTTCTATGACTACCGCTATCTATCCCGCTACCTTCGATCCCATCACCAATGGTCACATTGACATAGCGACGAGGGCGGCCGCTATCTTCGATGAACTGATCGCTGCGGTGTACGCTCGCCCTTTGAAGAGACTCCTCTTCTCTACCGAGGAGCGACTGGCCATGACCCGCCAGGCTCTGAAACATCTCCCCAATGTCAGTGTCGAGAGCTACGATTGTCTGACAGTGGATTTCGCCCGCCAAAGAGGGGCCCAGGTTATGGTCCGTGGCCTGAGGGTGCTCTCCGATTTCGAATGGGAGTTCCAACTAGCATTGACCAATAGAAAGCTGATTCCGGACATTGATACTGTCTGCTTGATGACCAGCCAGGAGTACTCCTTTTTAAGCTCCAGCGTGGTGAAAGAAGTGTCTATGGCCGGCGGCTGCATAGACAATATGGTGCCTACCCATGTCGTGTCCGCTCTCAAGCGGAAGTTCGAGGGGTTGGGAAAGAAAGGAAATGACAAGGTGCAGATAGTCTCTTTGCGAGACTGAAGCTCAGTAGATTACGAGCCGCCAGCAGAGGCGGCTCCCACGCCTGTCCTGAGCACTTCGGCTGTGCTCAGTGTAAACTCTGCCGAAGGGCCGCCGATCCGCAGGCTTCGTCGTGAGCTCAGCCGAACGGCGTGGAAGCCCTCTCTGCTTCAGAATTTGGATCCACTGAAACTTGCTACTCATCTAAGTAAGCTCCCGCCGAGCGGGAATTGCAAAGGAGGTAATCAAATGGACATTCTTTATTTGATTGACGAGTTGGAAGCAAGGCTTACCGAGGGCTGGCGGATTCCTCTCACCTCAAAGGTCGTTATTGATGAAGAAGAGTGCTTCGACATCATCAACGAGATGCGCTCGCGCATCCCTGAAGAGGTCAGGCAAGCCAAGAAGACCGAACGGGAGAGGGAGCGGATCATTGCCCAGGCCCACGAGGAGGCGGAACGCATCGTGGCCCTAGCCAGAGAACAGGCGAAAGAGGAGTTGGGCGAGCAAGAGATCGTCAGGGGGGCCGAAACCCGGGCTCAAATCATCATTGAGCGGGCCCAGCAGGAGGCGGGTAAAATCAAAGCCGATGCCGACGACTATGTCATCAGCGCTCTGAGCCGCCTGGAGTCCCAGTTGGGCGGTCTGTTGACCACTGTGCAAAATGGCATCAGAGTCGTGGGAGAGGGTGAAGCGGAGCCAGAAGGCGCGGCGAGGGGAAAAGAGGCCGGGGCGGCTTCTTGACACAATGGCTACTCTGGCTATAATAGTGATGCCCTGATCAAAAATGTGAAACGTGAGGCGTGAAACGTAAGAACGGCTGTTCACGTTTCACGGACCACGTTTCACTTACCAACTATGGAAGGAGAGTGAAGAAGAAATGGGAGCACTACCTAAGAGAAAGATATCCAAGACACGTCGGAATAAGAGGCGCGCGCATCACGCCCTGAAGCCGCCGGATCTGGTCTCTTGCCCGCAGTGTCACGAGCTTCGATTGCCCCACCAGGTCTGCCCATCCTGCGGCAGTTATCGAGGCGTCGAGGTTATTGAGATCAAAGAGAAGAAAAAGAAGTCCGAATAGCCGCGCCTGAGATCCGACAGGTTTTGAGAAACCTGTCAGGTATAGACAATTCACCTGGGAGGCAAGAATGATCAGAACACCCCTTTGCGATTTGTTAGGCATCAGGTACCCCATCGTGCAGGGAGGCATGGCCTGGGTGGGCACGGCCGAACTCGCCGCCGCCGTTTCTAATGCCGGGGGCCTGGGCATCATCGGCGGAGGCAATGCCCCTACTGAGGAGGTCGCACGGGAGATCCGTTTGGCCAGGGAGCTGACCGACAAACCGTTCGGGCTGAACATCCCTCTGGCCGTCTCCGAGTACGCTGATGAGATCGTGGACCTTTGCATTGGGGAGGGGGTGAGAATCGTGGTCATCGGGGCCTGGAGGCCAGGAGACCACCTGACTCGCCTCAAGGAGGGAGGCGTGACCGTCATTCCCGTCATCGCCTCGGTGCCTCTGGCCAAACGCCTGGCGCGCCAGGGGGCATACGCCCTGATAGCTGAAGGGATGGAATCGGGCGGTCACATCGGCGACATAGCTACCCTGCCTCTGGTGCCCCAGGTAGCGAGTGCGGTGGACGTTCCGATCATCGCTGCCGGCGGCTTCGCTGACGGACGGGGCTTGGTGGCGGCCTTGGCCTTAGGCGCCCAGGGCATCCAGATGGGCACCCGCTTCATCTGCACCACCGAGTGCACCGCTCACGAGAATTACAAGCGGGCGATCCTCAAGGCCAGGGATCGCTCCACTATGACCACGGGACACAGCCTGGGCCATCCTGTTCGCGCCCTCAAGAACCCCATGGTGTACCAGTTCGAGGAGTTGGAAAGGCGTGGCATCACAGAGGCGGAGATCATCGAGTTCGGCACAGGGAAGCTGAGGCTGGCCGCCGTCGAGGGAGACATGACAAACGGCTCGGTCATGGCTGGTCAGATCGCGGGGATGGTCAACGACATTGTCCCTGTCAAGGAACTCATTGAGCGCATCGTCGCCGAGGCGGAGGAGATCATCGGCCAGTTGCAGGGGGTTGTGAGTTAGGCTGGAGAAAGCCCCTGGGGAGGTGATTCATGGGTCTCATCAGGCATAGACTGGAGGTCGCCGGTAGTGTTAGCAGGAAAGATTGCGAAGTCCTGTTCGATACCGGGGCATCGGCTTGCTTTGTGAAGAAGGATGTGGCTAAAGAGCTGTCCCAAATTCTAAAGTGGCCGACTCCGTTCATCTTCACACTTGGCAACGAAACCACTATCAAAGCAGAGCATACGACTGATCTTCGAGTGGATATAAAAGGCCATTTCCTCGCCCACATGTTTTTGGTGGTCCCAAATCTTCCTTACGAGGTGATCATTGGGGCAGATTTCCTTCAAAGGTGGAAGATAAAACTCGATCCGGCCACCGAGGATTTTATCATTGATGAGCGGGCGCTAGAGATAATCCTGGTTTGAATAATGATGGAACAAATCGCCTTCGTCTTCCCCGGCCAGGGCTCGCAGTACGTGGGCATGGGCCGGGATCTGTACGAAACTTATGCCGAAGCAAAAGCCCTCTTCGACGAAGCCGATGCAATCATGGGCTTTTCTCTCTCCAGGCTCTGCTTCGAGGGGCCGAAGGAGGCACTCGACGACACTATCAACACCCAGCCAGCCATTCTCGCGATGAGCGGGGCCTGTTTCAAGGCATTAGATATAAGGTATAAGGTACAAGGAAAAGGCCGAGAGAACCTGGAACCTGGAACCTGGAACCTTTTTCCCGCTTTTGTGGCTGGCCACAGCATGGGCGAATACACCGCCCTGGTAGCCGCCGGGACCCTCGATTTCGCCGCTGGCCTGAGACTGGTGCGGGAGCGCGGCCGCGTGATGAAGGAAGCGGGGGAGCATAATCCCGGCGGCATGGCCGCCGTGCTGGGCTTGGGAGCGGAGGCCCTGGACGAAATCTGTCAGAGGTCCAGCCAGGAAACTGGTGGGGTCGTTCAGTTGGCTAACTACAACTCGCCCGGTCAGATCGTCATCTCCGGTCACAAGGAGGCCCTGGGGCGAGCCATGGATCTGGCCAGGGAGCGAGGGGCGAGGCGGGTCATCCCGCTGGCTGTCAGCATAGCCTCCCATTCGCCGTTAATGCAAGCCGCCGCTGAGGCTTTCGCCAGCACAGTGACCCAGGTTGATTTTCACCAGCTCCGGGTTCCGGTCGTGGCCAACGTCACTGCCGCACCCGTTACTACCGTGGTGGAGATCAGGAAGGAGCTGGTCGAGCAGCTCACCTCGACGGTACGGTGGGTGGAGTCAATCCAGCACATGATCGCTCAGGGAGTCACAACCTTCGTGGAAATCGGCCCCAAGAACGTGCTGACGGGATTGATCGGGCGCATTGACAAAAGCGTGCGGACGGTGAATGTGGGAGACGTGGTGGGGGTGGAGGCTTTGGCGAGAGGGAGAGAAAGATGAGCTTACAAGATAAAGTCGCTGTCGTCACCGGCTCCTCGCGGGGCATCGGACGGGCCATCGCTCTCAAATTGGCCAGCTTGGGAGCCAAGGTGGTGGTCAATTATCGCAGTAATGCCGAGGCGGCTCGGGAGGTCGTGGAGGCCATCGAAGCCCAGGGCGGCCAGGCTATCGCCGTCCAGGCCGATGTCGGAGATGCTGACGATGCGAAGAGACTCATCAGGGCAGCTCAGACGACTTATGGCGGGTTGGATATCCTGGTGAATAACGCTGGCACCACCCGCGACACGCTGCTGGCACGCATGTCGGAGGAGGACTGGAGCCTGGTCATCAACACCAACCTCAAAGGAGCCTTTAACTGCACTAAGGCCGCCATCCGGCCCATGATGAAACAGCGCTATGGCCGTATCGTCAACATCACCTCCGTCGCGGGCCTGGCGGGCAACCCCGGCCAAGCTAACTACTCCGCTGCCAAGGCGGGG
This sequence comes from uncultured Anaerolineae bacterium, assembly GCA_964625745.1. GTDB lineage: Bacteria > Chloroflexota > Anaerolineae > VGOG01 > VGOG01 > CAZVCJ01. The sequence goes on along the minus strand of CAZVCJ010000065.1, from coordinate 3,369 downwards.
TTGGTGGGCTTCACCAAGGCTGTAGCTAAGGAGGTCGGCTCGCGCAGCATCACCGTCAACGCCGTGGCCCCCGGCTACATCCCCACCGACCTGACGGCGACTCTGCCCCTGGAGCTAGTCGAGAAGGTCATTGAGATGACGCCGCTGGGACGGCCCGGTACTTCCGAGGAAATCGCCAACGCCGTGGCTTTCCTGGTCTCCGACGAGGCCAGTTATATCACCGGCGTGGTGTTGCGTGTTGACGGCGGCCTGGCCATGATGGGATAGCGGCGAAAGCGCGAAGGAGATGCTAAAGTGGAAGAGAAATTGGGAAAGGTGATCATCGCTCCCGGTGTTCTGGTTACCATCGCCAGACTTGCCACCCTCTCCACGCCCGGAGTGGTGAGGATGAGCGCTGGCTGGACGGATAGCATGGGGCGCTTGTTGCGACGCAGAGGGCCGGGCGATGGGGTCAGGATAGAGGTCGAAGACAACACCGTCAGCGTAGATCTGTACATCGTCGTTGAGCAAGACGTGGATGTGCTGAAGTTGAGTCAAGAGATTCAGACCGAAGTGAGTCGTGCTATCCATGACATGGTGGGCATGGAGGTCAAAGAGATCAACATCCACATCCAGGATGTGGAGATTCCGCTTAGCGAAGATTAACAAAAGAGCAGAACGGGATACCAGTAGTGAAAGTCCGACATCGCGCTCGAATTGTGGCCTTGCAGGCTTTGTATGAGATTGACATCACTGATCACGATCCCGAAGTGGTGCTGCAACAGCGTCTGGCCTATAAACCCCTTCCCCAGGCTGGGCGCGATTTCGCCTGCACTCTGGTGCAGGGCATCATTGAGCATCGGGCGGATTTGGATGCCCTGATCCAGGACAATGCCCCCGAATGGCCCCTGGATCAGGTATCTGTCATAGACAGAAACATCCTGCGCATGGCCATTTTCGAGTTCGTTGTCGGGGGAAACACCCCGGTGAAAGTGGCCATCAACGAAGCCGTGGAACTGGCCAAGTTGTTCGGCAGCGATAGCTCAGGGCGTTTTGTGAACGGCGTGCTGGGGGCCATCGTGTCCAAAGGGGTTGGCTCAAGCCACTGGGAGGGAGCGCCAACAGTACCTGTAGAATCAAGGTGAGAGATGAATTTCTTCAACATTGGCACCGCTGAATTGCTGCTTATCTTTGCCATTGCTCTGATCGTCGTCGGGCCGCGCCGATTGCCGGAGATAGCCCAGAGCCTCGGCAAAATCGTCAGCGACGTAAGGAAGATGTCACAAGAGTTCACCGTGGATATGATGCGAGAGATGAATGCCTCCTCCGATGCCAAAGAGAACGAGGCCGAGAAAACCGCGGGCCAGAGCGTTTCTGAGAAACCAATCCAGAGCCTCGGCGAAATCGTCAGCGACGTAAGGAAAATATCACAGGACTTCACGGAGGAGATAACGCGAGAGCTTACTGTCTCCCTCGACCCCAAGGAGAATGAGGCTAAGAAAATCGCAGGCCAAAACGTCTCTGAGAAACCAGCCCAGGGGGATCAGGCTTAATGGCTGAAGAGAGACAATTGACCATCATCGAACATCTGGAGGAACTGCGAGACCGGCTGATAAAGTCGGTCATTGCTTTGACCATCACTACTCTGTTCAGCTTCGTCTTCGCCAGGAAGTTTCTGGAAATCCTCATCGCTCCCATGGGAGAAACCTCGCCTGTGAGTTCGTCCCCCACCACGAACATCGTTGTCTTCACCAAAGTGGCTCTCATCAGCGGTGTGGCGCTGGCCATGCCCGTCCTCGTTTATCAGTTGATAAGCTTTATCGCTCCGGGACTAGCACCACAGGAGAAAAGATACCTCTACTTTGTCCTGCCTGGTGCGACCCTCTCTTTCGTGGTGGGTGTAGCTTTCGCCTACTTCGTCATGGTGCCAACGGCTATACCCTTCCTCAAAGGCTTTCTAGGCGACATCATCCAGCCCAATTGGTTTGTAGACAAATACATCTCTTTCATTACCTCTCTCCTTATCGGGGTAGGCCTAAGCTTCGAGACGCCGCTTTTGATCTTCTTCTTGGCCAAGTTAGGCATCGTCACTCCCGCGACACTTTCCCGCAATCGCAAATACGCCATTCTGGTCATAGCTGTCCTGGCTGCCATCATCACCCCTACCCCTGATCCTTTCAACATGATACTGGTAATGGTGCCGCTAATACTCCTCTACGAGATCGGCATATTGCTAGCCAGGCTGGCTTAAAGTCCAAAGATAAAAGCTGGATCTACTTAAAAACGCTCCCGCAACCGTTCCCGGGCGCGGAAATCAGCCCGGGGTCGGGCCTCAGAGCTGGCTTTTTTCAGGGGAGTCCATATTGAAAGTTCAAATCAAAGTCCACTTTAAGGAGGATCAACGATGATCGTCGGAGTATCGAAGGAGATCAAGACAGCCGAGAACAGAGTCGGAGCCACACCTGCCGGGGTGGACATGCTGGTCAAGGCGGGACACAAGGTTCTCATCGAGAAGGGCGCTGGCGAGGGGAGCAGCTTCTCTGACGAGGAGTACAGGCGGGCCGGGGCGAAGATTGTGCCCACCGCCGCTGATGCCTGGGAAGCCGAGATGGTGCTCAAGGTCAAGGAGCCTATCGAGCCAGAATTCCGGTTCTTCCGTGAGAATTTGTTGCTGTTTACATATCTTCACCTCGCCAACCCGAAGTTGGAGGGTTTGACCAGGCTTCTGATGGAGCAGAAGGTGACGGCCGTGGCCTACGAGACAGTTGGGTTGCCGAACGGCGAGCTGCCCTTGCTAGAGCCCATGAGCGAAGTAGCCGGCAGGATGTCAGTACAGGTAGCTGCCCATTGTCTGGAAAAGCCCAGCGGCGGACGGGGCAAACTGCTGGGTGGAGTGCCTGGCGTCCCCCCCTGCACTGTGGTCGTCATCGGGGTTGGCACTGTGGGGAAGAATGCGGTGGAGATGGCTCTCGGCATGGGAGCCAGCGTCACCGCTATTGATCTCAGGACAGATAGGCTCCGTCACCTGAGCGAGATATTTCACGGCAATCTCGTCACCCTGAGCTCGAACCCTCACAACGTCGCCGAGGCTGTCAAGCGCGCCGACGCCGTGATCGGGGCGGTGCTCGTGGCTGGTGCACGGGCGCCTCACGTGGTCACGCGGGAGATGGTGAGGAGCATGAGCCCGGGCAGCGTGATCGTTGACGTGGCCATTGACCAGGGCGGCTGCATCGAGACATCCCGTCCCACCACCCACACCGACCCCATCTACGTCGAAGAAGGGGTGATCCACTATTGCGTCACCAACATGCCTGGCGCCGTACCACGCACCTCGACCTACGCTTTGACCAACGCCACCTTGCCCTACGCTCTTCGGCTGGCCAACCTGGG
>CAZVCJ010000064.1:0-20793 GCA_964625745.1 uncultured Anaerolineae bacterium | reverse complement strand
GATGTCTCTGCGAGCCAGCGCACCCTGGTAAAATCCCTCCTCCATGGTGAACCTGGTGCCGAGCAGCCCCACTGTCCTCATTCCCCGCGCCAGAATGGCTTCGCCGACGGCGTCCAGCAGGCTGAGCATGGGAACACTGACACTGGCCTGGACCTGGTCAAAGACCAGGTGCATGGTGTTGGTGGCGATGACGATGAAATCCGCGCCCGCAGCCTCCAGCTTTTGCGCCGCCTCGCTCAAGCCCTTGGCCACCATGTCCCAGCGGTCTTGTTCGGGCCAATCCACGTAGGGCTGAAAGCTGACGCTGTAGATGATGATCTCTGGATAGCCGTAGTCGCCGAAGCGGCCAGTATAAGAGTGCGTGATGTACTGATAGTACTCGACAGTGGATTCCGGGCTCATACCGCCCAGGATGCCGATTCGTTTGTGCATGAGTTGCTCCTCCTTGCTACGTTTACGGTGACTGCCTATTTGACCCCCAGGGCGCACAACCAGCCCCAGCCCTCGTCTGGCACAGACTCAAACCACGCCCGGCTGAACCCGGCCGCGGTGAGCATCTCCACCATCTCTGCGCCGGAGTATATCGGAAACCCCACCTGGGCTGCTCGTGCAACCATTTTCTGTCGGCTCGGTGCTTCCTTGCTTCCCTCCATCGCCAGGGCGGCCAATCCGCCCTGCTTTATCACTCGATGCACCTCTTGCAGGTTTACCACCGGGTCGGGCCAAAAGTAGAACGCTTCAACAGAGATAACCTTGTCAAGGGATGCATCGTCGTAGGGCAAAGCGGCGACGTTACCGTGTTTGACCTCCACTCGCCCGGCGCGGATGGCGGCCGTATTGCGCCTGCGCGCCTGCTGCACCATGTCCTCCGAATAGTCCACCCCGACAACGAACCCCTCTGTGGTGATCTGGGCAATCAATTTGACCGCCATGCCACCACCACAACCAATGTCCAACACGCGATCATCGGATTGGAGGTCCATGAATCCCATAGTCCAGCGAGTCAGGGACCGGTGTCCCCAGTTGGCCATGTGGCTGAACACCAACTTGCCGAACCACCCGCTGGGTTTGCGGGCCTGCCGCCCCATCAGTTGCAGAAATCCATCGGTTAATCCCATCGCTTGTGTGCTTTCAGCCCCTTCACGAAATTGATGGCCGGCACCTCTTTCATGTACTGACGATACTCCTCGCCCCATTTCCTCAGGTTGAAGCTGTCCTCTACCCGAATCAGATACGCGCAACTGGTGATGGCGATGACTATGCAGATCGCAGCCAGGATAGTGAAGGGCACCCACTTGCTGAGGACGATGGGAAGTGCGCTGAAATAAACCATTTCGGCGAGATAGCCTGGGTGCCTGATGACTCGATAGGGACCCTCCCTGACGATGACGACCGTTTCGTGCGCGTCTTGGCAGCCTCCCTGCTTCTGTCTCATAGAGACAACTTTGGCCTCCAGGGATACCGCGGCGATGAAGAGAACTGCTCCTACGACGATCACAGCTATCGGGAAATCCACTCTTGGCAACCGGGCGAAGAAGTGCAGGAATCCCCAGCCCGTCCATTGGCCGATGGCGGGCAGGAGCCAGAGAACCACCAGCACCAGGAACAGCCCGCTGAAGGCTCTATCATAAGCCCTCACAAAGCTGATGTCCCTGGCCCAGAGCTCCTCTTTCACCTGCTTCCTTTCGAGGCCGCCTCTGCTCAGTATTTCCCTGACCAATCCCTCTTCTCTGTGTCCCTCTGTGAACATCTTCTTCCTCCCTTCAGAAGAACAGGAAATAGCGGGGCACGCGTTCCATGTAGGCGCGGTATGCGTCACCCGCCTATGCCATTTCCCTCCGGACCATCCACCGGGCCAGCAGGCCGGCGATCAGACCAGTGATGGGCACTGCCAGGACTAACCCTATGCTTCCCACCAGTGTGCGCACGATCTCTTCGGCGATGGGCTCGCGGTTGATCCGCTGAAGGAGCGGTTCCTGGTAGATGGTAAAGGCCAGCATCAATGGCAATGAGGCCCCCACGTAGGCCAAAAGCAGCGTGTTCACCATCGCCGCGATGTGGTCCCGGCCGATATTGAGGCTGTGGTGAAAGAGTTCCATCCAGTCCAGATCGCGATTTACTTTGATTAGTTCAAAGATTGCCGAGGCCTGCCCCACGCAGATGTCGTCCAGCACGCCCAGGGAGCCGATGATGATTCCGGCCAGCACCAGCCCTCTAAGCTTGACCCCTGGCCCCAGTTCCATCATCAGGTAGATACTCTCCTCTGTACCCATTCCGGTCAGGTGGGTCCACCCCACCAAAAGCCAGGCCAACACCCCTGTCAGCACCAGGCTCAACATCATCCCCGCTACCGCAGCATGGGCCTTCGGGTTCCAGCCGTAGACCAGGTAGGTGGACACAGTCAGCATCACGATGGAGCCGGTGATGCTCACCGTCACCGGATCCCGACCGGCCAGGATGTGGGGCACGACGAAAGCGAAGATGACCAACAGGCTAAACAGCGTTCCCACCAGTGAACGCAGCCCCTTACCTCGGCCCACCAGCGCCACGAGCCCCATGAACAGCGCCACTATCCAGAACAGCGGGCCGGTGCGCACGTAATCGGAGATGTACAACCGATCCCCCTGCGGCCCTCCCACCCGTTCCAGGTAGACCCGGTCGCCGGGGTGAAGCAGCCGCTCCTCGGTGATGGTGGTGAAGGTTCCATGCTCGACGACGACCTCCTGCCCGGCCAGGGAACCCCTCTCGACGTGCAGCAATAAGCGCTGGTAAGGATGCGGACCAGCAACGTCCAGGTCAACGATGCCTTCCTCCAGCACTTCGACCACCCGCGCGGTCAACGTCTCGTCTTCCGCCAATGTGGTCGGCTGGGAAGATTCCGATGTAACGGGCTGCGTGGATTCCAATGCAGTAGCCTGCTCGGATGATGCAGCCCGCTGCTCCACGGTCGGCTTTGGTGCCACCAAAAGGAATACCACCGCCGCCACCACCCACAGTACCACTAAGCCAATGAGCCAGTACTGCTTAAGGTTTCCTAATCGAAAGGTCATCACTTCTCTCCACAAACTCTTTCAGCACGGCGGTATAGGCCTCGGGGAAGAACATGAACGTGTGATGGCCGCCTTCTTCAAACAGGTGCGTCTGCGCCCTGGGGTAGCGCGCCTGCAGCTTTCCCAAACTGGCATAAGCCGCCTGGTCATCCTTCGACGCCAGGATGAGAGTTTCTCCAACCCAGGATTCGAGCACCTCTGGCTTGAACGCGAAGCGGCGACGCACTTCCACCGAGCTCCCCAGAAACCGCACAAACATCGTCTTGGTGATGCGCGAGCTGGCTTCGCGGAAATAGGCGTTGTGAAACTCGATCCAGTGGCTGGAGGGTGGAACATCGCCCGCCGTCATCTTCATCACTATCCGCCGCGTGACAAAGAGGGGTAGTATCTTTACCAGCGTCAGCATCTTCTTCAGCTTGTTCGCCGCTTCCGCATCCCTTTCGAGGATGCCGCAGTGAGACAACACCAGATGCTCCACCCGCTCCGGGTATTCCTGGATAAGATATTGCGCGATTCCCCCGCCGGCAGAAAGCCCAATCACAGTCGCCTTCCCTACCCCTTCAGCCTCGAGGATGTGGACAATAGCGCGGCACACTTCGTCCATGTCGAATGTGCCTTGCAGCGTGTATGAATCGGGCACGATGATGCGGTGCGCTTCCTCAAGAGCCAGGACGGCATGGAAATACATGTCGGCCGCCAGGAACCCGCCGGGCAAAAAGAGCAAAGCTTTGTCTCCCTGTCCACAGGCGATATACCGCCAGCGTGTGCCGCCGACATCTAACTCCCGATAAGGATGGTTGGCCCGAAAGTCCTGCAGGAGTTGCTTTTGTTCAGCGAGCGCATTCTCGTAGATCTCGTCAAAGCTGGCCTTGCGCCCCTTTGCCTCACCCAATCTGATCATTGACAAACCTGCCAATACTAAACCCCCGACCAGAATAGAGACCCACTGCGTCAGGCCCAAGAAGCTCACTTGGAAGTGGAACCAGTAGTCCTTGTAGCCCGTCATACCTTCCGTTCCTGGGATCACGACAAAGCTGGGCTGGATGGTGACGAAGATGAGCCAATCGAGGATCACCAAATCCCACACCGCAAAGTAAAAAAAGATCAGCGCGCTGTTGGCAAAGGCTGCCCAGAACGACAGCTTGCCGCCGTTCTGCTGCCGCAGCCTGGCGTTGGAATAGAGCACCACACCGATGACGGCGCCGAAAAGCAGCACACCAAAGATGATCGTCTGAGCGGGTGGAATGTCAATGTCCCCAACCACCGCCTGGATGTCTGTCGGATAGTCGTGGACCCATATCAGTGGGTTAGCGTAAATGGAGCCGTAGACGATTATCGAGAGCAGGATGTTGAGGATGGTGCCGTCAATGAGCACCCGTTTCAGTGAGACCTGGTTCTTCACGACCGCCTCCCTGGCTCGAAGATCGGCGTCTTGGGCCGACGAGCCACTTGACCAGAATAGCACCACCCGCCAGCGTCGCCGTCAACGCGCCCAGCCCGACCAGCACGCCGCCCCACTTGAGCGGCATCTCCGCGCTGCCGTCTGGCATCCGGGGGGTGTCTGGGTCGAGATACGGGTACAGGCGGCCTATGACAGGCGTCGGTACGGAGGTTGTACGAGCCAGCGCCAGGAACTCGTCAGCCAGGTGCTGCACCTCGTCGTGGGCGGCGTTGGCGTGCCCGACCATCGCGACCCGCATCTCCTCGCGGGTGAGCAGGCGCGGCAGCAGGGCCACCAGCACCGGCTCCGGGACTAACTCGAACAGCTTCAGGTAGGCCGGGGTGACGGGCAGCCCCAGTGACCGCAGCACCTGGAATCCTTCGCGGATGGCGCGGACGGTGAGCACGAGGGCATCGCGCGTGCGGGCCAGGCGGTAATTGTCCGTTCCACAGGCGCACATGGCAGGGCCGAGCGAGGGCATCAGCAGCGCGACGTGGTACTTGTGCCAGGTATCCATGTCGGGGCGAATCTCGGCCTTGAAACCAGGAGCACTGTCGAGGATGCGGGCGACTTGGCGCGCCCGGTCGGTGACGCGCCCATCCACTTCGCCGAAGGGCACAGTCGCCGGATCGTCTTCCGTGCCCGCCAGGCAGTGAATGACGTGCCCCTCGAAGTAGCCAGCGGAACCCGGGAAGCCGATCAGCACCCGCTCGCGGCCCAGCGCTTCGATCAGTTCCCCCGGCCCGGCGGCGTTGTTCATCAAGAACAGGACGTTGGGCGTGTGCCGGTTGGCCGCCAGGATGGGCAGGATCTTCAGGGCATGGTTCTTGCGCATGATGACCAGCACCAGGTCGTAGGCGTCGTCGGGCGCCAGCTCTTCGACCACGTTGACGCGCGTGACCGTCTCCTGCCTGGTGTAGAAGTCCCGCAGCACAATGCCGTGCTCGCGCAGGTTGGCCAGCTTTTGCCCCCGCGCCAGCAGCGACACGTCGTTCCCGCCCTCTTGCAGCCGTGCCGCGAACAGGCTGCCCAGCGGTCCAGCGCCGTAAACGAGTATCTTCTTTCCAGTCATTTTCTCACCCTCCCAGTTGGTAGCCGCTTTCCTTCCACGCCCGGCGCATCATCGGATTGCGCCTCAGGTAAGCGTCAACGATTTCTTTGGGGACACCGTTGGCCGGGCAGGAGAAATTCACACAGCGCGTGCAGACGTGCTTCTTCAGGCTGAAGCCGAAGCTGACCACCCCCGCCAGCGCGATCAGCGCCAGGACGTACTGCCCGCCGATGATCAGGAACGGGAACGGGTAAAGTACCATGATGCCGGCGCCCACCAGAAACTGCGCTTTCTCCGAGGTGCTCATCGGCTCCGGGTGGTAGCGCCACATCTTGACCACCCCGTAATTGGCCAGGCAGTGCAGAACGCGCCCGCCCTCAGCCCAGTAGGGGCAATGGCTGCACAGAACGCGGGCCTCCCACACGAAGAAGAAGAACATCATGAAGCCCACCCAGCCGACGAGATACCAACCAAATCCGCCCTGTATCATCCCGGCCACGACGGCAATGGCGGGCGGCAGGAAACCGGCCAGAAAATACAGCAGGTCACCCCAGTTGAAGCGGCAGTTCAGCGTGCCGCCGATGGGGCAATCGGCGCACTGGGAAACGTCCTGCCAGGTGCAGATGCCGCACGGGTTCCTATCCTTATGCTCGTGCTCTTCGCGCTGGCGGTTACGCCAATCACGTCCTGGCATCTGGTAGTTGTCCTTTCTCCGTCAGCGCCCAAACCCGCGTGGGGCTGCCGATGGCACAGGTCTCGGCCAGAGGACAGCCAGCACATTGGGTCTCACACCCATCGGCCACCGGCCGCAGGTATCCCATCCGCGCCAGGTCCTCGATCATCTGCCCCACCAGCCCTTCGCTTACCCCAAGCTCCCGCGCCAGGTCGGCGCAACTGCGCAAGCCACCTTCAGCCACCAACTCCAGCAATCTCTGCAGCACCTCACACCCCCCATCCCACCAGCACGGCTCCCTGATAGATAGCGATGCCCACACTGAAGGAAAGGACCAGTAACAGCGCGATGTTGAAAGCGGTCCATCTCCATGATCCCGTCTCCTGGCGGATGGTGGCCACCACGGCCACACAGGGAATGAAGAGCATCTGCATCGCCAGAAAGGCCAGCGCCGCTGCCGGGGTCAGCACGCCGGACAGGGTGTCGGCCAGACGCGCCCCTTCCTCACCCGTGCTGTAGAGAACGCCGAGGGTAGCGATGGTGTTCTCTTTGGCCACGAAACTGGTCAGCAGCGCCACCATCATCCGCCAGCCCAGGCCCATCAGCTTTCCCAACGGCGACAGCAGCCGCCCCATGCCTGCCAGGTAACTGGACTCGATCTCTCCACCTGGTAGGACCGAGAGGGCCCAGACCACCACTGAGACGATCAGGATGATGCTGCCCGCCTTTTTCAGGAAGGCCACCGACCGCTGCCACACCGAGAGGCCAATGGTGCGGGCATTGGGCAGGTGATAAAGCGGCAGTTCCATGATGAAGGCCACGTGCTCACCGCCCAGCACCAGCTCGTGGAGCGCAATACCTACGATCGCCAGCATCACCAGGCTGAGCCCTATCAGGCCCCAGGAGACCAGCGCGGCGTGGCGGCCAAAGAAGATGGGGGCCAGCACGGCCACCACGGCCATGCGGGCTGTACAGGGCACCAGGGGGGCTACCAGGATGGTCAGGAGCCTGGCCTGCTGCCCCTCCACCACCCGAGCCCCCATCACCGCCGGCACGTTGCAGCCGAATCCCAGGAAAAGAGGCAGAAAGCTCTTGCCGTGCAGCCCCATCAGGTGCATGAAGCGGTCCATGACGTAGGCCGCTCGGGCCATGTACCCCACGTCCTCCAGCAACCCCAGAGTAGCAAAGAAGATGATCAGGATGGGCAGGAAGGTGACCACCATCCCCGCCCCACCGATCACGCCGTCGGCCAGAAGACCTACTAACCAGACCGGTGCGCCGCTCAGCGCCGAGCGCACCCATTCCGCCCCGGCCTGCACCAGGTAGGTGTCTAGCAGTTCCTGCAACGGCGCGCCCACGGTGTAGGTCAGCCAGAAGACCAGGCCCAGTATCCCCACCAGGACCAGCAGCCCCCAGAAGGGGTGAGTGGCATACCGGTCCACCCGGTCGGTCAGAGTGACCTGGCCGAAGGTGGGACGCACCAGCGCTGCCCGCACCATCCGCCCGATCCACTCGTAACGGGCCCCGGCTACCGCCAGTATAGCGTCCTCGTGTTTCATCAGGATAGAGTGCACCTGTTCCCATTTCTCCGGCGACAACCGCTCCTGCATTATTCGAGTGATCTCCCGGTCGCCTTCCAGGAGCTTGAGGGCCACCCAGTTCTCTGGATAGGGCTCCGGCACCTGCTCGGCGATGATCTTCTGGAGATGGGCCAGCACCGCCTGGTGATCCTCACGGATCCCAGGGCGGCGAGGGTCATAGCTGTCCGGGTCGCTTGCCAGGCGGTCCACGGCCTCCACCAGTTCTCGCATGCCCTGATTCTTGGAGGCCACCATCGGCACGACGGGGAGACACAACGCGGCCTCCAGAACGTGCGGCTCGATGTACATCCGCTGCTGCTCGGCCACGTCGGTCATGTTAAGTCCCAACACTACTGGCACCGACAGCTCCAGGAGCTCGGCCACCAGGTACAGGCTGCGCTCCAGGGCGGCGGCGTTGACGATGGCCACCACCACGTCGGGCTTCTCTTTGATGATGTAGTCACGGGCGATCTGCTCTTCGAGGGAGTTGGCGGTCAGGCTGTAGGTGCCCGGCAGGTCTACGATTTGCACTGTGATGCCGTTGTGATGATAGGTGCCGGTCTTCTGCTCGATGGTCTTGCCCGGCCAGTTGCCCACGTGCTGGCTGAGGCCGGTCAGCAAGTTGAACACCGTGGATTTCCCCACGTTGGGCTGCCCGGTCAGAGCCACGGTGATCTGATTTCGGACACTTCGACCGGGCTCAGTGCGGGTTTCGGGTTTCGGGTTTCGGATTTGAGATTTGGGATTTGGGATTTGGTCATTGGTCATTGGTCATTCTCCCCACCAGCACCTTCATCGCCTCACCTCGTCCCAGGGCCACCCGGGTGTCCCGCACCATGACGATGAGCGGGCCGTGGCCGAAGTTCTGCACCATGTTCACCTCAACTCCCAGGGTGAAACCCAACGTGGCCAGGCGGCTTATGAATCCCCGCCCACCAGCTAACTGACGCACCACCGCCACCTCGCCAGAGGCTATGGCGCTCAGCGGTATTCGCTCTTCACTCATTAAGATCCTCCTGCTTTAGTCTTCGCTACCAGACACTTTGTGAGAAACCAGGTTTTTTCCCTGCTTGAATGGGCGAACTATTGTTTTGGAGCTCTCGCGACGCGAAAAGTCACATTCTTCAGTCAAAAAAACCTGGTTTCTGAAAAGAAGCGGTCACAGTGGCCGCACCACGATCTGCGAGGCCAGCTCTCGCCCCAGGACATGTCGCGCTTCTCCGACCTGCACCGTCAGCGGGCCCCGGAAAGGAGCCGCTGTCTCGACCTGGACTGTGGCCTGGGGTTTCAATCCCAGAGTAGCCAGATACCGCAATAGGGCATCGTCTCCCTCCGGCACGCGCAGTACTTTCGCCCTCTGGCCGGCCATGAGTTCGGCCAGGGGGCGCCCAGCCTCGACGGTCATCTCGCCCTCGGCTGTCGGCAGGGGATGGCCGTGAGGGCAGGTTTCGGGATCGCCCAGAAGCTGGGCCAGCCGTTCCTCCACCAGGGGCGAAGCGACGTGCTCCAGCCGACAGGCTTCCTCGTGCACCTGGTCCCAGGAAAGGCCCAGCACGTCGGTCAGAAAGCGCTCCCACAAACGATGGCGGCGAATCACCACCAGAGCCTGGGTCTGGCCTGCCGGCGTCAGCGACACCCCCTTGTAGGGTTCATAGAGGGCCAGCTTTTGCTCAACCAGCTTCCTGACCATCTCATTGGCCGACACTGGCGAGATCTTTAAGCACCCGGCCAGGGTGGAGAGAGCGACCGGCTGTCCTTCTTCCCTGAGTTTGTAGATCGCCTCCAGATACTCCTCAGCGCTCTCAGTGACCATCGGCTTCTCCTTTTAATAACGGGTACACCATGATAATATCTTAAGGTATACCTAATTATACACCTTTGCCTCACCCATGTCAAGTCTTAAACCACCTTGATCCCCTCTCGTTTGAGAGGGGCAAAACGAATCCGATGCTCCTGGATCACCAGGTTTTTTGGGCGCTTGACATCAGTTCTTTTCAGTGTATAATATTGGGGAGATCGAGTCCACTGAAACCGAAAAACGGCTGGGGGAGCCTGGTGAGCCAGGCTGAGAAGAGGCCCAGGCTGATAGATGGCCGATAGCGGGTATTAGCTATTGGCTATTAGTCAGATGCCTCGACCCCTTGAACCTGACCTGGATAATGCCAGCGGAGGGAAGCGATTTGATTTTCACGAGGCCGCCAACCTTGTCCGGGTTAGGCGGCCTTGCGTTTTTCAGACAAGACTTCCGAAGTCTCGAAAGTCGGCTGAAGACTTCGGAGGTCTAACCTCAACAGGGGAGGATAAATGAGGGCCATCATCATCGCTAACGGCCAAATTCACGATGGCGATTTCTGTCGAAGTCTGGTCGCTCCAACGGATCTGGTTATCTGTGCCGACGGCGGAGCCAGTAACGCTCTCGCTTTGGGCCTGCAGCCCCAGGTGGTCATCGGCGACCTGGATTCTCTCGACAGCAACCTCCAGGCCCAGTTGGAAGCTGATGGTTGTCAGGTTCTCGTCCACCCCGCCCGCAAAGACGAGACCGACCTGGAACTGGCTTTGTACTACGCCATAGAGCACGGGGTTGATGAAATCCTGATCCTGGGCGCCCTGGGCGGTCGCATTGATCAGACCCTGGCTAATATCTTGCTTCTGGCTTTACCGGAACTGCGCTACGTCAAAGCCAAGATTCTAGGCGGCAGGCAGGAGGTCTCTCTCATCAGCGGCGAGAGCCTCTTTGAGGGCCAGGTGGGCGATACCCTCTCCCTCCTGCCCCTGACGGAGGAGGTGACAGGCATCTACACCAAGGGCCTGGAGTATCCCCTGGAAAACGGCACTTTACACCAGGGGCCAAGCCGGGGGGTTAGCAACACCCTCACAGCGCCCCAGGCACGGGTTCGGATAGGCCAGGGATTGCTACTGGCCGTGATGATACACCATAGCGAAAGGAGGTTCACATGAAAAGGACAACGTTTGTGTTACTGGCATTGGTGCTGCTGGCGGCGGCCAGTTGCGGGCCGAAGGTGACGCCCGTTCCTACCCCAACCCCCAGCGGTCCACGTACCCTGACGGTGATGACCCACGACAGCTTCGACGCCAGCCAGGAGGTCATTGCCCAATTCGAAGCCGAGACAGGCGCCACGATCAAGTTCCTCAAATCGGGCGACGCCGGCGCGGCTCTGAACCAGGCCATCCTCAGCAAAGACGCGCCTCTGGCCGACGTGTTCTACGGGGTGGACAACACCTTTTTCAGCCGGGCCATCAAAGCCGACATCTTTGAGCCCTACGCCTCGCCCGCCCTGGCCGACATCCCCGATGAGCTGGAGCTCGATCCCCAACACCGGCTCAGCCCGGTGGACTTCGGCGACGTGTGCCTGAACTACGACAAGTCCTACTTCGAGGAGCAAGGACGGACCCCGCCTCAGAGCCTGGAGGATCTGATCAAACCGGAGTTCAAAGGGCGGACTGTGGTGGAGAATCCGGCTACCTCGTCGCCGGGGCTGGCCTTCCTGATGGCCACCGTGGGCCACTTTGGCGAGGATGGCTACCGCGACTTCTGGGCCAAATTGCGCGCCAACGACGTGCTGGTCACAGCCGGCTGGGAGGATGCTTACTACGGCCAGGCTTCGTGGTGGGATGGTGATCGCCCCATCGTGGTCAGCTACGCCACCAGCCCGGCCGCCGAGGTCTACTTCAGCGAGGGCGCGTACACCGAGCCACCCACCGGCAACGTGCTGGGCGATGGGGCTTGCTTCCGCCAGATCGAGTTCGTGGGCATCCTGAAAGGCGGCGCCAACCGCGACTTGGCCGAAAAGTGGATAGACTTCATGCTCAGCCCGACCTTCCAGGCCGACGTCCCGCTGCATATGTGGGTCTTCCCGGCCAACCCCCAGGCCGAGCTGCCGGAGGTCTTCCAGTTCGCTGAGGCGCCGTCCAAGCCGGCCCAGGTCAGCCCAGAGGCCATTGACCAGAACCGAGAGAAATGGATCGAAGCCTGGACGGAGACGGTGTTGCACTGATGACGCCGAAACACGTAGAAACACGGAAATACGGAAGTACGGAGACGCGGAGAGCTCTCCGCGTCTCCGTGTCTCCCCTTCCCCGTGTCTCCTTCTACTTGATCCCGCTGAGTTTCCTGGCCCTTTTCTACTTCTATCCTCTCTTTTCCATCTTGAGACTGAGCCTGGCCCCCGGGGGACAACTCACGCTGACGCCGCTGCGAGAACTGGTGAGCAGGCCATACTACACCAAGACACTGTGGTTCACCACCTGGCAGGCGGCTCTTTCGACCCTGTTGACCCTGCTGGCCTCCCTGCCAGCGGCCTACGTTTTCGCCCGCTACCAGTTCCGGGGCAAGTCGCTGCTGCAGGCGTTGACGACCATCCCCTTCGTTCTGCCGACCATCGTGGTGGCGGCAGCTTTCACCTCGCTGCTGGGGCCTAAGGGCTGGGTCAACCAGATCCTCATGGCCGTCCTGGGCCTCGACCGCCCGCCCATCAATCTGATGCACAGCCTGAGCATCATCCTGCTGGCCCACGTGTTCTACAATTACACCATCATCCTGCGGATGGTGGGCGGCTTCTGGGCCAACCTGAACCCCCAACTGGAGGCCGCGGCGCGGATGCTGGGCGCTTCGCCCTGGCGAGCCTTCCGGGAAGTGACCTTGCCACTGCTGCGTCCCGCGCTGACCGCCGCCTCGCTGCTGGTCTTCCTGTTCGATTTCACCAGCTTCGGGGTGATCCTGATCCTGGGCGGCCCCCGCTACGCCACGCTGGAGGTGGAGATCTACCGCCAGGCAGTCAATCTGTTCAACCTGCCGGTGGCGGCGGCCCTGTCGCTGCTCCAGATTGGCTGCACTTTTGCACTGATGGTGACTTACACCCGCCTGCAACAGCGCATCACCGTGCCGCTGCAATTGCGCCCTCGCCGGATCACCGCCCGCCAACCTCGTACCCGGCGCGAGCGCTGGCTGGTGGGAATCAACGTGGCGGTCATGATCCTGCTGCTGGTGGTGCCACTGCTCTCCCTGGCCGAACGCTCCCTCTCGGCCGGACAGTCGGGCTACAGCCTGGCCTACTACCGGGAGCTGAGCGTCAACCGGCAGAGCTCCATCTTCTTCGTGCCGCCCCTCCTGGCAGTGCGCAATTCGCTGCTCTTCGCCGGAGCGACGGTGGGGCTGGCCTTGACGCTGGGGCTGATCAGTGCCTGGCTGCTGGCTCGCCAGCAGGGTCGGTTGGGCCGACTACTCGATCCCGTGTTTATGCTGCCGCTGGGCACTTCGGCCGTCACGCTGGGCTTCGGCTACATCATTGCCCTGGCCAAGCCGCCGCTGAACTTGCGCACCTCGCCGGCGCTGGTCCCACTGGCCCACACCCTGGTAGCCCTCCCCTTCGTTGTGCGCTCGCTGTTGCCTGTCATCCGAGGCATCCATCCCCACCTGCGGGAGGCGGCGCGAGTGCTGGGAGCCTCGTCCTGGCGGGTGTGGCGGGAGGTGGACCTGCCCATCGTGGGACGGGCGCTGCTGGTGGGGGCGGTGTTCGCCTTCACCGTCAGTCTGGGCGAGTTCGGAGCGACGGTGTTCGTAGCCCGTCCACAGATGCCAACCATGCCGGTGGTCATCTATCGCTTCCTGGGCCAGCCGGGGGCCATCAACTACGGCCAGGCCCTGGCCATGAGCACCCTGCTGATGATCGTCTGCGCGGCCGGCTTTCTGGCCATCGAGCGGTTCAGGTACGGGGAGATCGGTGAGTTTTAACGGGGGAAAAAGAATTGACACGATTTCACAGGTGATGTATAATGATTACATCACAATCGTAGAGAGGTGAGGTGGAAATGACCATGCATCGTCTGCAAATCTCGCTCCCGGAATGGCAGTATCGCTTTCTCCGGGAGCAAGCCAGCCACACTGATCAGAGCATTGCTGGCTTTATCCGTAAGCTGATCCAGCAGGAAGCCCAGGCCGTTCAACGCCCTGTAGAGGAAGACCCTATCTGGGAAATAGTCGGCATCGGCCAGGGTGGGCCACCTTACGATGTCAGCGAACGGGTAGACGAATTCCTCTACAGTGTGCAAAGGGAGGATAACGGCAGTGAAAACCGTCCTGGTAGATAGCAGTTTCCTGCTGGCTGTGGTGGACAGGGATGACAAGCATCACCCTGAAGCCATTGATTTTCTAAGGGGACTGGGGAAGGTCACACTGCTGGTTACCAGCCATATCTTTGACGAGGCGATGACTCTGATCAAGGTCCGTCTGGGCAGTGAGGTGGCCATCAGCACCGGCCGGCAACTCCGACTTAGCACTATCTTTCGTCTGACTCATGTCACTGAGGGGGATGATGAGGCCGCCTGGGAGATCTTCAGCCAGTACACGGACAAGGACTGGAGCTATACTGACTGTTCTTGTCTGGCCGTGATGCGCAAGCTTGGTATCACTGAAGTCCTTTCCTTCGATCATCACTTCGATCAGATGGGGATGGTCCGCTTGCCATAGCCAAAAAGCGAATGTAGTTATGTCCTTGCTTGAAGCCCATCACCTCACCAAATCATACAACGAGGGGCGATTCCCAGACGACATCAGCTTCGCCGTGGACGACGGGGAGATCCTCTGCCTGTTGGGTCCATCTGGCTGCGGCAAGACCACGCTGCTGCGCATCATCGCCGGGCTGGAGATTCCCGACAGCGGTGAGGTACTGTTTGAGGGCCACGACATCCGTGACGTGCCCGTGCATCAGCGCAACTTTGGCCTGATGTTCCAGGATCAGGCCCTCTTTCCCCACCAGAACGTCTTCGAGAACATAGCCTTTGGCCTGCGGATGCAACACCTGCCGAAGGAAGAAATCCGAGAGCGGGTGGCTGAGGTGCTGCACCTGGTGGGGATGGCCGGCTTCGAGGAGCGGGACGTGAACCAGTTGTCGGGCGGCGAGCAGCAGCGGGTGGCCCTGGCCCGCAGCCTGGCCCCTCGCCCGCGCCTGCTCATGCTGGACGAGCCGCTGGGATCCCTCGACCGCACCCTGCGCGAGCGGCTGATGAACGAGCTGCGCACCATCCTCAAGGGCGCAGGCGTCACCGCCATCTACGTCACCCACGACCAGCAAGAAGCCTTTGCTATAGCCGACCGGGTGGTCATCATGGACCGGGGGCGCAAGGTGCAGGAGGGAAAGCCGGAAGAAGTCTACCAGCGACCAGCGACGGAGTTCGTGGCCCGTTTCCTGGGGCTGGACAACCTGCTGGCCGGCCAGGTGGTAGAGGCAGGCCCGCCGCTGGCAGTGGAGACGGCTCTTGGTCGGCTGACGGTGGCGGATTCGCTCGCGCTGCCCGCCGGGCAGGCCGTGACGGTGCTCATCCGCCCGGAAGGGGCGCGCTGCCTGGAGACTGGCACCCCAGCCGAAAACTCCATCGTCGGGCAGGTGCAGGCCCGCTCCTTCCGGGGCGGGCACTACCAGGTTACCGTGGCGGCGGGGGGCGCGTCGTTGCGATTCGAGCTGGACGTACTCAACGGGCCGGTGCCAGAGCCGGGCGAGCAGGTGACGTTGCGCCCTCACCGTGTACAGGTGTTACCAGCGACATGAGGGCGGCGGGCACGGTTCCGCCCTGAAGTGATTCTGAGCCATTTTGACAATTTGCGCTTTATGAAGTATTATTGGGCCATCGGGGCATTTTTCATCTGCAAAAGTGCCATAGGATACCACGCTATCAATCGAAAGGAGAAAGAAAATGTATCAGAAGATCATTATCGTGGGGAACCTGGGGCGCGATCCGGAGATGCGCTACACGCCCAGCGGTCAGCCGGTCACCACTCTCTCAGTGGCCACCAATCGCAAGTGGACCAACGCCGATGGCACACCAGGTGAGGAGACCATCTGGTTCCGGGTCTCGGTTTGGGGCAAGCAGGCTGAGACCTGCAACCAGTACCTATCCAAAGGACGGCAAGTCCTGGTCGAAGGACAGTTGAAGCCCGACCCCGCGACCGGTGGGCCTCGCGTCTGGACGCGGCAAGATGGTACTGCAGGTGCTTCCTACGAAGTCCGTGCCTTCACTGTCAAGTTCCTGGGAGGGCGCGCTGAGGGAGCGGCGGCGGGCCCAGAGGAGGAGGCGATAGAGGAAGAGGGAATCCCCTTCTAGCGATCGTCTCCCTGTGCCGTGCTGTCCGTCTAGCGCGGCTGCGCTATGCCGTCTGCTCCCCTGGAGCAGGCGGCATTTTGCTGTTGACAAAGATGGCGTTTTGGGGTAGTATTCTATTGCGCGATTGAGTTAGCTCGAAGTGCTCAAACAGATTTTCTACTGCTGAAAGGGGGACAAAAATGAACTCACGGAACAAAACTCTCATCATCGGAGGGCTAGTGGGAAGCGCGCTGGGGATTCTGGCTGCCTGGCTCTATGCACAGGCTGTCAGAGAAGAGGCGGCGACGTCACCTCAGCCTGTCCCGCCGGGCAAGATGGTCAAGCTTGGCTTGTCCGTCATGGAGGTCTTGCGCCAGGTAACGGCCTTGGGCGGGGGAGAGGAGGAAGGGCAAAAGCGGGGCAAGCTTCGCAAAAGGCAGGGCATGATGTAGGGGTTCGTATACATAATGTAGTTGCTTCTAAGACGCGCGGACAAGACCCTTGTTCGCAAGAGATGGCCACCACTGCCCCACCAAAGGTGGTCATTTCTTTTTACCAGGGAGGGGAGCAAAAAACAAGAGAAGCCACCTGTGCGGTTGACTCAGGTGGCTTTTATACTGTCTCCCGATTTCGTACCAGTGGACTTGCACCAGCGGGGACATGGGTATATAATAATGCAGGCTTCTCTCAAAGTGCCCGGTAGCAACAACACCCAAGAGGGAATCATCACCGTTATCTTCATCACAGAACCGAGGAGGCTCAAGCGTGTATAAGATATTAGCCAAGGAGGCCCTGGCGCCGGTCGTCAAGTTGATGGTGATCTCTGCGCCCGACGTGGCGCATAAAGCCAGGGCGGGCCAGTTCGTCATCGTTCGCGCCTCGGAGGAAGGCGAGCGCATCCCCTTGACCATTGCCGATTATGATCGCGACGAGGGCACGATCACCATAGTCTTTCAAGAGGTGGGCAAGACCACCCTGCATCTGGGCGCTATGGAGGTCGGCGATGAACTGGCCAGCTTCACCGGCCCTCTGGGCAACCCCACCGAGATCGAGAATTACGGCACGGTGATCTGTGCGGCCGGCGGTTTGTGCATTGCCCTGGTGTTCCCCATCGCCCGCGCCTTGCGAGAGGCCGGGAATTACGTCATCAATATCATTGGCGCCCGTAACAAGGATCTCATCTTTTGGGAAGACAAGATGCGCTCTGTCTCCGATGAACTCATCATCTGCACCGACGACGGTTCCTACGGGCGCAAGGCATTCGTCATGCACCCCCTGCAAGAACTGCTGGAGACCCGCGACGGCATCGGCCACGTCTGGGTCATCGGGCCGGCCATCATGATGAAGTTCACCGCGCTGGCCACGAAACCTTTCAACGTGCCGACCACTGTCAGCCTCAACTCCATCATGGTTGATGGCACGGGGATGTGCGGCTCCTGTCGCGTCGAGGTGGGTGGGGAGACCAAATTCGCCTGCGTCCACGGTCCTGAGTTCGACGGCCACCAGGTGGACTGGGATCTGCTGCTGGCCCGCCAGCGCATTTATCTTGATGAGGAGAAGCAGTCGCTGGAGAGATGGCAGGCAACAACAGGCGAGTGACTCGCACTCATCACCCGTTACCCGTTACTCAATTCATAAGGAGACAAAATGGCAAAAGTGATACCCAACCGCGTGGAGATGCCCCGGCAGAACCCCGAGGTGCGTCGCCATAATTTCAACGAAGTGGCCCTGGGCTTCGACATGGAAATGGCCCGGGCCGAGGCGGAGCGGTGCCTGCAATGCAAGAAGCCGAAATGCATTGATGGCTGTCCTGTTGGAGTCAACATCCCGGAGTTCATCCTCAAGGTGCATGAAGGGGACATGCCTGGCGCGGTAGAAGCTCTCAAGGGAGATAACAACCTGCCGGCCATCTGTGGGCGGGTCTGTCCCCAGGAGACCCAATGCGAGGAGGTCTGTGTCCTGGGCAAAAAGTACCAGCCGGTGGCCATTGGGCGACTGGAGCGCTTCGTCGCCGACTGGGACCTGGCCAGGGGAGCGACGATACCTGAGCTCCCCCTGCCGACGGGTAAAAAGGTAGCCATCATCGGGGCGGGCCCGGCTGGCCTGACCTGCGCTGCCGATTTGGCCCGCTACGGCCACGCCGTGACCATCTTCGAGTCGTTACACGCGGCAGGCGGCGTGCTCATCTATGGCATCCCCGAATTCCGCCTGCCCAAAGCCATCGTCAAGGCCGAGGTGGACTACGTGCGCCAGTTGGGGGTGGACATCCGCCTCGACGCTGTCATCGGCAAGCTCTTCACCATTGACGAGCTCCTGGGAGAACAGGGCTACGACGCCATCTTCCTGGGCACGGGGGCCGGGTTGCCTCGGTTCATGGGCATTCCCGGCGAGAACTATAACGGCGTCTATTCGGCCAACGAGTTCCTGACCCGCACCAACCTGATGAAATCCTACCTCTTCCCCGAATACGACACGCCCATCAAGGTCAAGGGGCGAGTGGTGGTGGTGGGCGGCGGTAACGTGGCCATGGACTCGGCCCGCTGCGCCTTGCGCCTGGGGAACGAGGAAGTCACGATCGTCTATCGCCGCTCGAAGGTTGAGCTGCCCGCCCGGGCGGAGGAGGCGGAGAACGCCGAGGAGGAGGGCATCATCTTCGAGTTGCTCACCAACCCCGTGGAGATCTACGGCGATGACAACGGCTGGGTGCGCGGCATGAGGTGCATCCGCATGGAGCTAGGCGAGCCTGATGACAGCGGCCGCCGACGCCCCGTCCCCATCCCAGGTTCGGAGTTCGACATGGAGGTGGACATCGTGGTCGTCGCCATCGGCACCAGCCCCAATCCTCTGGTCTTCACCGAGGCCGGGGGTTTGGAGCGGACCAGGTGGGGGACCGTGGTGGCCGATGAGGACATGGGTCGAGCGACCAAGTCCAGGGTGTGGGCTGGCGGCGACGTCGTCACCGGCGCCGCCACCGTCATCAGCGCCATGGGCGCCGGTAAGCGCGCCGCAGCGGACATTGACCGCTACCTGAGGGGCGAGATAACAGTGGAGGGGTGGGATTAGGGTTGGAGGTTGATTAGTCAATGCGAAAAGCGGGAGGCGCTTCAAGCCTTCCGCTTTTCTTTTAGGTGTCCGTTAATGCTATCTCACTGGCGCTCCACAGCGGAACCCCACGTTGAACCCTGCATACGACGGGCGGTTCCTGGCGCGATCGGTCGTACGTATGAACTTCGGAAGGTAACCCCACGATCCACCGCGGAACGCTTTACGTTCACCTGAATTCGCCCCCTGGGGATTCCGCGCTGGAGAGCCGTCGTAATAGGCTTCGTCGTACCAATCGGCTACCCACTCCCACACGTTGCCGGCCATGTCCAGCACCCCGTAGGGACTGGCTCCAGCCGGCTTTGAGCCTACTGGCACAGTCATTCCACTGCAGTCTGCGTATTGTGCTTTGTCGCAGTCGGGCACATCGTTTCCCCAGGGGTATAGGCGCCCATCTACGCCCCGTGCTGCCTTTTCCCACTCGGCCTCCGTCGGCAGCCTCACGCCGGCCCACTCGCAGTATGCCTGGGCGCCGTACCAGGTCACCTCGATCACCGGGTGGTCCTCAAAGCCGCTCTCGACCACGTATCGTCCTTCCTGCTGGAGGATGTGGCTATCCTTGTCTTCAACCGTCGTTTCCAGGCAGTCATGCCCCCCACAGGCGCCCCTGTATTCCCCCAGGACGTTCAAGAACCGGGCGTACTGGACGTTGGTCACCTCGGTCCTGTCAATCCAGAACGCATCCAGGTATACAGTGTGGGCAGGCTCTTCATCGGCTACGGCCTTGAGGTTAGCGTCTTCGTTACCCATAAGGAACTCGCCATCTGGCACGTGGATCATCTTCGCCTCGTCAGTAGAGCGGGTCCAGGTTACGCCTGGGCTGTAGGTGGGCGTAGCCGTTCGGGCTTGGGCACACGCACCCAGGAGCAACATGCTGAGGCATAAGGCCGCCAGTAAGAATATCACCCTGGGTGGGATTCTTAGGGATCGTTTCCTGTTCATTCTCTTTTTGCCTCCACGATTCCCTTCTTAGGCAGCCGACTACCCAACCATCCGCTTCTCCTTGCCGCTCCAGCTCTCAATGTCAATCCGATACACCGCGGTGACCTTCAGATCGGTATCCGTAGCAGGCTCATAGTCCTCGCCAGGCCGCAGATGGGGGAAGTATTTGTCCAGTATCAATTGCAGTCCATGCCTGGCCTCGGCCGTGTCGGTCACGATTGTGGCGCGGCCAAAGACGACCACCCCAGAGTATTCCACGCTGAAATCCATAGCTCTTTGGGCGGGCAGCAGTCGTCCCATTTCGCTGGCGCTGAAGCACACCCGCCCATCAGCCTGCACGTTATCGTAGGTGCGCCCTTCGACTGCACCATGCAAGTAAATGGCGTGCATAGGCTCATCGTAGGCAAACTTGCGCGCCACGATAAACGGCTGCCCATCGCACACAGTCGCCATCGAGCCAAAACGTGCGCGGTGCAAAAAGGCCCTGATCCAGACATCGTCCTTGGCCCGGTCCTGACGACGAATCTTGTTGAAAGGTTGTTGCGTGTTGTCCTTTGTCATTTTCATCTCCCGAGTCCACTGGAAAACGCTCCAGCTACTCGGCCGCCACTCGCTGGTCGTAACCGCGCAATTGGGTGAAGTGGCGGACAAAGATCACCCCCACTCCGCCGATGCCCAGCGCCACTGCTGGCGGCGATGCGTGGCCAAAGTTGCCCAGCAGCCAGAAGACAGGCACCATCAGTACGGTCATGAGCATCACTGCCCGAGGGCTTCGTCGTGAGCGCTCAGCCGAACGGCTGTTGCGCAGCAGGAGGTAGCCAAGCCCCCACAGAGCCACGGCGATGGGCACCGCCAGC
>CAZVCJ010000063.1:0-20819 GCA_964625745.1 uncultured Anaerolineae bacterium | reverse complement strand
ACATGCTCAAGCTCAGGGAGATCTATCGCCACCTGAGCAATGCGGCTGATCGAGGTGACCAGGCAGCCAATGTGATTGGGGACATCGTGGTGAAGATGACGTGAGAGTTTTGGGTTTTGGGTTTCGAGTTTCGGGTTTTTCTTCCGCAACTCGAAGCTTGGAGGGACATAAGTGTCAACTTAAGAGAGCGAGCCAAACTTCGGAGGTTTTCAGACGCGATTTCGCCAGCAAACCAACCAGATAAGCGGGGCAACTTTGCCAGCAAAGGCACTGCCGGAAACCTCCGAAGTCTTAGGTTGACACTAATGCTTGGAGGGAAGACCTTTGCCCATCAAAGGGGACGGCCAACTTGACTGGGTGCGAGTTGGCCGCTCTTTTGTTTAGAGGGGTGGCGAGGCCAGCTTCTTCAGATTTTCCGATGCCTCTTGCCAGGTGATCTTAGATAGTCCTAGTTTCTGGCGCAGTTTGTCGGACGGCATCTTGGCCTTGTAATCGCGCACGGCGCAGGTCCAGCGCAGGATTTCGAAGGAGATGGTCTTGAGGTCGGCCAGGCGAGCCACATTGTCCAGGACGTACTCCAGATTGCGGGCGGTGCACTTGAAAAGCTGCTTTTGGGGCTCGTACTCGGCCAGGTACTGGCGCAGGGTGGGCACGAAATCAGCCGAAAGCTGTAGCTTGCGTTCCTTGTGTTTCATCTTGGGATTGCTGTAGCGGATGTAGAGGACGGGCGCTTTTGGTTGTGAGGTATCTATGTCGTTAAGTTGGATGGCCATGCACTCGCTCTTTTTGATGCCTGTTTGCAGGAGGAGAGTAACCAGCAGGTGGGGGCGGGCGTCGGGTTTTTCAGCGAGCATGAGCTCCACGGTAGCCTGCAAGAGCTTCTCCACCTGGCTTTCGTAGAGGATTTGGGGCAGGGGAGTGCTGGCCCGTTGATGGATCAGCGGTGCGGCAGGGTCGCTGGGTGTGATCCCTTCTTCGGCCAGCCAGCCGAAGAATACCTTCAGAGTAGTCATCCGGCGAGCGTAGGATTTGGGTTTGCAAGGTACGCCCCGATAGTGCTGTAGGTAGGCCATGAAATCGTTGAGCTCGTTAGTGCCGATTTGACTCAGCGGGCGGTCGTCACCCAAATATCTAGTGAGGATACCCAGATCGTAAAGGAAGGCGTTGACGGTGTTCTCTGTGAAGCCTTTGCGGATCATGTACTCGCGGAAGCCGCCGATGGCGGCACTGAGAGGCGATTCCCTGGTCAGGGCAAAAAGTGGCAACTGTTCGCTGGACATGGATACCTCCTGATGATACCTTTTCGCATAGCCTGGACTTTTGACATAATTTTACTGCAAACTGGCCTGGATGTCAAATCGTTGCTTCCCACACTGCCGCCCTGTTGGGCAGGACTGGGTATTGTGATTTGACCTTTTGGGGGGAAGTCGGTATAATATCAATCGTGTTCTCACCTGGGCCGCTAGCTCAACTGGCAGAGCAACTGACTCTTAATCAGTAGGTTGCAGGTTCGATTCCTGCGCGGCTCACCAAAGCTAGTAGATCTCTGCTCGGTCAGGAAATCCGTCCAATGGGGGCGGATTTCACCATGTAGTGATATTTCTAAAAAGGGGGCGCTTCGATGCCGTACGCACACGCTGGTAAGCTTCTTTGGGTCGATCTCGATTCGGAGCAGTGGCAGGCAGAGGAGGTTGATCCCGACCAGGTCCACCGTTACCTCCTCGGCAGCGGCTTGGCCGCCAGGATTCTGCTCGAACGGTTGCAGCCCCAGTTGGATCCTCTCGATCCGGCCAACCCCCTCTTGATGGTGAATGGCCTGTTGACGGGGACCTTCGTTCCCACCGCCTCTCGCGTGTCTGTCTGCGGGCGCTCACCGCTGACGGGCATCTGGTGCGAGTCGGCGGCGGGGGGCTACTGGGGACCAGAGTTGCGTTTCGCCGGCTACGATGGCGTGGTCTTCACCGGCCGGGCTGAGAAGCCCGTCTACCTGTGGATCCATGACGGCCACATCGAGCTTCGCCCGGCTTCTTCGCTTTGGGGCCTGGATTCTCATGAAACAGCGCAGCGCATTCTGGATGAAACCGATCCCAAGGCATCGGTGGCCTGTGTAGGCCCGGCCGGTGAGAACGGGGTACGCATCGCCGGCGTGATGTTCCTCGGTAACGGTGAGCGGACGGCGGGCCGAGGGGGCATGGGGGCGCTGATGGCTTCCAAGAATCTCAAGGCGGTGGCCGTCAGGGGAAGCCAGCGACCAGAGTACTATGACCGCGATGGCTTGCGTCGCCGCGTGCGGGAGGACACGGCCTGGATCAAAGAGAACTCCCTGGCTATGTCGGAGTTCGGCACGGGGGGCGGGGTGCCGGCGACGGAGGTCTTTGGCGACATACCTATCAAGAACTGGCTATTGGGGAGTTGGAAAGAGGGAGCCGATAAGACCTCTGGCCAGACCATGGTGGCTACCATGCTCGACGAGCACTACCGCTGCTTTGCCTGCCCCATCGCCTGCGGCAATGAGATCAAGATCACCGAAGGCCCCTATGCTGGGCTAGAGGGCCACGGGCCAGAGTATGAGACCCTGGCCGCTTTTGGAGCCTTGCTCTTGAACGATAACCTCGAGGCCATCATCCAGGCCGATCACCTGTGCAATCGCTATGGCCTGGACACCATCTCCACGGGAGCGGCCATCGCTCTGGCCATGGAAGCTTACGAGAAGGGATTGTTGACTGCTGAAGATGCCGGCGGTTTGGAGCTCGAGTGGGGCAACGCCGAAGCCATCTTGCAGTTGGTGGAGCAGATCGCGCGGCGTCAGGGGCTTGGGGATCTACTGGCTGACGGAGTTCGAGCTGCGGCCAAGAAGTTGAGGCCTGAGGCCGAGGAGATGGCCATTCACGCCAAGGGGCTCGAAATACCCATGCACGACCCACGGGCGTTTCTTGATATGGCCGTCAACTACGCTACGGCCAACCGGGGAGGATGTCACCTCGAAGGGTTGTCCTATTGGCGGGGCTATGGACTGCAGTGGGAAGCCTGGGGCCAGGCAGGAGAGTACAACCGTCTGGACGGCACTGGCAAGGCCCAGGTAGTCTATGACTTTCAGAACTACCTGGGCGTCTACAATCCTCTGGGTTTGTGCAAGTTCATCGTCAAGGGGCTGACGGGGCCGGAGACGGTGGTGGAGTGGCTGAACCTGGCCTTGGGTTGGGATTGGAACGCCGACGACCTCATCCGCGCCGGGGAGAGGCTCTTCAACCTCAAGCGGACGATCAACCTCCGATTGGGCGTCACCGGGCAGGACGACGCCCTCCCACGGCGGCTTCTGACCCACCCACGACCCAGCGGCAGCGCGGCCGGCGTGCTGCCCGATCTGGAGCCCATGCTGAAGGAGTACTACCAACTACGAGGCTGGACAGCGGAGGGCGTTCCTACAGAGGAGAAGCTGCGGGAGTTGGGCCTGGCATAAAGGTACCCAGCGAGGCCAACTTACCTGATATGATTGTGAAACCGACGCCCCTATCCCTGAGGGGGCGTCTTAATTTCTCAGCCTTCTGCTAGAAGTTTGCAAGTTCCCCTGGTTCCTCCGAGTTCCCCTGGCTCACAGAGGAACTCTAGTAGCCCTTTTCCCACTTTTGAAAGCTAACTTGCAAAACTGAAAACATTGTGGTATAATATTGCAAAAGGGGGACAGCCCGATGGACGCCCTGCAGGCATTCAATCAGCGAATCAGCGAGCGTTTCGACCGACTGACCAAGAGCGAGCAGAAGATAGCCTCCTACCTGATGAGAAGTTATGAGGAGGCGGCCTTCTTATCTGCGGCTGAGCTAGCCGAGCGGCTGGAGATGAGCGAGGCCACGGTGGTTCGCTTTGCCAGCTCCCTGGGTCTATCGGGCTATCCTGAATTGCGCCAGCAACTGCAGGAGTTGTTCAAGCGCAAAGTCAGCCATGCCTCCCGTCTGCACAAGAAGCTGGCCGAGTTGAGCCCTGAGGCCCACATCCTCGAACAAGTCGTGGCCATGGAGATGGAGTACCTCACTGATGCCCTGCGCACTGTATCCTGGGAAGCCTTCGACGAAGCGGTCCGGTTGATCTCCGGAGCCCGGCGGCTATTTGTCTACGGGCTCAGCGGCTCGGCAACCCTGGTAGAGCTGTTAGAGCATCGCCTGCGGCGCTTCGGCCTGGAGGTGGTGCCTCTCACCCAGTCGGGCCGGGAAGTGTGCGACAAGCTGCTGATGCTAACGGACGAAGACGTTTTCCTCGCCCTCCTCTTCTTCAATCTCTCCGAAGTCATGGTGTCCACACTGGGCTATGCCAAGCATTGCGGCTGCCAGGTGATTCTGCTCACGGATACCCTGGCGCCTCACTTAGGGGACACAGTAGACGTGTTGCTGGAAGCCCGCCGGGGGCCGGTGATGGCCTTCCACTCCCTGATCGTGCCCATGGCCATCATTCAAGCCTTGATCCTGGCTGTGGCCAGGACTGATGAGGAGAAGTCCATAGCCACCCTGGACAGGCTGGACGATATCCGCGAGAGGCTCGACTTTGTGGCCTCGGTCAAAATATAGCCGCTGGAAATGAGGGCTTATGGAAATCAGCCTTCCTGTTCCGCAATCATTATCTCTTCGGATACTCGCTGCTTCCAGAAGGTTCTTCCGCTGGCTGACCAGGCCGCAAGTCATCCTGGCGTTGATCATGCTGGTTTTGATGTTCGTCATGGTCATCATACCTTTGTATAGCCTGGGTGAGACCACGGTGACTTGGTCGCAACATGATCTCACCCGCGTCCCGGATGCCGTGGTAGGCGAGTTAACCATTTTTCACTGGGTCAGGATGTTGACAGGCGTGCTGGGTAGAATTTATACGTATACCCCGCTGCAGCATTCGATGACCATTGCCATTGGAGCCACCCTGCTTGCGCTGTTGATCGGCGGATCGCTGGCCTGGCTGGTGGTGCGCACCGATATGCCGGGCCGGAAGATCATCAATCAACTGGCGGTGCTGCCCTACATCATGCCGTCCTGGACCATCGCCCAGGCCTGGCTGGTGTTGTTCAAAAACAGGCTTACTGGCGGAACGCCGGGGCTTTTCGAGGCCGTGGTGGGAATCAGCCCCCCAAACTGGCTGTCGTACGGGCCGGTGCCGATCATCATCTGCAGCGCGCTGCATTACTATACTTTCTTTTTCCTGTTTACATCGGCGGCGCTGATGTCGATCGATTCCAATCTCGAAGAATCGGGTGAGTTGATGGGCGCCAGCCGCTGGCGCATCCTGCGCAAGATCACCTTCCCGCTCGTCATACCGGCCATACTTTCGGGCGTCATCATGACCTTTTCCAAGGTGATGGGCACCTTCGGCGGGCCGAATATTTTGGGCTTGCCGGTCAGGTACTATGTGGTTGCTACCATGATCCGCGGTAGTTTAGCGGCTCAAGAGAAGGGGGATGCCTTCGTGCTGGCAATCGTGTTGATCTTGTTTTCCATAATCACCCTTTCAATCAACCAGAGACTGGTGGGCACGCGCAGGAGTTACGAGACGATTGGCGGACGCGGCTTCGTTATGAATCAAACCAAACTGGGGAAAATAAAACGTGCCCTGTTTATCGCCGTGATCATTTTTCAGGTCCTGGTCATCGCCCTTCCGATTGGACTTCTGCTCTTTGATACATTCATGTTGGTTGATGGGACTTACCGCCTGAGCAATCTCACCTTGCAGCACTGGATTGGACCCAGAGGTACAGTTTATAACCATGGAGAGCCCGGAGTCCTGCGCAACCCGAAAATATATTCAACCGCCTGGAACTCGATCAGACTGGCGCTATGGACAGCCTTTTCCACGGCCTTGCTGGGAATCCTCCTGGGCTACGCCATTGTCAAAGGCCGCGGCACCCGGCTTTCCAAACTGGTCGAGCAACTGGCCTTCATCCCGTATATCATCCCGGGCATCGCCTTTGGCGCAGTTTACATTGCGATGTTCGCCAGAAAGATGGGGCCGCTCCCGTCTTTGTACGGCACCTTCGCCCTGCTGGTGATCGTCTCGGTGGCCAAACATATTCCCTACTCTTCCCGTTCGGGGGTTTCGGCCATGATGCAGGTCGGCCGGGAACTGGAGGAGGCCGCAATGGTGGCCGGCGCCAACGTCTGGCAGCGCTTCCGGCGCATCATCTTCCCGCTGACCAGCAGCGGCTTTATGTCCGGTTTTCTGCTGACCTTCATCACCACCATGCGGGAACTATCGTTGATCATCCTGCTGGTCACGCCGAAAACCCAGCTTCTGGCCAGCCAGACCATGCAGTATACCGAAAATGGAGACAACCAGGAGGCGAACGTGGTCATCGTCATCCTGATCACGATCGTCGTGGTTGGCAATTTCATAATTGGACGGTTCGGTAAGGGCAGTCTACATAAAGGTCTTGGAATGTAAAGAGAGGCAACCATGGGAACAACCATCACCATCAAAAATCTCACCAAACGTTTCGGTAATGTGGTCGCAGTTAATGACGTCAGTCTGACCATCGAGCCTGGGACGTTCCTGACCCTGCTGGGTCCCTCCGGCTGCGGCAAGACGACCCTGCTGCGCTGCGTGGCCGGCCTTGAAGACCCGGATGGAGGCGAGATCTATATCGGCAATAAGCTTGTATTTTCACACTCGCGGGGGATTTCCCTTCCCCCTGGGCAGAGGGACCTGGGCCTGGTCTTCCAGAACTATGCCCTGTGGCCGCATATGAAGGTTTATAAGAACATGACCTTCGCGCTGGAGATCAAAAAACTGCCCAAGGAAGAGATGGATGAGCGGGTGAAAGAATCACTGGCCGAAGTGCAGATGGAAGGCTACGAAGACCGCTATCCGCGCGAGATGAGCGGCGGGCAGCAGCAGCGCATTGCCCTGGCGCGCATGTTAGCCTATCGTCCAAAAGTTTTCTTGATGGATGAACCGCTCTCCAACCTGGATGCCCGCCTGCGCATGGATATGCGGGCGGAAGTCAAACGCCTGCACCGCCTTGCCGGAGCGACCACGGTTTACGTGACCCACGATCAGGTGGAAGCGTTGACCATGTCTTCCAATATTGCCGTGATGAAAGAAGGCGTTCTTCAGCAAGTGGACACCCCCGACACCGTTTACCATTACCCGGCCAATCTATTTGTGGCAGATTTCATTGGCAACCCCAAGGTGAATCTGCTGGATGGCGTTGTGGATGGGAACAACTCGGTTAACCTCGGGAAGTTCCAGATCGCCATTGATACATCAAACGCGCCAGAAAAAGTGGTAGTCGCTGTGCGGCCCGAAGATGTCGCCATCTCGACAGAGCCTGACCTGGGGGCGGTGGAGTTCACGGCTTATTCCATCTTGCCATCGGGAGCTGATTCGACCATCATAGCGCGTTTGGAAGGTACAGAGATCACCGTCAGAGAAATGGGCATCAGCAAGATCAATATGGATGACAAGATCTGGCTGAAGTTCGATTCAAAGACTCTTAACCTATACGATCAAGAAAGCGGTAATTTGGTCGTCTCTAGAAGCTAAGCAAAAATGGCTCAAGATGGTCATTATGGTGCTGACCATTTTGGAGCGAAAGGAGGAAAGGAGAAGAAATCAGAGGAGCGAAAAATGTCGTGTTTCAATGGTTCCGTTTTCCAACTATCTTGCAAGTTAAGGAGGAAGAAATGAAAGCGTTAGTAAAACTCTTGACAGTATGTTTGCTGGTCAGCTTTATTGCTGGCTGCGGCGCACCGGCCACTCCAACGCCGGCAGCGACCCAGCCCCCAACGGCCCAACCCCCCGCCACCGAAGTACCTCTCACTGCGGCGGAGCAATGGGCGAAGACGAATGGTTTCGGACCGTACCAGCCCGCTACCGAAGACTGGGCGGCGGTCGAAGCGGCAGCAATTCTGGAAGGGTCAGTGTGTGTTTATTCCAACTCTTCCAAAATTGCGAAATTAGTGGATCCCTGGAACGCGTTATACCCGGACATCACCCTTGGTTGCGGCGATACCGATGATATCGCCGTCAAAATGCAGGCGGAGCAGGAAGCCGGGAACGTCGTCGGGGATGTCTGGTTCCAAAGCAGTGGCCACATCCTGTACGGGCAATTTGTGCCCAATCAATGGATCTGGTCGTACGTCCCGGAGGGTGTGGTAGAGCCGGAATTGACTCCCGAGCAGCCGTTTGCGATTGCCCGTCACTCCATCGACGTGTGGGGCTACAACGGCGAGGTTGACGATGCATGCCCGTTCACCAACTGGTGGGAGCTGACCGAGTCGAAGTTTACGGGGAAAGTCTACATGGAGGATCCAATGACCAATGTCAGCGATATGGCCAAGTGGGCCACAGTTGCTCAACACGGTGACGAAATGGCTGCGGCCTATCAGGAACTCTACGGCGCAGATTGGACCACTGACCCAGCCGCTGCGGCAGACCCCTTCACCGGTGAAGCACTCGCGAATGCGGGCTGGCTGTTTATCAAGAAGCTGGCCCAGAATAAACCCGGCATTGAGCCCGGCGGCGATGAGGTCGACGCGGCCTATGCGACGCTCGGCATGGACCCGGATGTAGAACCAGGGGTGGGCTGGACCGGTTGGGATAGCGTTGAAAATACCGCTGATGGAGAAGGGGCCATGGCGCCCTGCCTGGATGTTACACCGGTCTTTGGTATGGAGAAGACCAGCTATCTGGGCGTTGCCAATATGGCTCCGCACCCCAATGCGGCCAAACTGTTCATCAAATTTGTTCTCTCGCCGGAAGGTATGGCTCCCTGGTCCAAGATAGGCGTTTACTCTGCCCAACCGTCTATGCCGGTTCCCGAAGGCGCCTTGCCTTTTGATGAAATGCACGCGGGTACCTGGGCTACGGATCCTGTGTACGGCTGGGAATGGGCCGCGAAAGTGCGCGACTTCTGGGCGATCAGCCTGCTTACCCCTAAGCCAGAAGAGTAAAACGGGTTTAGCAAGAACTTACGGAGTAGTGCGTAAATATTTGAACCAAAACCCCGTAATCGAAGAGCAATCCGATAGGAACAAGTTCAGATATTTATGCAAGAAGCAGGAATGGGTTTCTTTGGACACGGACGCACCTTGTCCGTGTCCAAAGACCCTACCAGAATTCACATCGTCCATCGCCAACCAGGCCCCCATCCCAACGCCGCCAAGCTGATGATCCGCTGGTATATGGGCGACAAGGAGGGCGGTAAAGGCTATGAACCTTACCACACCATCGGCGATCTCCCAACGCGCACTGATGTGGCCCTCCTTGAGGGCTCGTTCGGCTGGGATGTAGCGAGGGATAAGCTGTGGGCCCTCGACTACGACTGGTGCTACCTCAACCTGCCCGACATCCGCGATTTCTGGACCGTCCAGCTAGGAGAATAGCAGCACGGAGAAAGCGGGAAGGCGGGTTCGCGGAGCCTTCTCGGTTGGCAAAGAGATGGGGCGCTCCCATCTGGGCAGGTGGGAGCGCCCCTTACTATACTATGCCGATAACGACTGATAGGATACCTCATGGCTATCGAGGCCGTCTTCTTTGACGTGGGCGGTACTATTGAGACGCTATATTACGACGATGAATTACGCCTGGCGGCCACCGCCCAGTTGCGTCATCAACTGGTGGAGTGGGGTCTCGACCCTGGGCTTACAACTGAGGAGTTGTACCAGGTCATCAAGAAGGGCCTTCTTCGATATCGTACCTGGAATAGGAGATCCCTTGTGGAACTAGAGCCCCCAAGAATCTGGCAAGAGTATATCTTCGTTGATCTCAGCCTGCCGCCAGGGAAGTTAGCTGCCGTAGCAGAAGGGCTGTCATTCTTTGTCGAGACGCAGTTCTACAAGAAGGAGATGCGCTCCGAGATGCCGGCCGTGCTGGAAGCCATCAAAGCGATGGGTCTCAAGATCGGGATTATCAGCAACGTGATCAGCCGGGGAATGGTTCCCTGCACCCTTCAGCGATATGGGATCAGCGATTATTTCAACCCCGTTGTCCTCTCGTCCGTCTACGGTCGGCGTAAGCCTGACCCGGCTATTTTTCTATACGCCGCTCAATTGGCGGGGGTCTCACCCAATGCTTGTGTTCACATTGGCGACAAAGTCTCGCGCGATGTTCTTGGCGCCAAGCAAGCCGGCTATCGGCTGGCTATCCAGATCGAGCACCCGCCCATTGACGGGCCGGATAGCCATGATGCAGTGCCCGACTTTCTCCTGCTTGATATGGGGGAATTGCTGGACGTGTTGGAGGAGGAGCGGCGCAAATCAGTCAAAAGAACCGCACCCTCCAAGCCAGAAGCGAGGGAGATCAAGGCGCTACTGTTTGATGCAGGAGACTTGCTCTACCAGCGCCCTCGCGAAAAGGAGCGGCTGGCTGCCTTCCTGGCAGAACTGGGCCTGAGCCTGTCCCCCATGCCGAAGCAGGAAAGGGAGAAGCTCAGAACAATGGCTTTTGTGGGCAGGCTCACCAAGCAGGAATATCAGGACAAGGTATTGAGATTCTATGGCGTTCGGGGCGAGGAGAATCTGGCCTGGGGAAGGAAGGTGCTTGAAGAAGAAAGCAACGACGTCGTCTTTTTCGATGGGGTGAAGGAAACGTTGCTGGCCCTGAAAGAACGGGGCCTTTTGCTGGGCGTGGTGACCGACACCTATCAGCCTACCAGCGTGAAGTTGGAATGGTTCGATGAGGAGGGGATAGGCCATGTGTGGGATACCTTCGTCTCATCCTGCGAGGTAGGAGTGCGCAAGCCGGCCCCCCCCATCTATCGCATAGCTTTGGATGAGCTGGGGATCGAGCCGAAAGAGGCTGCCTTTGTGGGCCACAAGGCGTCGGAATTGCAGGGGGCCAAGGCGGTGGGCATGACGACGGTGGCCTTCAATTACGGGAAGGACGTTGAAGCCGACTTCTACATCGAATTCTTCAGTGATCTACTAACCCTGCCTATCCTGACAGAACGAGAGAGGAGACCATGAACGTCATCGTTATCGTACTGGACAGCTTTCGTCAGGACCATATCAGCTTCTACAACGGCGATCAACCCGTCTTCGAGGGCATCCCCGCCTGCCAGACACCCAACCTGGATGCCTTCGCCCAGGAATGTGTCGTCTGCGACAACGCCTACCCGGAAGCACTGCCCACTATACCGGTGCGCACGCAGATCCTCACCGGCCAGCGCACCCTGCCCTACCGCCCCTGGCAGCCGCTGGCCAAAGAGGACATCTCCGTGGCCGAGATTCTGCGGGCCGAAGGATACGTGTGCGGCCTGATCAGCGATACGTATCACTACCGGGCGCCAGGTATGAACTTCCATCGCGGGTTTCACGCCTATCGCTGGATCAGGGGGCAGGAGTACGACCCGTGGACCTCACATCCGCCCAGTCGCAATCTGGACGACTACGTCAACGAACACTATGATACGTTATGGCGTGGCCGCGTGGCCCAGTTCCTGGCCAACACCGATGACTTCACCCGCGAGGAGGATTGGTTCCCGGCCAAAGTGGTGGACGAGGCTGTGGATTGGCTGAAGCGCAACCGCGTTCATCCGAGCGTCTTCGCCTTGATTGACTGCTTCGACCCCCACGAGCCGTGGGACCCACCCACCCGCTTCGATACCTACACCGATCCCAGCTATCGCGGCCCGCGGCTGATCTTGCCCATGGGCGGGCCGGTGGAGGGCTGGGCAACGCCTGAGGAGGTCCGCCACATTCGGGGTCTGTACGCGGGGGAAGCGGCCTTTGTGGACCACTGCCTGGGTCGGCTGTTT
This sequence comes from uncultured Anaerolineae bacterium, assembly GCA_964625745.1. Lineage (GTDB taxonomy): Bacteria > Chloroflexota > Anaerolineae > VGOG01 > VGOG01 > CAZVCJ01. Next base: position 9,091 of record CAZVCJ010000063.1, on the reverse strand, counting down.
CACGCGCTCAAGGACCTGGGCTACTACGATGACTCAGTCATCGTCCTGCTGGCCGACCACGGCCATCCGCTGGCCGACCACGGCAAGTTCCTCAAGGGCGGCGATCGCCTGTACAGCGAGTTGCTCAAAGTTCCGTTTTTGATCCGCCTGCCCGGCGGCCAGGGTGCGCGCCGCACCCAGGCCATCGTCCAGTTCCACGACCTGCTGCCTACCCTGCTGGAGGTGCTGGGCATGGGCAACAACACCTCTTCCATGCACGGTCGCAGCTTCCTGCCGGTGCTGCGGGGCGATACCGACGAGCATCGGCAAGTGATCATCACCGGCTACCATGAGGCAGTGGACCGCTGCGTGCGGGATCGGACGTGGAGCCTGATCCTGCGGCCAGAGGGGGAACCAGACGAGCTCTACAATCTGATCGAGGATCCGCGAGAGCATGTCAATCTCATTGACCAGTACCCTGAGGAGGCGTGCCGGCTGGCCCGTGCCTTCGGCAGCTATTTCCGGCTCCAAGTCCAGCGAGCGCCCGACCGATTGGAGGTGAAGGGCGTCCAGGGCAAGTACGAGTTGGCATCTGGCGGGATTGAGTAAAAACATTGTTAGCGCGAATAACACACGTGAAAGGTGGAGGAGATGAATCGCGACATCGAAGCCATTTTCATTGACGTCGGCAATACGATGCGGATTGTAGTGAAAGACGATGCGTTCCAGGCCCAGGCAAGACAGCAGCTCGTTACGTTGGTCGGAGCACAAGAGTCGCCTGAGGCGTTCTGCAAGCGACTGAAGGAACGATATCAAGTCTACCGTAAGTGGGCCAAGGAGACCTTGATCGAAGCATCCGAAAGGGAATTGTGGACACGCTGGATGCTGCCGGATTTTCCGGCCGACAAGATTGCACCGCTGGCGGGGAAATTGACTCGTCTGTGGCGCGATCGCGACGGGCGCCGAGTCCCACGGCCGGATGTCAAACGAGTAGTAATTGAGTTGAGCAGACGGGGCTACTGCCTGGGGATTATCGCCAACACCATCACCGAGACAGAAATCCCAGACTGGCTGGAGGAGGACGGTCTCACCGGGTACTTTGAGACAGTGGTTCTGTCTTCCAAAGCCGGATGCCGGAAACCGGGTCCGGAGATCTACCTGGAAGCGGCTCGCAGGGCTGGCGTCGCCCCCGCCCGGTCGATGTATGTGGGAGATAATCCCTCCCGCGATATTTTGGGCGCCCGGTTGGCTGGCTTCGGGATGGTCATCGTCCTGATGGAGCCGGCTACGTTGGAGAAGGAGCCCCCCACCGGCGAGAACAAACCCGACCTGGTAATCCACACCTTGAGCGAACTCTTGGATATTTGTCCAGCGCGCCAGATTCCGAGTGACGGCAGTTAACCACCGAGGAATACGTTATGCCCAACGGTCATCTAACGCGCGGCGGGGCCGCGCTCGCTGATGCAGTCAGAGAGTTGTATCGCCAGGGACAAACGGATTACTCGCTCGAACCGATTGTCCTGGTGGATGTGCAGGGCAAACCTGTCGGTTGTATCGAAGATGGCGATGTGGTAGTCTTTTGCTGTCGTCGCGGCGAGCGCGAAATTCAATTGACGGAAGCGTTTGTTGAGCCAGAGTGGGATCGTTTTCCGCGTCGCGATTTTCAAAACCTCACTTTCGTGCTCCTGACACTGTACCATGAAAAGTTCAAAGACCTGCCAGTTGCTTTTGCTCCGACAAGAATCGGGGACACCCTGGGCGAAATGGTCAGTCGGGCGAATCTGCGCCAATTGCGTGTCGCCGAGTCCGAAAAGTTCGCGCACGTCACCTTTTTCTTCAACGGCGGCAACAACCAACCATTCGTGGGCGAGGACGATGTACGCATTCCATCGCCAAAAGGTATTCCAGTTGATCAATTGCCGGAGCTGAGTCTGGCGCAAGTCACCGAGCAGGTTTTGCGCGGCATCGGAGAGCGGTACGATTTGATCGTGGCCAACTTTGCCAACGGCGATGTGATCGGGCACACGCAAAATCGCGACGCCAAGATCAGGTGCGCCGAGCTCGTGGATGCGCGGCTGGGACAGACTGTGAACGCTGCGCTCGCCGCCGGCTATGTGGTTCTCGTGATGGCTGACCACGGCAACCTCGAAGAGATGACCAACCCCGATGGAACTCATCACGTCGCACATACGACAAACCCTGTTCCATTCATTCTGATTGATCCGCGTGCACAATCGCGGGCTGACGTGCGTCACGGCACATTGGCAGACATCGCGCCGACTGTTTTGCACGCACTCGGCATCGCACCACCGAGTGCAATGGATGGCGCGAGCCTGGCGCGCGAGTACGAATGGGGCGGTCGCCGGCGCGTGTTGCTGGTCATTCTTGACGGCTGGGGCATCGGCAAAAACGACGACACGAATCCGATCTTTCTCGCACAAACGTCAGTGTGGGACGATCTAACACGACAGTATCCGTGTACCCAGTTGCAGGCCGCAGGCGACGCGGTTGGTTTGAAACCGGGTAAAGCCGGTAATTCCGAAGCCGGGCACATGAACATCGGTGCGGGGCGTGTCGTGCTGCAAGATGATGTGCGACTGGATCTCGCCATGAAGGATGGTTCGTTCTACGCCAATGAAATCCTTTGCCGCGCGATCAACGAGGTCAAGCGACAGAACGCAAGCCTGCACTTGATCGGTCTGCTCACGGAAAAAAGCTCACATGGTTCCATTGATTATCCGCTGGCGTTGTTGCGCATGGCCAAAGCAAACGGCTTGAGCCAGGTCTACTTGCACGTCATTTTCGACGGACGTAGCACGGAACCGGGCAGCGCGCCCGCGCTGCTGGAGAAGTTGGAGACGCAAGTGGAAGAGATCGGGGTTGGGCAAATCGTTTCTGGCGTTGGTAGAGGAATCGCTCTCGATCGTGATGGCAACTATGCCAGGACCAAACGCGCGTACGATGCGTTGGTATTTGGCGTCGGGGAAAAGTGCGCGGCGAATTGACGGGGGCGTCGTGAGTTGAACAATTTGTACAGTCCGGATGTTTTTTCTGAAATCCTGTATGAGAAGATGAAGCGGATCAATATGGGTATAGAGGAATTGGAACTCTATGAATTCCGCTATGCCCTCCATAACTTGTATCCTGAGAACGGCTGGGCTTCTGTAGAACCGGATAAAAAAGAAGAAATCGAAAAGATGATCAGCAGGAGCGATTTCTATACCGGCATCCAGATTAAGCCACGGATTGACGACAGGATTGTGTTGGATAAAAACATCGTTCGACTGACGCGCATGCTCTTTGTCGGTCTGGTCACTGGCGAATACGCGGAGGAGTGGGTTAGCGCGCACTTTTATTTCGATATCAGAGGGTTTTACTTTCTGATTCGGACGGTCTATTTCACTGACCAGGTCCTGGCGCACTTTGGCGGCAAGCCGTATCGGAGTTTTGAGCAGAGGCAAAAGCGGTTCGAGCGTTATCAGGCCGTTGGCTATAAAGATTTCAAAGATGCGAACGCAGAGGTGGATCAGCTCTTTATCGAGAGCGTTAAGAAGCTCATTGCTGCCAAAGGAACACCCATTCTCTTGGCGATTGCCGGACCTACGGCGGCTGGGAAGACCGAGATTGTCGAACGTCTGCGCAGTACATTTGAGCAGACAGGCCAGAAAGCCACTTCAATTGAGATGGACAACTTCTTAACCGACAGAGATTATCGGGAGGAGAAGGGCATCCATACGCTGGGCAAAGAGGCCATCCACTTTGCGCTGTTCAAGCAGAGTCTCGAAGACGTCACTCAAGGGAGGAAGATAGCCATCCCCAGATACGACTTTGTCTATGCCACCTCAAGCCACGATCTGGACGGCAACTTAAAGGCAGGCTGCGCCCCGCTTGAGATTGAGCCGGCCGACATCGTTTTTATTGAGGGCAATTTCCCATTTCTGCTCGAGGAGGTTGTACATCTGATAGGGATCAAAGTGGTATATCTGACCGACGATGCGATCAGGCTGAAGCGGAAATGGAAACGCGATATTGATTATCGGAAGAAATACGAGCCTACCTACTTCCGTAACAGGTTTTTCAAAGACCAGTTTCTGATGGCCCAGAAATGCTATCTGCCTCAGATGGAAGTGTGCGATATTGTCGTTGACACCACCGGCGCAGCACTATGGGCGACGCCTGAAATTGCTGCGATCTTGAGTGCAGGATGAGATAGTGAGCGCAACTCGTATGACATTCACGTCGGCATGAGATCCACGAACTGTCGCTCGTAGAGGTCGTGATAAAGTCCACTTTGCGCTAACAGTTCCTCGTGCGTGCCCCGCTCGACGATGCGGCCCTCGTTCACCACGCAAATCAGGTCTGCATGGCGGATGGTGCTCAACCGATGGGCGATGATGAGGGCAGTGCGTCCGGCCAGTAACCGACGTAGCGCATCTTGGATCAGTACCTCGGTCACTGTATCCACGCTGGAGGTGGCCTCGTCCAGGATCAAGATGCGCGGGTCGGCCAACACCGCACGGGCAATGCATAAGAGCTGGCGTTGGCCGACGGAGAGGTTAACGCCCCCCTCCAGAATCTCTGTGGCGTACCGATCTGGCAGTGCCACGATGAATTCGTGGGCATTGGCCAGGCGGGCGGCTTCCTCAACGGCGCCGTCGAGTGCGTTCGGGCGACCAAAGCGGATGTTGTCGGCGATTGTGCCGGGAAAGAGGAAAGGCTCCTGAGGCACCAGACCCATCTGCCGCCGCAGGGAATGCTGGGTAACTTGACGGACGTCCAGTCCGTCAATCAACACTGCGCCATCTGTCACGTCATAGAAGCGGGCCACCAGATTGGCGATGGACGTTTTGCCGGCGCCGGTCGGTCCCACCAGCGCTACCGTCTGGCCTGGCTGGATGACCAGGCTCACATCGTGCAGTACCCGCCTGTCACCCCGGTACGAGAAGGAGACGTGGCGTAACTCCACTTGGCCAGCGATGGTTGCCATCTCGATGGCATCGGGCTGATCTGTGATTTCCGGCCGGGTGTCGAGCAGATCCAATACCCGTTCGCCTCCCGCCATTGCTGCCTGCATGGTGGTGTAGAGCTGGCTCAACTCCCGAATCGGCTGGAAGAAGCGGGACACGTAGGCCAGGAACGCCACCATCACCCCCAGGGTCAGCTCGCTGCGAGCGACGGCGAGACCGCCAAACCACAACACAATACCTGTGGCCAGCATACCCAGGAACTCGATGGAGGGCAAGAAGACGAAGGAGAGGGACATGGCCTGGATGTAGGCATCTCGGTTAGCTCGATTCACTTCGTCAAAATGCTCCTGCGACACATCTTCCTGAGCGAAGGCCTGGATCACGCGCATCCCGGAAATGTCTTCGGCCAGGTCGCCTACGACGGCCGCGATTCTGGACCGGGTGTGGCGGAAAGCGACCTGAGCCCGTCGGGCAAAGAGATAAGTCGCCAACAGCATCAACGGAAAGACGCTAAAAGTGAGGAGGGCCAACCGCAGACTCATGGAGAGCATAACGGTGATGATGCCTACCAGCACCAGGACATCACCGACCAGGGTGATCAACCCCTCCGACAGCAGCTCGTTGATAACGTCCACGTCGTTGATGACGCGGGAGATGGTCACACCGACGATGTGGTTATCGTGATAGCCCAGGGGAAGCGTCTGGAGATGGCGGAAGAGCTGTGTGCGCAGGGTCGCCAGTACTTGCTGCCCTACCCAGGACAGCAGATACTGCTGTCCCGACGCGGCCAGGTAAATGCCTATGAAAACGCCTGTCAATAATAGGGCAGTGCGAGCCAGACCAGTTGTGTCGCCCTGAGCGATGAACTGGTCAATTGCTACCTTGATGAGATAGGGGGCAGCCAGAGTCAGCGCCGACGCAATCAGCATCAACAGGAAGGCGACGGCCACCCGTTGCCAGTGAGGGCGCAGGTAGGTCAACAGGCGGGTGACAACGCGCCAATCAAAGGCTTTCCCACCTGTCATTTCGCCAAAGCCCTCCATGACGTGGCGCGGGCCTATGCCTGCACTGCTGGTGCCTATGGAAACGCTCATGACTCCTGTCCCTTCGGCAAGCCTCAGGACAAGCCTTGTGGCTGCAACTGATGATGATAGATCTCTGCATACAGGCCAGAGGTGCGCACCAGCTCCGCATGAGTGCCGCAGGCAGCGATGCGTCCCTTCTCCAGGACGATGATCAGGTCAGCCATACGCAGTGTGCTCAGACGTTGAGCGATGACGAAAGACGTGCGCCCGCGCATTAGTCGCTGGAGCGCCGTCTGGATTAACCGCTCGGTCTCCGTGTCCACGCTGGATGTCGCATCATCCAGGATGAGGATGCGAGGGTCCTTGAGCAGGGCGCGAGCGATGGCGATGCGTTGCCGTTGCCCGCCGGAGAGGGTGACACCTCGCTCGCCCACCATAGTATCATACCCATTTGGCATCTCGCAAATGAAGGAGTGCGCCTGGGCGGCACGAGCCGCCTCGATGATCTCCTCCTCACTGGCGTCCGGGCGACCGAAGGCAATGTTCTCTCGAATGGGAGCCGCGAAAAGCGTTGTCTCCTGCAATACAATGCCGATCTGGTCTCGCAGGGAATTCAGTGTCACACGGTGGATGTCATGGCTGTCCACGGTGATGCGTCCCTCCGTTGGGTCGTAAAAACGGGGGATGAGATTGATGATGGTGGACTTGCCGGAACCGGTCGCACCCAGCAAGGCGATCACCTGACCTGGCAATGCCTCAAACGTGACGTCTGTGAGCACTCGATGGCGACCGAAATAGGCGAAGGAGACGTGCTCGAAGCGCACGTGACCGCGCACTGGCGGCAACGGCACTGCGTCGGGCGCTTCCTGCACCTCCGACACGACGTCCAGGATCTCAAAGACGCGCTCGCCTGCGGCCGCCGCCAGAGAAAGGGCAGGGATGATCATGCCCAGGCGTCGCACGGGCTGAGCCAGTTGAGCCAGGTAAGTGGAAAACGCCACCAGTTCTCCAAGAGTCAGTCGGCCCTGAGTGACCAGGAAGCCGCCATACCAGACGATGAAAACCACGCTGGCATTGGCGATCAACTCCATTAAGGGAACGTTGAAAGCCCGGAGGCGAGCCGAATAGGCCGATAGATCGAACCAGCGAGCGTTCTGGCGATCAAAGCGGGCGATCTCGTTTTCTTCCTGTGCAAAGGCCTTGACGATGCGCGCGCCGCGCAGGTTCTGTTCCAGCCGCGTGGTCAGCACCGCCAGTTGTTGCTGAATGTCCAGGGAGAGCGGGCGGAGGAGGCGGCCCAGTTGAAAGGCGCGGTAGCCGAGCAGCGGCATGGTGGACAGGGCCAGCAAGGCCAGATGGAGGTTCATCTGGGCCAACATCACCGCCGTCCCCAGCAGCAGGATCGTAGCATCCGTCAGCCGCAGGAAAGCGCGCCCGGTCACAAAACGGATGCGATCCACATCCTGCACTGCCCGTGAGAGGATCTGGCCGGTCTCAGTACGATCGTGATAGGAGAAAGAGAGTTCTGAGAGCTTGCGGTGGATGGCATTGCGCAGGTCGTAGGCGACGCTCTGGGAAGCGGTCTCTGTCCATTGTCCCTGCAGGAAGGTCAGCCCGCTCTTGATCAAGGTCAGCCCCAGGAGAGCCAGAACCGATAAACCCAGCGGACGAACATCCTGACCGCCGATTCCTCGATCCACGATCCAGCGAATGAACTGGGGGATGATCAGGGCCAATGCATTGGTTGCCAGCAAGGCCAGGTAGGCGCCCGCCGTGAGCCGCCAATAGGGACGCAGATAGCTGAGACAACGCAACAGAATGCGCCCGCCACCACGCTCATGTAAGGAGAAGGAAGCCTGGATATCACTCATCTTTGAAGTGCCTCATCTGGAAGTTGGAGGCCTGTCCTGAGGCCAGCCGAAGGATTGGAAGGTGGAAGTTGGAAGACCAATATCTAACCTCCAGCCTATTGTAGCATACAAACCCGTCTGATGCAATCTGCGGGCTTTTTCGTAGGCAAACTCGCGAGAGCATGAAAGATTCATCACGAGTGTGGAAATGGGGTTAACAAGGGAGGAAGAAAGTTGAATCTGCCGATTGCAGGTATCGCCATCATTGGGGTGGCACTGGTCTTCGATTTCATGAACGGCTTCAACGACTCGAGCAGTGTCGTAGCCACCATGATCTCTTCGAGAGCCATGTCAGCGCGCAAAGCCCTTGCCCTAAGCGCAGTGGCCAATTTCTGCGGCCCTTTTCTCTTCGGCGTGGCCGTAGCCAATACCATTGGGCAAGAGGTGGTTGACCCAAAGGCTATCACCGTTGCTGTCATCTTCGCCGCTTTATTGGCAGCCATTATCTGGGATATCACAACTTGGGCCTTGGGCATTCCCTCCAGTTCGTCTCATGCTCTGGTGGGCGGATTGATCGGGGCGGTGAGCGTTGATTTCGGCCTGTCCATGATCCAGATGAGGGGATTGCTCAAAATCATCATCGCCCTCTTCATATCGCCCATCCTGGGTCTGGTAGTAGGTTATCTGTTGATGAGGTTGGTGCTCTTCCTGGCCCGTGGGGCCTCGCCTCGGATCAACTGGGCTTTCAAGCGCGCGCAGATCATCACTTCTCTGGCCCTGGCCTTGAGCCACGGCACTAACGATGCTCAGAAGACCATGGGGATCATCGCCATGGCCCTGGTTGCTTCAGGTTATCTGCCAGAGTTCAGCGTGCCCTGGTGGGTGATCGCTCTTTCTGCGGGAGCCATCTCTTTGGGGACAGCCCTTGGGGGCTGGCGGATCATCAGAACCCTGGGGGGCAAATTCTACAAGATCAGGCCGGTACATGGATTCGCAGCCCAGATCGCCTCGGCCCTCATTATCTTTGGGGCGGCTCTACTGGGCGGGCCTGTGAGCACCACTCAGGTTGTTAGCTCGGCTATCCTGGGCGTAGGCTCGGCCACGCGCTTCTCCAGGGTGCGCTGGAATGTGGCGGGCAGCATCGTTGCTGCCTGGGTACTCACCATACCTGCTTCCGCCCTGCTGGCGGCTTTGCTTCATGGGTTAATACATTTCCTTTTGCAGTCATAAGAGAGGAGAGAAGGCTCATGGGAATCAGAGATCTATTCAA
>CAZVCJ010000062.1:18551-21172 GCA_964625745.1 uncultured Anaerolineae bacterium | reverse complement strand
AGCTCTACTTATGCTTGCCGGCTGCAGCAACCGGGGCGAGGAGCTCTACACCATCGGCGTGTTCCAGTTTTCCAGCAATGCGGTGCTGGACAGAACGATAGAGGGCTTTCTGCAGGCTATGACGGACGCCGGGTACAAGGATGGCGAAAACGTGCGTTATCAGTTCAGAAACGCCCAGGCCGACATACCCACTGCGCAACTCATCGCCAGGCAGTTGGTTGCCTCAGACGTGGACTTGATCTTCGTCGTGTCCACGCCAGCCTTGCAGGCGGTGCTCAATGAGGTAGAAGAGACCCCGGTCGTCTTCGGCGCGGTGGCCAACCCGTACATCGTGGGCGCTGGCCAATCAGCAGAAGAGCACCGGCCCAATGTGACTGGGGCCTCATCCACTGCGCCCATGCGCCAGACGATGGAGCTGATGTTGGAAGCGCTGCCAGATACCAGGCGGGTGGGTGTCATGTGGGACCCGGCCAATGCCAACACTCACTACGAAATGGAGGTGGCGCGGGAGGCCGCCGCTGAGCTGGGTCTTGAGATCGTGGAGGTGACCATCAGTGGTTCCAACGAGGTGCTGCAGGGCGCTCAGTCCCTCTCCACCAAAGACATTGACGCCTTCTTCACGGTGCTGGATAACGTCGTCATGGACGCCTTCGACTCTCTGGCGAAAGTAGCCGACCAGGAGCGCATCCCCTTGATCGCCCCAGCCACCAGCCTGGCCGAGCAAGGGGCAGCCATCGGCGTCGGTTGGGACTACTCCGACAACGGCTACCTGTCGGGGCAATTGGTCGTCCGGGTGATGAAGGGGGAAGACCCGGCCGATATTCCATTTCAGCCGCTGGCCAAGAAGTTGGTTTACGTCAACCTGGACGCGGCGCAGAGGCAGGGAATCACCCTGCCGCAGGAGTTGATCGAGCAGGCGGATCAGGTGATCCGGTAACGGTCACCCCAGGTACTCCGCTGGCGTTAGTACGGTGAGCGAGCTTTTGTCTCTGAAATGCCGCGCATTCCAGGTCACGAAGGTCTCGGCCTCCGATGTTCGTTCGGCCAGGTTGAGGATGAGCGTGTCCAGGAAGGCCATGCGCTTATCCTGCATTCGCGCCAGCGGGGCCTCGTGGATTTCCCAGCGGAAGAAAGCGAGGGCTTCCATCTCGCCCGGCTCTGGCCAGAGCACCGTCAGGCCATAGGCGGTCTGTAGCCAGAGTGGCCATTGAGCCAGCCGTGCGGGGGACAAGTTGAAGGAGAGTTGCCCCAGGATCTCCATCAAGTTGTAGATGGTGATCGTCGGAGCGCGATCTCGCACCACTGTCAGAAAGCGGGCATTGACCTCGTGACGGGGATCGCGATGAAAGGCGAACTCCAGGAGAAACACGTCAGTATCTATCACGACCATGAGCGCCCCCGCAATGCCTGCATAGTGTCTTCCAGGGTTTGGGTCTGATTGAGCGCAGCCAATTCTAACTGGATAGCGCGGGCCAGGGCCTGGCCTTCGGCGATCATGGCCGGATCGTCAGAGGGTGGTTCCAACCGGACGCTGGCCTGCTGTCCGTGCATCTGAGCCACTAACCGTTGCACTTCCGAAACGGGGACACGGCGATACCGGCTTCCTGGGAGCCGAATCAGTTGGATCACCCCTTGTCGTTCCCAATTCCGCAGCGTGTTGGGATGGACGCCCAGGCGTTTTGAGGCTTCTTTCAGGGTCAAAGCCGCTTTTTGTCCTTGCATGTATTGCTCTCCTTCAGCAATGTAATATTTGTGAGTATTATACACATTTGTGAGATAATGTCAAAGGTGTGCATCCACTTGACACTGAGGGAGAAAGGAGTAGAATATGAACTGAACATCCCAAATTCATCCTATCCAGTCCAGCGAAGGTGAACTACACCTCCACATCAATGACAAGCAAGGAAGGAGGAGAAACATGACTGAGGAAGAGATCACAACAACGACAGAAGAAGAGCCAGAGAGGAAAGAAGAGCCAAAAGAGACCGTCAAGGCGAAGCGTGCCGGGGTGGGGGCGAGTCTCGTACCGCCTGTTGGGATTGTTTTGATCACGGCCTATCTCATCCTGGCCGCGGCCTTCCTGCTGTATGGCCTGGTGCAGTTCTGGCCGCTCCCAGCCCCAGCCACAGGGTCGGCGCCGGCCTCATCGCCAGTAGCCTTCCTATTCTGGACACTTTCGGTTTCGGATGAGGTCCGCTTGATCTTCATCGTGGCGATGGCCGGCGCCCTGGGCAGCCTGGTACATGCGCTTCGGTCGCTCTACTGGTACGTCGGTAATCGGGAACTGGTGTTCAGTTGGTTGACAATGTACGTCCTGTTGCCTTTTGTCGGCTCAACCCTGGGGCTCGTTTTCTATTTCGTCATCCGAGGGGGGTTCTTCTCACCCACGGCAAACATTGAGCAAACCAGCCCCTTTGGCTTCGCGGCCCTGGCCGGCCTGGTGGGCATGTTCTCGGAGGAGGCGGTGGAGAAGCTTCAAGATGTAGCCGAGACCTTGCTGGCCCCAACGCCGGAAGGGGAGGACCATGTAGGGCCGAAAACAGGAGAGAATTCAGGAGGCGCCGAGGCCAAACTGCCGGGAGAGGGACAGGGGGAGAGCGATTCGGGCAGTTAATGTGAGG
>CAZVCJ010000062.1:0-18451 GCA_964625745.1 uncultured Anaerolineae bacterium | reverse complement strand
GAGGTTACTGTCCATGATTGTGATACGCATCATCTTCCAGGTCTGCATCTCATTCGTTTTCCTGATCGCCAACGTGCTGACTCTGTTGGCGATCCTGGCCATGAACCGGCGAGTTGGCGCCAAGCTCAGCCAGACAACACCGCCACCTCTGGAGACCCCAGGGCAAGACATCCTGGACCCTGCTGACATCCTCAAACTGGAGTTTGAATACGCCCGTATTACAGCCAGCGAGGCGATGCAAGACCGGCACATCATGGTCAACTTCTACCTGCTGGTTGCGGGCGTGATGGTCTCGGGCGTCGTTGGCGTGCTGGCACAGAAGACTGGCCTCCCACAAGCTGCTGGAACCTTGCTCCTGTGGCTGCTATGTGGTATCGGGTGGCTGTATTTCTTGAAGATCATCCGCCTGCGTCAGGCCTGGCACGACAGCGCCCAGGCGATGAACCAGATCAAGGATTTCTACATCCAGCATGCAAAGAACTTTGACCCTGACGTACTGCGCAGCGCCTTCCGCTGGCAGTCCCACACGCTGCCCGAGCCAGGCAAGCCGTGGACCGTGTTCTTCTATTCGGCCGTGCTGATCACTTTCCTGGACAGCGTGGCCTACATGGCGGGAGGAGCATTGTTGAATCTGGCTGCCACGCGGTACTTTCCGCTGCTCGTTCTGGGGCCACTGGTTCTGTTCGGGTTGGCGTTCTTTGCCTTCCACGTATGGCTGTACTTCGCCTTCCTGAAGCCGAAGCCATCACGTTAGCCAACCGACGACGCGCCCAGCGAAGATGGATAGCCAAGGAGACCCTCATGTCCTCAGGATCATTTCGACCAGACGACGCCGGTTCGTGGGTGAGAATCCTCGACCAGGTCGAGGACTACTCATTCGGCAAGCTGTTTCGAGTTATCCGCGCCACGCTCCGGTATCGTCGCTTTGACGGCCGGATGAGCGAGCCCATCGCCCGCATCAACTTCGAGCGCGGCGACGCCGTAGGCGTGCTGCTGTACGATCCCCAGGACGATGCCGTGATCCTGGTGCGCCAGTTTCGCTACCCCGTCTACGCCAGCCTCGATCCCCACGAGCGCGAGGGCGATGGCGCCAGACAGGCGTGGCTGCTGGAGATCGTGGCTGGGGTCGTGGATGAGGGCCGGTCGGTCAAGGAAGTGGCCGACAGGGAACTGCTGGAGGAAGCCGGCTACAAGGTCAAAGGCAAATTGCAGCCCATAACCACAGTTTATCCCAGCCCTGGCGGCAGCTCGGAGCACATTCACCTGTTTCTGGGCGAGGTGGACCATCGCCAACGTATTGGCAGGGGCGGCGGCATCGCGGCAGAGGGAGAGGACACTCAAGTCGTGGTGCTTCCCTTCCACGAGGCCATGGACATGATAGCACGCGGCGAGATCTGCGACGCCAAGACCATCATCGCGCTACAGCACCTGGCATTGGTCAAGGCTGGGAACACTTAAATCGGCCATACCAAACACAAAGCCCCTCGGCAAAGTGACAACCGAGGGGCTTTGAATTATGGCTACATCCGCCTCTCCAAACCCTCCCACAAAGCAAAAGGGGCGAGGTCTCCAACGACCCCACCCCTTCGAAACAACGGACTGATTTGAGTGAGCTTTACCGCTTGGTGTACTGTGGCGCCTTCCGAGCGCGCTTGAGCCCAGGCTTCTTCCTTTCCCTCATGCGTGCGTCCCGGGTCAGAAAGCCACCCCTGCGCAAAACGGGCCGCAGGTTTGGGTTGGCCTTCAACAAGGCGCGAGCGATGCCATGGCACACAGCCCCCGCCTGGCCAGATACGCCTCCTCCCTGAACCTTGACCGAGACATTGAACGTGCCCGCGGTGTCCGTGACCTTTAGCGGCTCCAGCAAGTGCAGCACATCGTGCTCCCGCGGGAAGTACTCCTCCATCGGCTTGTCGTTGACTACGACGTTGCCCTCGCCAGGATAGAGCCGCACACGAGCGCTGGCCGTCTTGCGTCGCCCCACTCCCTCATAATACACCAGTTCCATTTACCTCTCCTCTCAATGAAAACTGCTGTCATTGCGAGCGACCGCAGGGAGCGAAGCAATCCCCCCCGTCGCGAGCTGGAGATTGCTTCGTCGCTTCGCTCCTCGCAATGACATCATCGCAATTCCAGCGACTTAGGCTGTTGAGCCTGGTGGGGATGGGAGTCACCCGCGTAAACCTTGAGTTTCTTCAGCATCTTGCGACCCAGTCGGTTTCTGGGCAGCATCCCCCGCACCGCAGCCTGCAGTACCCGCTCCGGATGTTTCTGCAATTGATTCCTCAAGCTGATGCTTTTGATCCCGCCAGGATAGCCCGTATGGTGGTAATACATCTTTTGGTCTAGCTTCCGCCCAGTGACCTGCACCTTTTCGGCGTTGACCACGATGACGTAGTCACCACAGTCGAGATGCGGAGTGTAGATGGGCTTATGCTTGCCCCGCAGCACCTGGGCGATCTCTGAAGCCAGACGCCCTAACGTCTTGCCCTCAGCGCTCACCAGGAACCACTCTCTTTCCATACCCTCTGCTCTAGCTGTATACGTCTTCACCTACGAGTCCTCCATCAGTCAATAGCTTATCCTTATCAAACACAACCCATGAGCCGGGGCAGCCTGGCCCGCTCTATTCCGATCAGCAGACCGGAGAATCTCCTCAAACCCAGCTAGAGATAGCTCTCCCGTTCCCACCAACAGTAGCGTACCCACCAGACTCCTCACCATTCGATAGAGAAAAGCATTAGCTACTATATCGAAGTAAACGAATGGCCTCTCTGGAGTCCATTGGGCCTGATACACCTCACGCACCGTGTTATCGCCCTGAGGCGCTCGCCCGAAAGAGGCAAAATCGTGACTGCCCATCAGGACGCCTGCGGCCTCGTTCATGGCTGACACGTCAAGAGGGTGAGGGAAATGATGGACGAAACGTCGGGCCAACGGTGAACGCAAGGGCTGGCTGAGAATGGTGTAGCGATACTCCCGACTTACAGCGTCGAAGCGGGGGTGAAAGCCCCTGGCCACGGACCTTAGCTCGCGCACCGCGATGTCCCTGGGCAAGACAGCATTTAGCGCACGCTGAAGCTCCTCAACAGGATGTCGCCAGGCTGTACTGAAGGCGATAACCTGCCCCTGGGCATGAACACCGGTGTCAGTCCGCCCCGCCCCAACGATCCTGCCCCGCTCTTGAGTAATCAACGCCAGCGCGCGCTCTATCTCCCCCTGAATCGTCCGGCCCTGGGCCTGCACCTGGAAGCCAAGGTAGTCGGTGCCATCGTACTCGACGACGGCCACGAGTTTTTGGACGTTGGCCGCTGGTTGCTGGTCATTAGCGTCCGCCCTTCGGCCTCCAGCTTCTAGCTTCCAGCTTCCAGCTTCCAGCACCCAGCTACTCCACCAATTCTAAGAGAACCATGGGCGCCCGATCGCCCTGACGTCGTCCTAGCTTGAGTAGGCGAGTGTAGCCACCGGGACGACCTTCGTAGCGGGGAGCCAACTCATCGAAAAGCTTCGTAACGATAGTCGGATCGTTCAATCTGGCGGCGGCCAATCGTCGGGCGTGCAGGTCGCCGCGCTTACCCAAAGTGATCAGCTTCTCCGCCTTCCCCCGAACGGCTTTGGCTTTGGCCTCCGTGGTCTTTATCCGCTCATGGCGAAACAATTCAGTTATCAGGTTCTTATATAGAGCTCTGCGATGGCCGCTGGAGCGACCCAGCTTGCGGCCCGCTTTCCGATGTCTCATGAAACAGTCACTCCATCAGATTCTTCTTCCTCGGTTAAGGGCAACAAGCCCCTCGCCGCCAACTTCTGCTTTAACTCCACCAACGACTTGGGGCCGAAATTCCGGATACCCATCATCCCTTCCTCACCCTGTTCCAGCCTCTCTAGCACCTCTCCCACATTGGTTATCCCCGTCCGCTTGAGGCAGTTATAGACTCGCACATTGAGATCTAAATCCTCGATTAACATCTCGTAAACGTGGGTAGGTACACCTTCTTCCTTAGCCTCTTCTTCTGAGATCTCCTTCCTGGCGCCAGCCACCAACAGCAAGTGTTCCACCAAAATCCTGGCCGCCTCGCCCAAAGCCTCTTCAGGCCGAATAGTGCCATTGGTCCATATCTCCATGATGAGCCGATCGAAGTTGGTCATATGGCCAACGCGAGCTTGTTGCACCTCGTAACCAACTTTGCGGATGGGGCTGAAGATGGCATCAACGGGGATCTCTCCGATGGGCAACTTGTCCCGTTCCTCAGCGGGCGAATACCCCCTGCCTTCCTGGACCATCAGATCCATTCCCACGTCGGCCTCATCGGAGTCCACGGTGAACAGGTATAAGTCAGGATTGATGATTTCCACATCGCTGGGACATTCCAGGTCGCCAGCCGTCACCACGCCCTCTCCCCTCAGCTCCAGATGCAAAGGGGCTGAATCGGAACCGTCGGAGTGTATCTTCAGCCGCACTTGCTTCACGTTGAGGATCAACTGGGTCATGTCTTCCTTGACATGAGGTATGGTCGAGAACTCATGGTACACATCGCTAACCCTGATTGATGTGATGGCCGCCCCAGCCATGGACGAGAGGAGGACACGTCGCAATGCATTGCCAAGAGTTATGCCATAGCCGCTTTCCATGGGGCCGATGACGAAACGCGCGTAACCTCTCGAGCTGGTCTCGCACTCAACCTTGGGCAAAACCATACTCATCAAAGGACTGCCTTTCTGATTTGTCATTAGCCTAACCCCCTCCCTCCAGGAGGACAAAGCTAGCGCCAAGCACTACTCTACCGGCTGTAGTACTCAACAATCATCTGCTCATTCAAAGGCAAGTCTATCTCTTCCCTTGAAGGGAGATTCAGGATGCGCCCTGACATGCTGAGAGCGTCCAGACTCATCCAGTCCGGCACAGCCTTGCGCTCCAGTTCCTTTGCCCTATCACTGAAATAGGTCAGCTTCTTGCTCTGCTCGCGCACCGCTATCACGTCTCCTGGCGCTAACAGCATTGAGGGAATGTCGGCCCTCCGCCCATTGCGGTTGAAGTGGCCATGGCACACTAACTGGCGAGCCTGAGCCCGCGAATCGGCGAACCCAAGCCGATAGACGACATTATCCAGCCTGCTTTCCAGAATAATCAGTAGATTGGCGCCAGCTAGCCCCTTGCGCCTCTCGGCCTCTCGGAAATAGCGTCGAAACTGTTTCTCCAACACACCATAAATGCGGCGCGCCTTCTGCTTTTCCCGGAGCTGCGCGGCATATTCCGACTTGCGTCTGCGGCGGAATTGGCTATCACGGCCATGCACGCCAGGAGCATAAGAACGCCTGTCAAGAGCGCATTTGGCGGTCAAACATCGTTCCCCTTTTAGGAACAGCTTCTCCCCTTCCCGTCGACACTGTTTGCAAACTGGGCCAATATGTCTGGCCATTCTACCTCCTAATTTGGAGATTAGAGATTGGAGATTGGACAATCCAATGATCCCACATCCCACATCTCACATCCCACCTACATCCTTCGCCTCTTGGGTGGACGACAGCCATTGTGAGGAATGGGGGTGACATCGGTAATGGATTTCACCTTGAGGCCCGCCGTCTGCAAAGCGCGAATGGCCGCCTCACGGCCAGGCCCAGGCCCTTTGACGAATACGTCTATCTCCCTCATGCCATGATCCATGGCCTGTTTAGCCGTCTGTTGAGCGGCCATGCGGGCCGCATAGGGGGTACTCTTACGCGATCCTTTGAAACCCACGGTGCCTCCGCTCCCCCAAGTGACGGCATTGCCCTGCTGATCGGTCATAGTGATAATCGTGTTGTTGAATGTAGCGTGAATGTGAGCCTGTCCTTGAGGGACACTCTTGCGCACATGGCGAGTTGTTCTCTTGCTTCCCCTTCGTTGCGCCATCCTTCCTCCCCAATATCAAATATCAAATATCAAATACCCAATTGCTCAAAACCCGAATTGCTCCATCAGTTACTGGGTATTGGCTATTAGATATTGGCTATTTCTTCCTCATCCCACGCCTCTTGCCGCGGCCGGGCACCGTCCTGCGTGGGCCACGCTTGGTGCGAGCGTTGGTCTTGGTCCGCTGTCCACGCACAGGCAAGTTGTAGCGGTGGCGAAGCCCACGATAACAGCCGATTTCCTGCAGGCGCTTGATGTTCTGGCTGACCTCCCGCCGCAGATCGCCCTCAACCCTGTAGTTAGCATTAATGACCTCGCGCAAGCGGCTAATCTCGGCCTCGGCCAGGTCCCTGACCCGGGTATTGAAATCAACCTCCGTCTGAGTCAGAATCCGCCGGCTGGTCGAGCGACCGATACCGTAGATGTAGGTCAAGCCGATCTCCACTCTCTTGTTGCGGGGCAAGTCAATTCCGGCGATTCTTGCCATCCTCTACCTCCCTTTAGTTATCCCTGCCGCTGCTTGTGCTTAGGGTTCTCGCAGATCACACGAATCACGCCCTTGCGCTTGACGATTTTGCACTTAGAACAACGACGCTTAACCGATGCCTTAACCTTCATTGCCAAAACCTCCTTAGGGCCACTACTTGATGAAGCCCTCGTAGTGGCGCATCAAGAGCTGAGCCTCCAACTGCTTCATAGTGTCCAACACTACGCCAACTACGATGAGCAAGCCAGAACTGGTGATGAGCATCATTCCAGGGTTCTCCACGACCCCTAGAATATCAACTATCCAGGGCAGGACGGCCACTACAGCCAAGAAGACAGCCCCTACCAGAGTGATACGTCGCATAACCCCGTTCAGATAATCGGCGGTACGCTTTCCTGGGCGGATGCCAGGAATGAATCCCCCCTGACGCTTCAGGTTCTCAGGAAGATTCTGCTGCTCAAAGATCATGGCAGTGTAGAAATAGGTGAAGCCAACAACCATCAGAAAGTACATTATGTAGTAGGCATTGCCCTGCCCACCGAAAGCCCGGTAAATAGTGCTGGCGATACTGGAGACCGTTTGATTCGACGATGAGACGAGGTAAGAAGCAATGACCCCAGGGAGCATCAAAAGGGACTGGGCAAAAATGAGCGGAATCATGCCTGCTGCATTGACTCGCAAAGGAATGTGAGTGCTTTGACCACCGGCAATGCGCAATCGGCTGCCCCGCATGGCCAGCACTCGCTTGCCGTACTGGACCGGAATGCGCCGCTGTCCTTCCTGCACGATGACGATAACTGCCACTGTAATAGCCATGATGACAAAAAAGGCTATCAGACCTGGTTTGTCACTTATCCATAGAGCGGCGATCCGCTGTGGGATACGGGACACGATGCCGCCGAAGATGATGACGGAGAGCCCGTTGCCTATGCCCTGCTCTGTAATCAACTCACCCAGCCAGATGGCGAACATCGTGCCCGCCGTCAGGGTGAACACAGTAGCGATTGTAGGCAAGAGCGTCTCCCCAGAAAGGCCAAAGTTGGTGATGACGCCTTGGGTCTGCAATATCTGGGACTGGGTATAGCCCTGCAGAGCCGATAAGGGGATGGCCACGTAATAAGTGTACCGATTCAGCTTGGCGCGCCCGGCCTCGCCCTCCTGAGCTAGCCTCTCCAATCCGGGGATGATGGGCTGCAAGAGCTGCATGACGATGGTAGCCGTGATGTAAGGATAGACCCCCATAGCCATGACCGAGAAGCTGGACATGGCGCCGCCTGACATCAAATCCAGCAGGCCCAAAAGCTGGTTGGCCTCAAAGACCTGGCGCAGAGCCACCGGGTCCACATTGGGCACCGGAATGTGGGCAGCCATGCGGTATACAATCAGGATGAGAAGAGTGATCAATATCCTGCGCCTCAGATCAGGCAGGTTGAAGGCGTTACGAACAGCTTGTATCATCTATCCCTTCCACCTCTCATCTAATGCTCCCTACTGTCGAAATGAAACCTCTTGTCCACCGTCAATAGTTTGCCAGGCCCCTCACTAGCCACGGTTCATCTAAAAGGCACCACTTCCACTGTCCCATCAGCACCCAGGATCTTCTCTCGGGCGCTGGCCGAGAAGCGATGGGCCTTAATGGTAAGGGGCCGATCCAGCTCGCCGCGCCCCAGGATGACTACCGGCTCGCGTGGCGATTTGATGATGCCTACCTCGGCCAGGGTAGCCGGGCTAACCTCGTCTCCCGCAGCGAAATCATCCAACCGGTCCAGGTTGACCGGAGTGTAGTACACCTTCAAGATATTGGTGAAGCCTCGCTTATGGGGCAAGCGCCGCACCAAAGGCAACTGACCGCCTTCGAAGTAAAGGCGCACGCCCCCGCCAGCGCGGGCGTTTTGCCCCTTGGTGCCTCGGCCGGCGGTTTTGCCCTGGCCAGCGGCGATTCCGCGCCCCACTCGTTTCCTCTTCTTATTGGCCCCCTTAGCGGGACGCAACTCGTGTAACTTCATCCTCGCCCCCATAACATTGATCGGTATTGAGTATTCAGTTTCCAGCAACCAGTTCTTCAACCTCGACCAGGTGCCTCACTCTATTAACCATCCCCCTGGTCACCGGGTCGTCCTTCCACTCCACCGTGTCCCCCAGCCGCTTGAAGCCCAGGGACTTGATGGTCGCCTTCTGCCGCTGAGAATAGCCAATGCTGCTCTTGACCCACTTAATACGCAGCGTCGTCTTTTTCTTCTTCCCTCGGCTCTCGGCCTTCTTTTTGGTCTGCTTGTCAACCACCGGTCCGCTCCCTCGCCCAGAAGGGCATCACTTCAGCTACGGGCTTACCTCGGAGTCTAGCTTCCTCTTCGATGTCCTTTAACTGAGACAGACCCTCCATCGTAGCCCTGATCACGTTGAGAACATTAGAGCTGCCCAGGGACTTGCTCAGGATATCGCGGATACCCGCCGCCTCCACCACTGCCCGCACTCCACCGCCGGCGATGACCCCTGTGCCCGGCGACGCCGGCTTCAAAAGAACTTTGGCCGCGCCGAATTGAGCTACCACCTCGTGAGGAATAGTCGTGCCCATCAAGGAGACCTTCCTCATGTTCTTCCTGGCCCGCTCTGCTCCCTTGCGGATAGCATCGGGCACTCCGCGAGCTTTGCCGATCCCAACACCCACACTGCCCTGATTATCGCCTACCACCACAACGGCGCGGAAAGCGAAGCGCCGGCCACCCTTGATCACCTTGGCTGTGCGGGTGATGTGCACCACCCGCTCATCCAGCTCATCTCTCTCCTGGAAATCTCCCCTCGCCATCCGTCCTCCTCCTCTAAAACTCCAACCCGGCCTCACGCGAGCCCTCGGCCAGAGCCTTCACTCGCCCATGATACTTGTAACCGCCCCTATCGAAGACCACCTGCTTCACGCCTCGCGCCAGGGCTCGCTCGCCCAGAAGCTTACCTACCGACTTGGCTTGCTCGGTCTTGGTAAGGCTGTTCAGTGTCTCCCGCAACTCAGGATCAAGAGTAGAAACTGCCACCAGGGTATGTCCCCGGTCATCATCAATGACTTGGGCATAGATGTGCTTCAAACTCCTGAAGACATTCAAACGGGGGCGTTCAGCGGTGCCCACTACTTTTCTCCGCACCCGCCGGTGTCGCCGTCGGCGCGCCAATTCGGCTCGCTTACTCATCGTCATTTCATCCCTTCCAAGAGTCTTATCCCCCTGCTACCTTGCCCGCTTTGCCAGCCTTCTGGCGCACGTGCTCGCCCACATAGCGGATGCCCTTGCCTTTATAGGGCTCAGGAGGGCGAACTCGCCTGACTCTGGCCGCCGTCTCGCCGACCAGCTCCTTATCAATCCCTTCGACAAAGATGGTCTTGCCGCGGCTCTCGATACCAAAGGTTATACCCGAGGGAGGTGTCATCTCCACTAGATGAGAAAAGCCAACATGCAAGATGAGGTCACCGCCTCGCATCTCAGCACGATAGCCAACTCCGCGGACCTCCAGGTCTTTGTGGTACCCCTTGGTAACTCCGGTCACCATGTTAGCCAGCAGGGCTCGCGTCAATCCGTGCAGAGCCCGATGCTGCCGATTGTCTGTGGGGCGAGTCACCACGATCTGGCCATCCTGGAGAGATATCGCCATGTCTGAGTTAAAGGAGCGACTCAATTCGCCCTTGGGCCCCTTCACCGTTACGTGACTGCCCTTTATATCTACCTGCACACCTTTCGGAATGGAAACCGGCATGCGCCCTATGCGTGACACCGAAATGCCTCCAAACTCATTTTTGCCACGAATTGACACGAATTCTCACCAGTTTTCTTCACGTCAATTCGTGAAACCCGTCCTGAGCCCAGTCGAAGGATTCGTGGCTAACTAGAAGCTACCAAATATGGCACAACACTTCGCCACCGACACCAAGACGGCGAGCTTTCTTGCCCGTCATGATCCCCCTGGACGTGGACAGGACGGCAATGCCCATGCCACTGAGCACCCAGGGGATGTTCTTCTTGCCGGCATAGACTCGACGCCCCGGCTTGCTGATCCGCTTCAAGCCTGTGATAGCAGACCGCCTGTCTTTTCTGTCCTCCGCGTATTTCAGCCATACCCTGATCATGGGCTGGGGGCGATCCTTGGTAACATCGTAGTTTTCGATGAAGCCTTCGTCCTTCAGAATTTCGGCGATGGCCAACTTCATCTTTGAACCAGGAACGACCACATAGCTATGGCCAGCCATAATGGCGTTCCTGACGCGGGTCAACATGTCGGCAATGGGATCGGTCATAGTCATGAAATAATTTCTCCTCCCACTTTCCAAATGGATTGAATCCCCTTCATTGCGATGCCCCGTCCAATTTCTCGACCTTCTGAATGTATAGCTTCAGGTCATTTAAGTATTCTTCCATTTCATCGTAGTTTAACGTTCCATCGTAGTAACCTTGTATGTGGAGGCTGTCCCTGAGAGACAAATACAATAGCCTGAGTTCCTTATCTCCGTATTTAAAGACCATGTATCTTCTTCCCCTCTCAGCTCGCGGCAGTTCCTCGTCTTCGATCCCTTTTTTCATCAGAAGAGCATTAGCTGCTTCTATAGTAGAGAGCCACCCTTTCCCACAGGCATCCCTTAAAACAATGCCGTCGTTTTCCCCCCTCGCCCTTTCAAACTCTTCCAGGGCTTTTTGGTAAAGCTTTTTTGCCTCTTCCAGGTGCCCCTCAGCGCTCACTTTCTACCCCCTACATCTCCCCGCTAGAGAGAATAAACTAGTGGCAAATATGTTTTTGACTACATTACCAACTAGCTTTGACTACCCCTGGGATCTTACCTTCCAGGGCAAGGTTGCGGAAGCAGATACGGCAGAGCTTAAAACGACGGATATAGCCCCGGGGGCGACCGCACCTCTGACAGCGATTGTGCACCCGCACCTTGTACTTTCTGCGCACCTCCCGTATCATCATGCACTTTTTAGCCACTATCCCTCCTGGTTGGCAATGTCTCGACTGAGGGCTTCGACTGAGCGTTCGACCGAGCTCACGCCGAGGGCTCAGCCGAAGTCCTTGCCGAAGTCTGGCTTACTGTCTTGCAAAGGGCATCCCCAGCAATTGCAGCAAGCGCCGACCCTCTTCGTCGGTCCTGGCTGTGGTGACGATGCTCATCTCCATGCCTCGCACCTTGTCAATGGAATCGTAATCTATCTCCGGCCACACAAGCTGCTCCAGAAGGCCCAAACTGTAGTTGCCTCGGCCATCGAAGGAGTCGGGGGAGACGCCGCGGAAATCGCGTCGGCGAGGCAGGGCAATATTGCACAAGCGATCCAGGAAATCGTACATCCGGTTGCCTCGCAGGGTGACCTTAACCCCGATCGTCATCCCCTCGCGCAGCTTGAAACCAGCGATGGACTTCTTGGCTCTGGTAACGATGGGCTGTTGGCCGGTGATGATAGTGATGTCCTGGACAGTGTGATCCAGGGCCTTAGCGTTCTGCAGAGCCTCGCCCACGCCCACGTTGACCACGATCTTTTCCAGTCGTGGCGCCTCCATCACATTGCGATAGCCAAATTCCTTCATCAGAGCGGGAACAACTTCGTTGCGATAACTATCTTTTAGCCTTGGCACAACCAACTCCCTATTGAACTAATCAATAACGGCGTCACACTCCTTGCAGACGCGTGCTTTGCCGCCATCCGCTAGACGTTGAAACGCCACCTTGGCCCGCTGGTCGCACTGGGGACAGACCAGCATTACGTTGGATAGACGAATGGGAGCTTCGAACTCGATAATGCCAGCCTGGGTCTGCTGGCGGCCGCCGGTAGACATCGGCCTTTGGTGCTTCTTGACCAACTTGACGCCTGAAACGACCACCCAAGCATCTTTATCTTTTTTGTCCTTCTTACCCTTCTTGAGAACGAGCCGGTGGACAGTGCCTCTCACCCCACGGTCGTTGCCGCTGATGACCTCCACTGTGTCGCCCTTCCTTATCCTTCTCATCACCTATCTCCTCAGTAGATGGCAATTAGCTACAACCTGCTACAGTACCTCTGGGGCCAGAGAGACGATTTTCATGAACCCTTTGTCGCGAAGCTCCCTGCCAACGGGGCCGAAGATGCGTGTCCCTCTGGGATTCTGATGATCATCCAGGATGACGGCCGCGTTTTCGTCAAATCGAATACAAGAGCCATCGGAGCGACTGTACTCCTTGGCTGTGCGGACGATGACTGCCCGCACCACCTCACCTTTCTTGACCGAGCTCATGGGAGTGGTCTGTTTGACCGAAGCGACGATGACATCGCCTACCCTCCCATAACGACGCGCCGAGCCACCCAGTACCCTGATGCACAGTATCTCTTTGGCGCCAGTGTTGTCGGCTATCCGCAGCCTGGATTCCTGCTGAATCATTCCCCACTCTCCCCAATACTTCGACTAGGCTCAGTACAAGTTCCGGATGCTGGTCGCTATTAGTTCCCAGTCTCCATTATCTCTCCAACGACCCAATGCTTCCGGCGGCTCAAGGGTCTCGACTCGATGATACGCACCAGGTCTCCGATGCGACATGCATTTTCCTCATCGTGAGCCATGTACTTCTTGGTTCTCTTCATTACCTTACCATAAAGACGATGACGTTTCAGACTCTCGACCTCCACCACGACGGTCTTGTCCATCTTATCACTGGTCACACGACCGGTCAACCGCTTACGCTGTCCCTTCATTAGTCCTGTCCCTCCCAAAGCTTGTGCTGAGCCTAGTCGAAGTACTGGGCCAACTCCCTCTCGTGCAGGATGGTCTTCAGGCGAGCAACATCCCGCCTCACCTGGGTAAGGCGGTTGCTGTCCTTCAGTTGCCTGGCTGACCATTGGAACCGCAGGTTGAAAAGCTCCTCGTGGGTTTCGTCCAGCTTGCGCCGGATCTCCTCCGTAGCCATAGCTCGAATCTCACGCGCCTCCATCAGACCCCCTATATCTCCAACCGAGCCACGAACTGGGTTTGGATAGGCAACTTGTGCGAGGCCAGGCGCATGGCTTCTCGAGCCACATCCTCGCTAACGCCAGCCATCTCAAAAAGGATCCGTCCTGGCTTAACCACCGCCACCCAATGATCCACCGCACCCTTGCCCTTGCCCATCCGCGTTTCGGCGGGCTTCTTGGTGACAGGCTTATCGGGAAACACCCTTATCCATACCTTCGCTCGTCGCTTGACATGGCGGACGATGGCCCTTCGGGCAGCCTCAATCTGACGGCTGGTCATCCAGCAAGGCTCCAAAGCCTGAAGGCCGTAATCGCCAAAGGCCACCGTGGCTCCCCGTGAGGCCCGGCCTTTCATACGGCCCCGCATCTGTTTGCGATACTTAACTCTCTTGGGCATCAACATAATGATTCACTCTCCATTGGCAAGCCAGGTGCAACGCACTTTGAAAGTGTGTTGCACCTAAACCGGTTCAACTGGTCGCCGCTTCCGCTGCTTCGGGCAAGACCTCGCCCTTGTAGATCCAGACCTTGATGCCGATGCGGCCATAAGTGGTCCGAGCTTCAGCAAAGCCATAATCAATATCGGCTCGCAGGGTGTTGCGGGGCACCCGCCCCTCCATCACCCACTCCCGGCGGGCCATCTCAGCTCCGGTCAAGCGGCCGCTACAACTTATCTTGATTCCCTCCGCGCCCATGCGCATGGTCTGAGTTGTCGCCCTTTTCATCGCCCGGCTGTGGGAAATCCGCCGCTGCAACTGGGAAGCTATATTCTCGGCCACGAGGTAGGCATCCAATTCGGGCCGTTCGACCTCCTGGACATCAATGCGAACCTTCTTTTGGGATAACTCCTCCAAATTCTGCCGCAAGGCCCTGACGTTCACCCCTTTGCGCCCGATGATGATGCCCGGTTTAGCCGTCCAAATAGTAAGGCTGACTCGCTTGGGGAAACGCTCGATTTCGATCTTGGAGATGCCAGCCTGTCCCATCTCGTCACGTATCAACTGGCGGATATCCAGATCTTCCTGCAAGAGATCGGCATATTCCTCACCAGTAGCAAACCACCGCGCTTGCCAATCTTTGATTATCCCCAGCCTGAAACCTAGAGGATGTACCTTACGTCCCAATTGATCCTCCCTTCAGTTGGTCAGATGGTCGGGTAGTCCCTGGTCAAGTGGCCCTTCGATTTTCGAGCCACTTGATCATTCGACCAAGGACCACCTGACCACTTGACCACTCGACCACTTAACTTCCAATTTTCATTTCCTCGAGGACAACGGTGACATGAGATGAGCGCTTCAACCTGGGCTTGGCTCTCCCCCTGGCCCCAGCCTTCCACCGCTTGTGGGTAGGGCCGACGTCAGCGAATATTTGGGAGATGTATAGATCCTCCCGGGACAGCCCATAGTTCTCCTCGGCGTTGGCAATAGCCGACTTAATAAGCTTAGCCACCGGCTTCGCCGCTGCCTTGGGGGTGAACTTGAGGATGGCCAAAGCCTCATCCGCCGCCATGCCTCGCACCTGACCTATGACGAGGCGCACCTTACGCGGCGACATAGGCACGTATTTGACGATTGCTCTAACTTCAAAAGTCGTGCTTTCTTCCATCGCTACTACTTCCTGACTCTGGTCTTCTTCTCTCTATAGGCATGTCCACGGTAAGTCCGAGTCGGAGCGAACTCCCCCAGTTTGTGCCCCACCATGTTCTCAGTTACGTAGATGGGCACATGACGCCTTCCGTCGTGCACCGCGATGGTGTGGCCAACCATCTGGGGAAAGACGGTCGAAGCTCGCGACCACGTCTTGATCACGCGCTTCTCGCCCTGCTTGTTCATGTCCTCAATCTTCCTGAGCAGCTTGGGTTCCACATAGGGTCCCTTCTTTAGCGACCTCGCCATAGCAACCTCCAAGTAAGGCAACGAGTTAACGAGTAACGAGTTAACGGTAGCCTTGTTGACTCATTGCCTCGTTGCCTCATTACCTCATCTCCTCTTCTTACTCCGCCGGCGCACGATCCACTTACTCGTATCCTTACGCTTGCGGGTCTTCTTGCCTAGCGTGGGCTTGCCCCACGGTGACTTGGGCGAGGGCATCCCGATGGGCGTGCGCCCCTCCCCGCCGCCGTGAGGGTGATCGCGCGGGCTCATCGCCGAGCCCCGCACCGAAGGCCGCCAGCCCATCCAACGCCTGCGCCCGGCCTTGCCCAGCCTGATGTTACCGTGCTCAGTGTTACCTATCTGGCCGATGGTGGCCATGCACGCCTGTTGTACCAGGCGCACTTCCCCCGAAGGCAAACGAACGTGGGCATACTTGCCCTCCTTAGCCAGGAGCTGAGCCGAACAACCAGCGGAGCGCACTAACTGCCCGCCCTTCCCCTGCTTCAACTCGATGTTGTGGATTAGAGTGCCCGCCGGGATGTTGGCAATGGGCAGGGCGTTGCCCACCCGGATCTCGGCCTCAGGGCCAGACATGAGTGCGTCGTCCACTCGCAAGCCCAGGGGGGCGACGATATAGCGTTTCTCGCCATCGGCGTAGAACAAGAGAGCAATGCGCGCTGTCCGATTCGGATCGTACTCAATGGAATTCACCCGCGCCGGGATACCCATCTTATCCCGCTTGAAATCAATGATGCGGTACCTTCGTTTGTGGCCGCCGCCCCGGTGGCGAACGGTGATCTTGCCCCGCACATTCCGCCCAGCCTTTTTGTACAAGGGGGCTAAAAGCGACTTCTCAGGGCTAGCTTCGGTTATCTCCTCGAAGTCAAAACCACTCATTCCCCGCCGCCCCGGCGAGGTGGGTTTATAAATCTTAACAGGCATACGCTACACCCCTTCGAAGAACTCAATGCGCTGCCCCGGCGCCAATTTGACCACCGCTTTCTTCCAGGCAGGCTTCCTAACTATCTGACGCCGCCCAAAACGCCCTCTCTTGGCTGGCATGTTTATGGTATTGACGGAGATAACGTCAACATCGAAGATCTTCTCCACAGCCTCCTTGACCTGGATCTTATTGGCTCGGCGATCAACTTCAAAAGCATACTGGCCGTAATGATCCGACAGGATGCCGCTCTTCTCTGTAGTGATAGGGCGTTTCAAAATCTCGTAGATGTTCATTGTACTTCGTCCCCCAGAAACCAGGTTTTTGAAGCCGCTGTATCCAAAACACGCACAATTGCAGCCACTTCCGACACTCCAAGAAACTACGGCAGAGCCAGAAAAACCTGGTTTCTCTAGTCTTCAGTCTCCCAATATAATCTCGATGACATCCAAGGCTCCCAGGGGCATAAGCAAGTAGTCGTAGCCCAGGAGATCGCGCACGTTCAGGTAGTGAGCGAGCAAGGTCTTCACATTGGGTAGATTGCCAGCCGACTTCTCGACGTTATCATTTTTCTCCGGCAAAAGGATCAAAGCACTGGAGTCCACAGCCAAAGCTTCCAGAATGGACACCATTTCCCACGTCTTAGGAGCAAGCATCTGCAGGTCGTCCAGGACGATGATCTGCCTTTCCTTAGCCTTAGCGGAGAGAGCTGACTTATACGCCAGACGCCGCATCTTGCGAGGCATCTTCTGGCGATAGCTGCGCGGTCGAGGCCCATGGGCTACACCGCCGCCTCGCCACTGAGGCTCTCGGGTGCTGCCGTGCCGGGCCCGCCCCGTCCCCTTTTGACGCCAGGGCTTGCGGCCGCCCCCTCGCACCTCGCCACGGGTCTTGGTCTTATGGGTGCCCAGGCGAGCATTGGCCTGCTGACGCACTAGAGCCTGGTGCATCACGGGCACGTTGATGGGCACGCCGAAGATGTCTTTTCGCAACTCGATCTCGCCGACGGTTTCCCCCGCCGTGTTGTGTACGGGAACTCGCATCTCTCCAGCCAACTCCT
Source organism: uncultured Anaerolineae bacterium (assembly GCA_964625745.1). Lineage (GTDB taxonomy): Bacteria > Chloroflexota > Anaerolineae > VGOG01 > VGOG01 > CAZVCJ01. The sequence goes on along the minus strand of CAZVCJ010000062.1, from coordinate 1,247 downwards.
GTCTCTACCTCTTCTTTTTCGTAAGGACCGTCTTTTTCGCCTCTTTGATGAGCAACAGCCCATTCCTGGCTCCGGGGACGTTCCCCTTCACAGCCAAGAGGTTACGCTGAGGATCCACCAGCACCACCTGCAAACTTTGCGCAGAGACGCGCTGATTGCCCATCCGGCCGGGCATGTGTTTCCCTTTGTAAACGCGGCCAGGCGTGGTGCCCTGACCGATGGAGCCTGGAGACCGTTGACGGTCCGACTGGCCACGGGTCTTAGACCCACCCCTGAAGCCGTGCCGCTTCATCCCCCCAGCAAAGCCCCGGCCCTTGGATGTGCCGACCACATCCACTATCTCACCAACCTCGAAGGCGCCAATGCTGATCTTCTGCCCTTCCTCGTAGTCCTCGAGTTCGCCCTCGCTCATGCGGATCTCCCGGAGGTGGCGCAGGGGGGGCAGGTTGTTCCGTCGCAAATGGCCCTGCTGAGGCTGGGTCAGGCGCTTGGGTTTGACTTCCTCGAAGCCCAACTGAATGGCCGTGTACCCATCTTGCTTCGCTGTTTTCTTTTGGGTGACAAAACAGGGCCCCGCCTCGATAACAGTAACGGGAATCACCTCCCCGTTCTCATCGAAAACCTGAGTCATCCCAACTTTCTTACCTAAGATACTTTTCATAATCATCTGGTCCTTGGTCTATTGGCCGGTTGGTCGGTTGGTCTGTTGACCACCTGACCACTCGACCATCTGACCACCTGACTAGAGCTTGATCTCGATATCCACGCCGGCCGGCAGGTTCAGGCGCATCAGCGTGTCTATGGTTTTTGAGTCTGGATCCACGACATCGATGAGGCGATTGTGTGTGCGGATCTCGAAGTGCTCTTGCGAATCCTTGTCCACAAAAGGCGAGCGCTGCACAGTGAATCGTTCGATCTTGGTCGGCAGGGGCACAGGGCCGACCACGATGGCCCCTGTGCGCTCCGCTGTCTCCACTATCAGCCGCGCCGATTGGTCCAGAACTCGATGGTCATAGGCTTTCAAACGGATCCTAATCTTCTGTTTGGCCATAACTTGTTTGGGTTTCCTTCCCCACATTTGATCGCCGAGGGTCTCCCGACCGAGGCGAAAAGGGCTCGGTCAGGACCTCGTCGTGAGCTCAGTCGAACGAGACCTTCGCCCATCGCAAGAGGCTTCCCTCCTACTTCACTCGAGGATTTCAGTGATCACGCCGGCGCCAACGGTCCGCCCACCCTCTCGAATAGCA
>CAZVCJ010000061.1:6550-21298 GCA_964625745.1 uncultured Anaerolineae bacterium | reverse complement strand
ATTTCAACAACCTGGAGATAGTACTGGTCATCACCAACTTCTTGCCCGCTGATTTCGAGAAGCTGGTCCCCTGAGAAGCGGATCAAGGTATGGCGTAGAACTATATCGACAGATGCTTGTAGGAGAACCAATAATGAAATGGCAAGAAATCCGTAGACACTATCCTCAGCAATGGCTCTTAGTGGAAGCCATCAAAGCTCATTCGGAAGCAAACAAACGAATTCTAGAGCAACTGGCAGTTGTAAGCACCTTTCCCGACTCAGTTGCCGCCATGAGAAGCTACGGTCAACTTCGTCGCGAAGCCCCACAGCGCGAACTGTACGTTTTCCACACCAGCCGCGAGGCTCTCGACATCACTGAACGCAGATGGTTGGGCATTCGGGGCGTGCAATGAAGATACGTTTGCAGGACGGATTACCATACGTCATGGTATCTATCACACATCACAGCAAACAACTTACCTTCAAAAACGTTCTGCTCGACACAGGCTCAGTTGGAACGATCTTTCCCACAGACAAAGCCCTGGCGATTGGCTTGCAATACGAAGCTGACGATACTGTACACAGGATTCGCGGTGTCGGTGGTGCAGAGTTTGTTTTCGCAAAGAGAGTTGACCATTTATCGTTGGGTGAACTCCAAATCAACGATTTTGAAATCGAAGTCGGCGCGATGGACTACGGCTTCGAGATAGATGGCATCGTTGGGATGGACTTCCTCACCCAAGTTGGTGCTATCATTGATTTGGCCAAGTCGGAGATCTATCAAGCCTCGCACTGAAAGCAGAAGGCACAGGTTGACATCCGTTAGGCCGCGACGCCAATGTCTAATCGAGGTGAGTCACCATAAACATTTATGCCACTATCCTGCTGCTAATCGCCATCGCCATAACACAAACGACGGCGATGCCTCATCTATCCGTCCTGGACGTGAAGCCCGACCTCATGCTCCTGATGGTGATCTCCTGGAGCCTCTTGCGAGGAGCACAAGAGGGCATGATCTGGGCCCTGATCGGAGGGATTGGGCTGGACCTGCTCTCAGGCGCCCCCTTTGGAACCTTTACCGTGATCCTCGTAGTCCTCAGTTTGCTGGCTGGCCTGGGAGAGTTGAGCGTCTTCCGTACCCACCTCGCTCTTCCCCTGGTCGCGACTCTAGCTGCTACTCTGGCCTACGACTTGTTTTTCCTCCTCTTGCTGTATGCGAGAGGCTGTTCGATAGCCTGGGCAGACAGCCTGATCAAAGTGGTGCTGCCCTCCACGTTGTTCAACGTATTGCTAGCACCTTTCGTTTACAAAGCCCTATATTGGCTCCACCGTAAGACAGGACGAGAGGAAATGGCCTGGTAAGATTCCGAGGAAAGGATGAGACCATCACCCGACCTTAATTTCAAAAGAAGACTCTGGGCTTTTCGTGGCATCGTCATCCTGGTCTTCCTGATCTTTGCCTTCCAAATGTGGCGGCTGCAAATCGTCGAGGGTGAGCACTATCGAATGTTGGCCGACCGCAATCGCTTCCGCCTGGTACCCATCGAGGCCGCCCGCGGCGTCATCTACGACCGCCACGGACGCATCCTGGTACGGAACATTCCCAGCTTCGCCGTCACGATAATACCAGCCTATCTGCCCGAAGATGAGCAGGAGGAAATGGCCGTTTTTTCCCGGCTATCCGCTCTCCTTGAGATTCCAGTCAGCACGGCGACTGCTTCCGCCCCCCCTCTCTCTCCCCCCCAAAGTTGGGGGGGAGAGGGGGGGGGCAGAGGCATCAAAGAGATAGTGGACGAGGCGCGCGATGCTGCCCCCTATCGCCCTCTCACCCTCAAGACCAACGTGGATCGCGACACCGTCTTCATCATCGAAGAGGAGCACCTGGACCTGCCTGGCGTGCTCATCGAGATAGCCCCCATCCGCCAGTACCCCAGCGGGGCTCTGATTTCCCACATCATCGGCTACATGGGGCACATCCCTGGCGAGCAGGCGGAGACCTATGCAGAGCAGGGCTATGATTCCATCAATGACAAAGTGGGACTGACTGGCGTGGAGCTCACTTTTGAGGAGGAGCTGCACGGCAGCAAGGGGAACAAGTACAGCGAGGTGGACGTAGCCGGGCGCGAGGTCAGAGCGGTGGGAGATCCCCAGCCCCCTCTGCTGGGCCACAACCTGGTCCTGACCATTGACCTGGACCTGCAGCAGTTCACGGAGGAGAGCCTGCGCCAGGGCATGGAAAAAGCTGAGTCCGCCTTCGCCGGGGGCAGCCGAGTCGAAAGCGGCGTAGCCATCGCCATGAATCCCCAAACCGGCGAAATCCTGAGCTTCGTCTCCCTTCCCAGTTATGACAACAATCTGTTTTCCAGCGGCATCTCCCAGGAGGATTGGGCTCAGTTGATAGAAGATCCCGGCAAGCCTCTGGTCAACCACGCCATCAGCGGCCAATATCCGCCAGGCTCTGCCTTCAAGATCGTCCCTGCCGCCGCCGCCCTGGAGGAGGGTGTCGTCAACAGGAGGACGACTCTGACCTGCCAGGGCACTCTCTGGCTGCCCAACAAGTACTTCCCCGACGATCCTGAGTTGGCCCAGCCATTTTACTGCTGGATTCACAAATATGGCCAAGGCCACGGAGCACTCAACATCATTCAGGCCATTGCTCAATCCTGTGACATCTTCTTCTATCAAATTACAGGAGGCTACAAAGAGTTCCAGGGCCTGGGACTGGAACGACTGAGTGAATATGCCCACTCTTTCGGACTGGGTCAGCCGACGGGCATTGATCTGCCGGGGGAGGAGTCTGGCTTAGTGCCCACTCAAAAGTGGAAGCGGCTGAACTATGCCGAGAGCTGGGCCACTGGCGACACGTACAACGTAGCCATCGGCCAGGGCTTCATCCTGGTCACCCCCTTGCAGCTCCTGAACGCCACCGCAGCAGTGGCCAACGGGGGGACGCTCTACCGACCCCAACTCGTCTACCAGGTGACCGATGCAGAGGGTCAAGTGATCCGACCTTTCACCCCAGAGGTCCTCGGCCAGGTCCCCGTCTCGGAGGAGAACCTGGCCATAGTCCGCGAGGGGCTGCGGGCAGCCGTCGAATGGGGCACCGGCCTGGGGGCCAACTTAGAGGGGGTAGCGGTGGCCGGTAAGACGGGCACGGCCGAGTACCCTGGCCCCCCCGTTGATGACGAAGGACATCTGCCCACCCATGCCTGGTTCACGGCCTTCGCCCCCGCTGAGGAGCCGGAGATCGCCCTGGTGGTCTTCGTGGCCGGTGGTGGCGAGGGAACCGCCACTGCCGTGCCCATCGCCACCGATATCCTGCGCTACTATTTCGGCCTGTACGAACCGGAGCCCACGCCTACCCCAGAATCTGAGCCGCCGGAGTAATAGTGTGAAATCAAGTCAAAGCCCTACCATCCCTCCACGAATCCTGACCACCGCGCTAATCGTGCTGGTCGCCAGTGCTCTCCTGGCGACCTTGCTTATGGCCAGCATACTCTATTCCGACCACAAGAATAGCGAAATCGCTGCCCTGCGAGCCGAGATAGAAGTCCTCAAACAGGAGCAAGAGCTCATCCAGCGAGACGTTGCAACCCTCACTGATAAGGTAGAAGGGTTGGAGAAGGCGGTATCGTCTCAAATCAGCATGAACGTTACCGCGCTCGGGACGGACATTGAGGCCCTCCGGCGAGATCAGATGATCATACACTCGGAAATCGAGAACCTTGCCAATGAGATGGAGTTGTTGAAAGATGTAGAGCCAGATGTAGAGCCAGAGGAGGAAAGCTCCTCGGCAGAGGTGAAGCTGGATGTACCACGCTACAAACAAGCTCACAGATTGACTTGCGAGTCATCGGCCGCTTCAATGGTAGCCAACTTCTATGGGGTTCGCCTGAGTGAGGAGGAGATCATCGAAGCGCTGCCGAGAGACGAAAACCCCAACGTGGGGTTCAGAGGTAGGCTGGATGGCGTCTCTGGCGGTCTAACTGACTATGGGGTGTATGCCGCACCCATCAGAGAAGTCCTGATAGCGACTGGCCTGGAGGCCGCTTATGTAGAGGGTGGGTTGGAGGGTATAAAGAGAGCTCTGGATAGAAGGCATCCGGTCATAGCCTGGGTAACCTACAGGCTTCGGGTGCAAGAGCCAGTGACAATCACGCTAAGCACAGGGCAAAAAGTGAAGATGGTCAACTACGAGCACACAGTAGTAGTGATCGGCTACAATCAAGAAGGCTTCTGGGTAAACGATCCATACGATGGGCAAGAGCACTTCTATAAAAGCACTGACCTGGCCCGAGCTTTCGGATACCTGAACAACATGGCTCTCGAAGTAACTCCCTGAGCACTTGGATATTAGATATTGGATATTGGATATTGGATTTATGTACTGGGAGCAGGCCTGGCTTTAGGCGCTTTCACCAGCCGTTTCCTGGCGGAGAACTTCTACCATGCCCTGCCAGGACTCAACTCCCTACCCCAGACCACCCTCTTGTCACTGGCCGTCACTCTGGCCCTCATCGCTTTCTGGCGTCTTTATTCTGCAACCTGCGCTCGACGAGGCAAGACGCCGCTGCATCAAACCCTCGCCGACGACGCCCTCACCTACACTCCCCTTTTCTTACTACTCTTCTACCTCATCAAAAGGGAAGTGAACCCCCTGCAAGCCAGGTCGCTGCTGTGGGGCAGCCTCCTCCTCGTCATCGCCCTCAAAGTCAAAGCCCTGCTCAGGAAGGGAATCGTCGGCCAACGTTTGATAGATAGGGCAATTCCTGCGAGTCTCTTCGCCCTGACCTTCGTCGTCTATCTGAGCACCCTCTCGCCCACACTGGGCGAGGCCGACAGTTTCGAGTTCCAGGTTGTCTCCTACACTTTGGGGATTGCTCACCCCACCGGCTACCCATTGTACATCCTCTTGGGGAAGCTCTTCACGCTGCTCCCCATCAGCAACGTCGCCTATCGGGTCAACCTCATCTCTCCCCTCTTCGCCAGCCTGGCCGTCGTCTGCCTCTACCTCTGCCTGGTGCATCTGACCCGGCATCGAGCCATCAGCCTGTTGGCGGCCCTGACCTTCGCCTTCTCGCGCACCTTCTGGTCACAGGCAGTGATCGCGGAGGTATATACTCTCAACGTCTTTTTCGTAGCTTTGGTGCTCTATCTGCTCCTGAAGCGAATCGGCGAATCGGCGAATCGGCGAATCGGCGACATTGCTTTCGTCTACGGTCTCAGTTTGACCAACCACCTTACCATGATCCTGTTGGCTCCGGCCATAGCTATATACGCCCTGTTGAACAAGCGCTGCTTTTTCGCCAACCTGAAAGTAACCGGTCAGGAGAATGGCGAAACTCCTCCCCTTGCCAGGGGGAGGCAGGGAGGGGGTGGGTTCTGCGACGCAGGAGGCACACCCTCCCCTGGCCCCTCCCTCCGAGGGAGGGGAAACACGCTACTCGCTGAACGCTCACCCTCGAAAAAGATACTGACCGCTGCGGGGCTCTTTTTGCTTGGCCTGTCGGCCTACCTCTACATCCCCCTGCGCTGGCCAGCCCTCCATGATGGACGCCCCGTGGCCCTGGGCGAGTTTGCCAACTGGGTGCTGGGCAGCCGTTTCCGTGGCGCCCTCCACTGGGACGCCTGGCTCAAAGACCCTGAGCGCTACCGCATCATTTTTCGTTTACTTCTGGAGCAATTTGGTTGGGTTGGATTAATCCTGGGGCTGCTGGGACTGGTCTGGCTGCTTGCCCCCCAAAAGTTGGGGGGAATGAAGGGGGGGCGCAAGGAAGCCGTTCTTTTGCTGGTTGCCTATCTCGCCTACTTCATCTACGGCCTAAACTACTACGTGCCCGACATCTCGGCCTTCATCATCCCCGCCCACCTGCTCTTCGCCATCTGGATCGGAGCGGGACTGCACGCTTTGTGGCAAGCAGCAAGCAGCCGGGTATCGGATGCCTGCCCTGAGCCTGGCCGAAGGGTTAGATATTGGATATTGGACTCGTTACTCATCACTTGTTTCTCGTTACTCGTCACCTTCCTCCTCCTCTGCACCAACCTCCCTCAGGTGGATATGAGCCATCGGGGATGGGAAGCCTACCGCTGGGGTCAATACGTCCTGGGGCTGGATATAGCTTCTGGGGCTGCGATCCTGGCTGATAGCGAGAAAATAGCACCTCTTTACTACCTCCAGCGCGTGGAGGGAATACGGTCTGACCTCGACATCATCGTCATGGGCGACGAAGCGGGCTATCGTCAGCAATTGGAGACCCGCCTGGCTCAAGGCCAACCAGTCTACCTGGCACGTTATCTGCCGGGACTGGAGGGGCAATTCCACCTGCGCTCTCTGGGTCCCCTGGTCGAGGTGGGCACGACAACGCTCACCCAGGAGCCGACCATCAAACAATCCCTATCAACTGATTTTAGCCAGAGCATTCGTCTGTTGGGCTACAACGCCGATTCTCTAACCATCGAGCCGCCGGGTCATCTGCGCCTGACCCTGTTCTGGCAAGCTCTGGACAAAGCAGACGACAACTATCACATCCGTCTGCGCCTGGTGGGTGAGAGCGGCCACGTCTGGCTGGAGGAAGAGGGGCGTCATCCCGTCAATGGCTATTACCCGGTGGTCGCCTGGCGCCCTGGGGAGATCGTTCCCGACTTCCACGAATTGGCTATCAGCAGGGCCCTGCCCCCCGGCACTTACAGACTGGAAGTGGGCCTTTTCCCGCCTTTCGGCGAGGAGGCAATTTCCATTGATCAGATAGGCCATGTTCACGTCCTGGAAGGGGCAGGCTGGGAGTCTCCAGAGGAAGGCAACCGCAGGTTGCACGCCATCCCCTACCCCCTGCGGGCCAGCTTCGCCGACGAGCTGATCCTGCTGGGCTACGATCAGCCTAGCTTCGTCCGCCCCAACGGACAGGCAACCCTGAGCCTCTACTGGCAGAGGCTACGCGAGGGCAACACGAACTATGACATCGCCTTGCGAACGGTTGATGAGAACGGAAAGGTAGTGTGGCAAGAGAGCCTCCCTCCCCTCTTCGGCGAGCATCCGACTTCGCGCTGGGAGGTGGGCCAGATTGTGCAGACGAGCCACGACCTGACCATGCCTGCAACCGCCGGGGAGGTAGGTCTGCTGGTGGGGCTAAGCCTCCCCGACTCCGACCAGATGCTGCCCGTGAGGAGCCACTGGCTGGCCACCGCGAGCGAGTGGTGTCCCCTGCGGTCCATCCAGATACGCAGCACCCCTCCGGCTGGCGGCCCGGCCGTCAACTTCGACAATCGAATCCTGCTTCTAGGATATGACCTCGACCCTTCGGCAAGCTCAGGACACCGCCGACGAGAATTGCGCCCCGGAGAGGCCCTGGAACTCTCCCTCACCTGGCAGTGCTTGAAGAGGATGGACGAGGACTACACTGTTTTCGTCCACATCCTTGACAAAGAGCAGCAAATCTGGGGACAGGAGGATGTATGGCCTGTCCACGGCACCTATCCCACCAGCCAGTGGAAGGAAGGCGAAATCATCGAAGACATCCACTCGGTGCGCCTCTCCTACGAAGCGCCTCCAGGCGAATATCAGATCGAGGTGGGGCTTTATCTCCTCTCCACCATGGCCCGCCTGCGAGTCCTGGACGAGGAGATGAGAGTGGTTGACGACAAGGTCATCATCAAAATGACCAATGGAACAATGAACCAATGACCAAAGACTACCAGACCAAGGACTATCCGACCGCCTGACCATCCGACCATTAAGGAGGAATCAGATGGACTTCGAACTCAACGAAGAGCAACAGATGATCCGTAAGATGGTGCGCGACTTCGCCGAAAAGGAAATCATGCCCATCGCTCAGGAGACGGACGAGAAAGGGGAGTTCCCCTGGGAGACCATCCGCAAGATGGCCCGTCTGGGTTTATTGGGTCTTCCCATCCCTGAGGAATACGGCGGGGCTGGGGCCGACAACGTCAGCCTTGCCATCGCCCTGGAGGAGATCGCCCGCGCCTGCGGCTCCACCGCCATCACTTTGGATGCCCACACGTCTCTGGCCTCCGAGCCTATCTACCTCTTCGGCACCGAGGCGCAGAAACGGAAGTACCTCGTCCCTCTGGCCAAGGGCGAGAAGCTGGGCGCCTTTGGCCTGACGGAGCCAGAGGCAGGCTCAGACGCAGGAGCGACCAAGACCCAGGCCGTGCTAGATGGCAACGAGTGGGTCATCAACGGCCAAAAGATCCTTATCACCAACGGGTCCATAGCTGGCGTAGTGGTGATAACCGCCGTGACTGATCCAGAAAAGGGCACGCGAGGCATCAGCAGTTTCATCGTGGAGAAGGGCGCGCCGGGCTTTCGCCCTGGGCGCGACGAGGAGAAGATGGGACTCAAAGGATCTGTAACCAGCGAGCTCTTCTTCGAGGACTGCCGTGTTCCCCAAGAGAACCTGCTGGGCAAAGAGGGGGAGGGCTTCAAACAGTTCTTGATCACTCTCGATGCGGGGCGCATCGCCATTGGAGCCATGGCGTTGGGATTGGCCCAGGGCGCCTACGAGAAGGCTGTTGCCTACTCCAGGGAGCGAGTGCAGTTCGGTCAGCCCATCGCCAACTTCCAGGCCATCCAGTGGATGATCGCCGACATGGCCACTGAGATAGATGCGGCCCGGCTGCTGGTCTACCGGGCTGCCTGGCTCAAAGACCAAGGCAGGCGCTTCACCACAGAGGCAGCCATGGCCAAGATGTACGCCTCTGAAGCGGCGGAACGGGCCTGCTACAAGGCTATTCAGATCCACGGCGGCTATGGGTACATGAGAGAGTACGACGTCGAGCGCATGTACCGCGACCAGCGGCTGTGCACCATCGGCGAGGGGACGAGCGAGATCCAGCGATTGGTCATCGCCCGGCAGGTGTTGAGGGCGTAGCAGAGTGAAGGCCGCTTGACAATGGAGACTGAAGCTACATACGTAGGGGGCACGCTATCCGGGGCTGTGCCAATATTCGTAATCGGGAGGACAGCTTGATAGTAAAAATGCTGCACGTCGGCCCGCTCCAGACCAACTGTTACATCGTGGGCTGCGAGGATACAAAAGAGGGAGCCATCATTGACCCCGGCGGGGATGCCAAGCGCATCCTGGCCGAGGTGGAGCAACTAGGTTTGAAGATAAAATACGTCGTCAACACCCATGGCCACTTCGACCACACCCTGGCCAACGAGGAAGTGGTGAAAGCCACGGGAGCATCACTGGCCATCCATTCTGCCGACGCACCCATGTTGACCAAAGGCGGCGGAGCCTTCTTCTTCGGAATCATGGGCCAAGCCAGCCCCCCGGCCGACACGATCCTGGAGGAAGGCCAGGTGCTTACCCTGGGCGAGATCGAGTTGAAGGTGCTGCACACGCCGGGCCACTCGCCGGGCAGCGTCTGCCTCTACAGCGAAGAGGAAGGCGTGCTGTTCGACGGCGACGTCCTTTTCAACATGGGCATGGGTCGCTACGACCTGCCTGGAGGCGATTACCGCGTCTTGATGGAATCCATAAAGAAGCTGCTGACCCTGCCCGATGAAACGACGGTCTATCCCGGCCACGGCCCGGCCACCACCATCGGCCGCGAGCGGCGCAGCAATCCGTTCCTCTCGTAGCAGCGGGCCGGCAAAGTCAAGCGGGCACCTCCGCTGAGAGCGCCCGCTGTTTCTTTGACTATTCCCCCTGGATTACTCAATCTCCACCAACACCTGATCCTTCTCCACGTCGTCGCCCGGCTTCACGTGCACCGCCCGCACGGCGCCGCTCTGGTGGGCACGAAGCTCGTTCTCCATTTTCATCGCCTCCAACACGCAGACCGGGTCTCCTTCCTCGACTTTCTGGCCCGGCTCCACCACGACGCGGATGATCCTGCCCGGCATGATCGCCAGCACCGCGCCGGTTCCGGCTTCGGTTACGGGAGCCGCAGCGGGGGCAGGTACTACGGGCGGGGGAGCCACAGGCGTCATTGCCAGGCCGCTGACCTGCACCGCATAGGACTCTCCGCTCACTGTCGCCGTCTCTCCCTCCAGTGTGGCGTCGTAGGCGATGCCGTCTACCAATACCATGCCGTCATCGGCGATCTCCACGCTGAAGGGGCGGCCGTTGACAGTGATGGTGTCGCCCTCGACCAGCACAGGATACTCATTGCCCTCTAGTATCACAGTGAATTCTCGCTTCACTCCGCTCCCTCCTCGGTCAGCAGACCGGACATCTCCAGCACCCGCTCGGCCCAGGTATGAGCTTCGCGGGCCAGGTGAGCCTCCTTGGTTTGGTCAGCGAGGTCACGAGGCCACCTGTGGTGCCACACGGCCAGTTTGACCTGCAATTCCACCAGCGCCGCTTGTTTATCCAGGGGGGTATCTGGTGCCGTCCATTCGATGAAGAACTTGCTTTCCTCCAGCAAGCGGTCCACGACCTGGCGATTTCCCGGATGCTCGGCTACCGATGCGATGCGCATCAGATTGGTGGCCAGCCCTCCCAGACGTATGGGCAGCCTGTCTTGCATATACCGCTCTCGAAGGGCGTCTAATTTGGTGGTGTCCATGTGACGTCTCCCAGCAAGCGACGCGCAATCTCCTCAACGCGCCCTCGGATTTTCGGATCCAGAATCATCATCGAAGGGTTCCCCTGACGTGGGCGGATGTTAATCAAAGCCTCAAAGCTGACTTGCTGGGTAGCAGGAAACCAGTCTGCTCCCCAGATATCCTCAGCCAACTTGACGTACACGTCGAGGGTCTCTAGCATCTCGGTCAACTGTTGTGGCGTAGCATATTCCCGGATAAGATAGATCATCTATCTAGTTCCTCCCGCGCCGTCAATTAGCCCCATCCAGCGACCGGCCCCTGGCCGCCAGGCTATCTTCCACGGAGAGACCGCTGGACCAGCAGGGATGGCGACAGCCGCAGCCTGTTCCTCCAGCCGCTTCAGCAGCAGCCCAGTGATGGCAGCCACCACCGGCTCCCTCCCATCGCCGCCCCTGGCCCGCCGCTCCAGGAAGGGCCGAGCTACCTGCGGGAACAGAGCATAGGAGATCACGTCTTCCTCGCTCCGCGCCAGCTTGCCGATCTCTTCCCGCGCTTTCTCCATCCCCAGCGGAATCAGGTCAGCGGGGCGGCACTCAATAGGCTCCTCGTCGCCGATAGCCAGCCGCTTCACCTCAGGGTCAATGGGGGCCGGCGGGCGGCCGTAGTAGCCCCGCACGTACTGCCTGACCTCCTCCGGGATGATCTTGTACCGCTCCCCCAGCACCACGTTGAGGGTGGCCTGGGTGCCGACAATTTGACTGGAGGGAGTCACCAGCGGTGGGTAGCCCAGTTCCGCCCGCACGCGCGGCACCTCCGCCAGCACCGCCTCGTACTTGTCCTCGGCGTTCTGCCCCCGCAACTGAGAGACCAGGTTGGAGAGCATCCCGCCCGGGATCTGATACTGCAACACCCGCACGTCTACCCCAAACATGCCGCTCTCGAAGCTGGCATACTTGCGGCGCACTCCGGCGAAGTAAGCGGCGATCTCGGCCAGCAGGCGCAGGTCGAACCCTGTATCTCGCTCCGTCCCCTGCAACATGGAAACGATGGACTCGGTGGGAGGATGGGAGGTCGTGAGGGAGAGAGACGAGATGGCAGTGTCCACGATGTCCACTCCCGCCTCGACTGCCTTCAGGTGAGCGGTGGTGGCCATGCCGCTGGTGGAGTGGGAATGGAGGTGAATGGGCAAATCCAGTTCCGCCTTCAGTCGGCGGACCAGTTCGTAGGCTGCGTAGGGGGTGATCAGCCCGGCCATGTCCTTGATGCAGATGGTGTCGGCTCCCATGACGGCGAGTTGGCGGGCCAGGTTCACGAAATAGTCAATGCTGTAAGGCGGGCCAATGGTGTAGCAGATGGAAGCCTGGACGAGGGCTCCCTCCCGCTTGGCGACCTCCATCGCCCAACGCATGTTGCGCACGTCGTTGAGGGCGTCGAAGATGCGGAAGACGTCTATGCCGTTGGCGTGGGCGTGGACGACGAATCGCTCCACCACATCGTCGGGGTAGTGATGATAGCCAACGATATTTTGGCCCCGCAGCAGCATCAGGAAGGGGGTATTGGGCATGCGTTCTTTGAGGCGGCGGATGCGGTCCCAGGGGTTTTCGCCCAGGAATCGCATGGCGGAGTCGAAGGTCGCGCCGCCCCACATCTCCACCGCCCAGTAGCCCACCTGGTCAATCTTCTCGGCGATGGGCAGCATGTCGTCAGTGCGCATGCGAGTGGCCAGCAGGGATTGGTGGCCATCGCGTAACATCAGGTCACAGATTTTGACAGGGTTAGTCATGTTACCTCCAGAACACGGATTGACAGGATGATCTGATCTATCCGCCAATCCTGCCGATCCGTGTTATTCCGCGAACAGATCTCTCGCCTTGAACATCAGCACCAGCGCGCCCTGCTCCGACCGGGAGCGGTGCTTCTCACCGGCCAGCACGACCAGGCTCTCCATCGGCTCCAGCGTGACACTGACGCCGTCGGCGTAGTCTATGGCCATCTCCCCCTCCAGCACCAGATACATCTCATCTTTGGGATGCTGATGAAAGAGGTAGGTACCCACAATGCGGACCAGATAGGCGCAGTAATCGTCTACCTGCCCAACCACCAGGTGCTTGAACGGCTCGGCCAGCCCAGCAGCAACCTTGGCGATATTGACTTTTTCGGGCATCGCTTTCCTTCTCCTCTCCTTCAGTTGTTCAGCATGTTATCCTGGGGGCCGTCTGGATACAGCAGTTCATCAATCTTGCGCAGTACGTCGCTCAAGTCAGGTGGCTCAGCAGCCTCCACACGTCCCTCGATGTGAATGTGAGCGGGGAAAGCGGAAACCATTGAAGGATTCAAAAGCAGCCGCCCAGCCGATGCAATGCTGCAATTCGTCATCTAACGTGCCCTGCCGGAACTGCTCGTAGAACTCATCTGAAGTCATCCCGTGTTTCTGTTCGTATTCCCGCAATTCCTCCGCGACTTCCAGCAATTCATCCACCGGACTGCTTTTCCCCATTGCCTCCTTCAGTATCCGCTCAAATTCCTCCGGCGTCGGCAAATTGTCTTTACTGAACGTCAATCTAGCCATGTCCTTTCTCCTCCGATTTGGTCATTGGTCATTTGCTCATTGATCATTTCATAGCGGTATATTCCCATGCTTCTTCGGTGGGTTCGTATCCCGCTTGTTCTGAAGGAACGTCAGCGCCTCGATGAGACGGGGCCGGGTTTCCTGCGGCTCAATGACGTCGTCCACGTAGCCTCGGGCAGCAGCAATGTAGGGGTTAGCGAACTGCTCGCGGTACTCCTGCACCAGCCGCTCCCGCTCCGCATCAGGATCCTCGGCCGCAGCGATTTCCTTGCGGAAGACGATATTGACCGCCCCCTCCGGCCCCATCACCGCAATCTCCGCCGTGGGCCAGGCGTAGGAGATGTCCCCTCGAATGTGCTTGGAGCTCATCACGTCGTAGGCCCCGCCGTAGGCCTTGCGGGTGATGATGGTGATCTTGGGGACGGTAGCCTCGCAGTAGGCATAGAGCAGTTTGGCCCCATTGAGGATGATCCCGCCATGCTCCTGCTCCACCCCCGGCAGGAAGCCCGGCACGTCCACGAAGGTGACGATGGGGATATTGAAGGCGTCGCAGAAGCGGACAAAGCGGCCGCCCTTTCTGGAGGCGTCAATGTCCAGCACCCCAGCCATGATCATCGGCTGCTGGGCGACGATACCCACGCTGAAGCCGCCCAGTCGGGCAAACCCCACGACGATGTTCTGCGCCCAGTGCTCGTGCACCTCCAGGAACTGCCCGTCGTCCACCACGTGGCGGATGACGTCTTTCACGTCGTAGGCTCTGGTGGGGTTGTCGGGGATGATGGTCTTCAGTTCCTCGTCCATCCGCCCCTCCGGGTCGGCGGTGGGGACGAAGGGCGGGTCTTCCAGGTTGTTCTGGGGGATGTAGCTCAACAGTTGGCGAGTGAGGGCCAGGCAGTGCTCCTCGTTCTCGGCAGCGAAGTGGGCCACGCCGCTCTTGGAGGCGTGGGCCATGGCCCCGCCCAGTTCCTCGAAGCTCACCTCCTGGTGAGTGACGGCCCGAATGACGTCGGGACCAGTGATGAACATGTGACTGGTCTCCTTGGTCATCAGGATAAAGTCGGTCATGGCCGGGGAGTAGACAGCGCCGCCCGCGCAGGGCCCCATGACGGCCGAGATCTGGGGGATGACGCCAGAGGCCAGGACATTGCGCAGAAAGATGTAGGCGTAGCCGGCCAGGGACACGACCCCCTCCTGAATGCGAGCGCCGCCGGAGTCGTTGAGGCCGATGACGGGCGCGCCGCTCTTCATGGCCAGGTCCATGATCTTGCACACCTTCTCGGCGTGCACCTCGGAGAGGCTGCCGCCGAAGACGGTGAAATCCTGGGAGAAGACGTAGACCCGGCGGCCGTTGATGGTGCCCCAGCCGGTGACCACGCTATCGCCCAGGTATTTCCTCTCCTCCATGCCGAAGCCCACGGCGCGGTGCACGGCGAACATGTCCAGCTCGCGGAAGGAACCGGGATCGAGCAGCTTCTCCACCCGCTCGCGGGCGGTCATCTTGCCGCCAGCGTGTTGGCGGTCAATGCGCTCTTGTCCGCCACCCAGGCGGGCCTGCTCTCGCATCTGGTGCAATTGCTCTACTTTGTCCTCAATGCCCATTGCTTACCTCCCCAAAGACAATTATGAAGGGCCGCGTGAACCAATGCCCCCCGATTTGGAAGCCCTGTACCTGGAAGCCGAGCGAG
>CAZVCJ010000061.1:0-6450 GCA_964625745.1 uncultured Anaerolineae bacterium | reverse complement strand
CCGCGTGAACCAATGCCCCCCGATTTGGAAGCCCTGTACCTGGAAGCCGAGCGAGAGATTTACTAATCCCGTCTGCCTCCTCTCCTTGAAGGGATAGTCGTCGAGTTGCCACCGGAATTCGTAGAACAACCCAAGATGAAATCCAATGAGTAAGGAAGGCTACATGACAAACTCTACCTCCCTGCGGACAGTGACTTGGGCATCCGCGAATCCTACGCTGACCTGAGCCAAGTACAGCCGATGCACACAGGTTTCTTGACCGATGACACAAGGGTTGGCCGGCTATCCCCCACGTTTTGGCGTGCCATGCTCGTGCAGTACAGTCGGTGTTTGACTGGCCGCCAGGTAGCACTATGCCCACCGCCAGGCGACCACTGCCATCATCTACGCTGTGTAGAGTGCTTTGTAGCCAGGCTCCTCCCGAATGGCCGCCAAGTCAGCATCCTCCTTCGACCATTCTGTGAGCTCCGGGTTCAGCTCCAGGGCCTCCCGCAGCTTCTCTATCGCTGTCTCCGTCTCTCCGGCCAGGGCGTAGTGGCAGGCCAGGTTGTATCGCGCCGTCCCCTGCCAGCTCTGGCTCTCATCCAGCTCCGAGAGCAGCCTGGCCGCCTCCTCCTGCAACTCCGTCGCGTACTCTTTCTCCCCGCGCTCTACGAGGAGCGGGCCCAGATGCATGGCCAGGGGATGAATGGTACCAGTCCCCACGATCAACCTCCACAAGGGCCGATCCCCTTGCCAGGGCAGGGTCTCTGTACCTCCCAGCTCGGCTTCGCTCGTCTTCTCCACCTGCTCAACGAGCTGCCGGCGCGCCTTCGCTGCCTCCTCGAGAATCTCCGACCACGAGCGATCTCGATTCAGCTCGAAGACCTTCGCGTTCACGACCTCGAAATCCTCGTCCCTCGCAGGGGTTTCCCCGCGGGCCGCCGCTGCCAGGTCCTCCGCCAGGCGCGTTTTCCAGGCGGCCAGATGTGCGATCGTGTCCTTGGGTGACCACCGATCCGGCTCGCCTCGAACCGCACGTTCGTCCTCCGACAGCCTGGCGAACAGGGCTTGCTCCTCTTGCGAGGTGTGCTCAATGAGTTGTATCAGCCTGGATTTGAGTTCCATAGTTATCCCTCCTTCAGATTAGTTGCCGTTCGGCCGAGCCTCTCGTCAATTTCAACCACAACTCTGGCAGGAATAGCATCAACGTTTTCGATTTTCAGGGGAAAACAGTAAACCTTGAACTCCCTTCTGGGGATGGCAGAAAGGTTGGCAAGGTTCTCTATGACGAAAACATTGTTCTTGATCAACAATCTGTCATATTCACCATGCCGACGGCCCTGCCCCAGCCCACGGGCGTCAATTCCAACGGCGTTGATCCGCTTTGAAACAAGCCACCGAACAACCTCGGGGGAGAGCTCAGGGTGGTTGTGGTACTCCTCTGTGCCCACGAGCTTGCTCCAGTCTGTGCGGAAAAACACGAAGTCTCCGCTTTCTATTTCGACCTGGTGCTCGACATCGTCCAGTTGGATTTCGCCTCCGGACACCTGGGTAACGACGATCAGTTTTCCTCTGCCGATCATTCGTTCGGGTTCGATACGGTTCTCGGCAAACACCAGGTCTATGTGGGTGGCCGTGTGGGCTGACAGGGAGAGAACGATGGATTCGTATTCTCCCTCAGACTCGTGGTAGAATTTGCGTGAGGCGATCTCGACTGGCGGCGTTCCCAAACGGAACACGGAACCAGCGGTTATGGGCATTGAAACGTCAATGAGCATTTTTAGTTTTCCTCCTTCCTTGCCACGAATATCAACTCGCCCGGATACTTCGACCCATAGGGGCTCTTGTCATAGTCTGCATAGAGTTGCTCAACCTCAAACCCACATCGCGCCAGCAGATGCTCGGTCTCGAATCTGAACAAGTAGCGCATGGGGAACGAATGCACCAGCCTCTCCTCCCGCCCGTCGGGATGGGTCACGTAGTAGATCAGTTCAACCTGGTTGACTTGATTGAAGCGATCTCGCGACACAATCTTGTGGCGACGGACAACCCGTCGCCCATCGGGAGCGGTGAATTCAGGCTCGTCGCCTATTTCTTGCCCCACATCATCCCTGGTCAGTGCTTCCAGCAAAGGGTTGAAGATGTCGAGAATCAACCGGCCACCCTTCATCAGGTGGCGGTGAATGCACTCCAGACAGGACATCTGGTCATCCACCGTTGTCAATGCTGAAACGGTCGAAAGGGCGTCGTGACCAACCTGAAGGCTTGCCCCAACGCAAAATGGCGCATGTCTGCCTCTACCAGTTGGACTCTGGATTGAACATCCTTTGGCTCCTTCAGGAGTCGTTTCCGACACACGTCCAGCATGTGGGACGACAGGTCGAGGCCGACGATCTCGATCCTTGCCCGTGCCGTAGGAATCAAGATACGCCCTGTTCCGCAGCCAACCTCCAACACCGGCCCTCCCGATTCTTGGGCTGCCTCCACGAAGAAAGGCACATCTGGTCGGTCGCGGTACGGCACGACGTGGTCGTAGAGATCGGCGGTGACTGCGTACTCCTCATATCCTCCAGCGTGATTCATGGAAACCTCCTTAATCGGCTCTTCTTCGGGCATCTGCGATGAATTGACTGAATCTCTCCTTTGCTGGTGACTCCGTAATCCACCCCTCTGGGCTAAACATGGGCCTGGCGGCTGCCGCAAGCTCCCAGAATCCTAGGTTCGCCACTGGCCGTCCCACTTCCGTTTCATAGGCACTCAGGAATTCATCGGCTGCTTCGCCCATCCCAGAGAGGAACATGTCCATGCGACAATAGGCCACGTCAATTCCCGGATCTCCGTAGGCGGCTTCTTCCCAATCAAGGATGGCCATGATCCGGCCAGCATCCCACAGGATGTTGCCTGACCAATAGTCAATGTGTACCAGCCCCGCTGGAACTTGCAGGATGCCAGGCCATAGATCGTGAGCCGTGTGCCACACCGCCGCCCCGTCAGGATGGGCTTTCATATAGTCCGGCACGGATCCCGAACGTAAGAACCAGGTGGCTTCTGAATTGGCATCCAGCAGGAAACTCCTGGTGGTGGTATCGCAAGGAACCGAATGGATTCTGGCTAACATCGTCGCCAGCGAACGTGCCCAGCTCTCAGGATCGGGAGGCGATGCGATCTGTTCTCCGGGCACATAACTGGTTACAATACCGGGAGTTCCCAGGATCACCCCTTTCTCATCCAGATACAGTGGCCGGGGTGCCGGAATGCCGTACCTTTGCAGGAGTTCAAGGGTCTTGAATTCTCGACGTGCTTTTTCTCCACGATCATAATTGCCGAATACAACATATCGTCGTATGACAATGCGAGAAACAGAACCATTGGCAGAACGGGCTTCGACAAGGTGAGTGTAGTTTGAAAAGCTACAGGGGAGAGAGCCAATAGCCAGCACAGCGCTTCCAGGGGCGATCTCTCCTAGCAGGGCCCGAACCGTCTCTTCTGATGGTAAGTCACTACGTTGACCCGTATCATCCAATGTCATATCTCCCCTTCATTGAGCGCGCACCATTGCAGAACATTGGTTTGCGGCCTGCATCTTCAACCAAGCTTGCCGACTTCAATCACGTTGCCCTCTGTGTCCTGAAATTGGAAGAACCGATATGGCGCCATCAGGTTGATCTCCACAATGTCCGTCACCCCCGTGGCACCGATGGTCTTCACCCGCTTATGCTCCCTCTCAACGTCGTCCGACCCAAACACTACAACGACGTTGTTCCCCATTCGGACGTTCCTGTCATACTCCGTCATGGGCACGTCGTTTTCCACGTCAAAGCTCGGGTTGTAGAGCCCAAGACCGTCCGTGATAGAAGTCCATCGGTCCCCGTATCGAGCCTCTGCTTTGACTCCCAAGAACATCTCGTAGAACCTGACGGCTCGATCCATGTCTCTGACTTTTAGATATGTGTCCACAAATCTTGGACTACTCATGCTACCTCCTTATCCACAGGTGCAGTGCCACTGCGCATCCAACTCGTTACAATACAGACAGCCCTCTGCCTCATCCCCTCCCAGGAGTGCTATGCGGAAAGCCTGCGCATGGCATGACTTTGCCGATGGCTGCAAGTCACGACCGGACTCTTATCTCTGGCCCCTCAGGAACGAAGTGACCGCCGGGTATACCTGGTCTATCTGACTGAACTCCTGCTGGTGACTCAATCCTTCGATGACCTCGATGCGTATCTCAGCCCTGTCAAGTGCTTCGCGATTCTGCCTCACCCAGCTCAGCACCTTCTTGTTTTTCGTACCAACCAGTAGCATCGTCGGGCAACGAATGTCAGCAGGGTCAATGCTCGGCCAATCGCGCATGGCCTGGAGGCAGGCCACCCATACAGGGATGCGCCCTTTGATGGCCGACTTGCGCTTTTTCTCAGTCAGCGCGTCTTCGCTGTATGCTCGCGCCAGAGGTGCATACTTCTTGGCAAACTCATCAATGTATCGGCCAAACTCCTCATCCACGGCCGGGCCAAATGGCACGCCGATGACGACTATAGCCGTCACCCGATCCGACCAGGCGCCAAGATAGCGGGCGATGTTGCCCCCGAAGCTGAAACCCCACACAGCGAACTGCTGAACGTCGCAGGCATCCGCCACGGCGTTCAGATCCGCCCATATCGTCTCGATGGCGTAGTCGGCAACATCCGTCAGGAAGTCACTCTCGCCGGTTCCCCGAATGTCAACGGTGATGACGTTGAAGTTCTCCTTCAACCGCTCAACGTAGCCAACTTCGTGCCAGTCCTTCCTCGTCTTGCCGGCCCCGTGTAGCAGCATCAGTGCGGGGCCATTGCCTGTCACATCGTAGGCGATACGTGTTCCGTCATCGGAAGGTGCGAACTGCGTAGTCATTGCAATGGTCTCTCCTCATGAACTGCACCTCTCAGCCGACCTTCTCGTCTCATCCCAAGGCGTTCCATGACTCTCCAGGAGGCAAGATTGGCGCTACTTGTATCCGCGTGTATGCGATGCAGACCAGCCGTATCTCGTTTTATTGCTCACTGAGTTCAGTTTCTATCAATTTGACTGTACGGTACGTCACGACTACTTTGGAGCGTGCACGTAATAAGCCAACAAACGCCAGCAAGTCACATATCAAACTACCAAACACCAGATACACCATAGCGCGCGGCCCGGCCGCCTCCAACACCTGGCCCACCAGCCATGGCAGAATCATGCCGCCACAGCTGTCGCCTAGCAGAATGATGCTACTGGCCCGGGCCGTGAGCTGAAGCCCCTGCACGGCCAACGTAAAGCCGGAAGGATAGACCGGTGCCATGCAAAAGCCCACCCCCAGCGCGGCCGCCCACAAAACTGCCGCAGAATCGGCCAACACAAACACCAACCCCATAAAGAATACACAACCCAACAGCGCCACAGTGATAATCTGGCGTGGCCCAAAGTGGGTGGCCAGCGGCACCGAGACCAGACGCCCCACGGTGAAGGCCAGCCAAAAGCCGGATGTGAGATACGCCGCTTGCACTGTCGGAGCCAGTTTGAGCTCCACGACATAGGTATATACCCAACCGCCAAAAGCAATCTCCGCGCCCACGTAAAAGAATAAAAATAGCATGGCTGCCAGCACTACGCTGTACGGAATGTGCCGCGGCTGAACCGCGCCGGGTTCACTTTCCACCGGGTGTGCCGCTTGCGGACTGCCCGCCATTGTCACCATGCGCAGACCAGCCAACACCGCCAGGGCCGCCAGGCCCACGTAGACCCAGCGATATGCGCCAGGGATATCCACCACCTGCGCCACCAACAGCGGCGCCAGAAACGCGCCTAGCCCAAAACAAAAGTGCAAACCGTTCATATAGAGCGACACCTTTTCCCGGTGCGTCCAGACCAGCAGCGTGTTGGTGCCGTTGTTGATGAGGCCATCCATCACACCTTTAATGGCCACCACCGCCAGCAACCAACCCAATGCCGGCATAAACGGTATGCACAACATCAGCAAGCCGGCCACTATTTGTGCCGTCCCCAGCACAACATGGCCGCGCAGGCGGTCATAGAGCCGCCCGCCAAGCAGCGTGCCCAGCGTCCCCCCTATAGCGCCGACTAAAAACAACTGGCCCATATCGCCCAGGCGCGCTTGTGTTTGCGTGGCCAGCGCCGGCAGGGTCGGCCCCAACACCGCCACGTTCAGCCCTATGCAGAAAATCAGCCAGTAATAGCCCAATGTCCGCCGAAAACCGGGCTCACTAAAGAGTTGTGCGATCTTGTTCACTGTAACTTGCTTGCTCCGATGAATTAGACTTTACCCCACGATTGTGGCAACACTTTGCGTTTTGGGCCGCCCAACTCGTTACTATACGGACAACCTTCTGCCTAATCCCCTCATAGGGGGTGGTATACGGAAACTCTCCGCATGGCACGGCTTTGCCGATGGCTACAACGCTAGCATATCCCGTATCCGATTAACGCTTGGAA
>CAZVCJ010000060.1:0-22030 GCA_964625745.1 uncultured Anaerolineae bacterium | reverse complement strand
CGGACAACCGCTATTAGCCAGCCCTTGATTGTAAATGAGCGAAACCACCGTCATTTAGAATCCTCCTGCTCCTACTCGGTCAGTTCAGTAAATTATGGAAACACTGTTACTCCATTCATCCATATCTCCTACGCTCCGTAAGTATACCATAGCTTCACCAAGCCTGCAAGCCCCCTGTCGGCTTCTGTCCCCGCCCTACACGATTATATCAACTTTCCCCAAGATAACAAGCTCTCAAGAGACGCTCCGGCTGGCCTCGGTACTCCTCCCAGGGAATCTCCCCCTTCACGATGCCCATCAGCACTGCGTGCAAGGCTCGATTCACGGGTGCGTCCAGTCCCAACTCCTGGGCGTACCTGACCACCGCGCCGTTCAGGTACTCCACCTCCGATTTGCCCTTGCCCTTGGACAGGTCTATGTGCAAGGAGGGCATTTTGCCACCCCGACCACCTACGACGGCTTTTCGGAGAATGGGGCGCAATAGCTTGGCGGGCAAGGAGCTGATGGCCCAGGTGAAGAGGGGCACGGGGTAGCCGGGCAGGGACACCGGGCGCAGGCCCAGGGCCCGCATCACCATCACCGCCTCGCGGAAGGCGGCCTGCTCTAGGGCAAACAAACGGTGATCGGCGAAGACCTGATCGGGGAACATGCCCAGAATGGCCGGGGACGCATTGGCGATTATGTTAAGGAGTAACTTGGCCCATTTCATCGCCCGGTGACCTCGATACACGGAAGTCCTGAACCCAGCCCCCCGAAAGACCTCGCCCAGCTCAGACACCGACTGATCAGGCGCGGTCGGCGCCAGGCCGATGCCGCCCCGCGTGGTGGCCAGGCGCACCAACCCCGGCTCCAGCACCTCCACTGACAGGGTGATCACTGCGGAGAGGATCGTCGCCTTGCTCAGAACCTCCGCCACCGTTTCCTCACCTCCCACGCCGTTCTGCAGGACGAGGATGGGAACGCCGCGCCGGGCTAGAGGCTCGACCTGGACCGCGGCCGCAGTGGCATCGTAAGCTTTCACGGTAAGGAGAATCAGATCGAATGGCTCGTCGGCCACGTCCAGCGCACTCGTTACCGCGCGCACGTTAGCGCGGGAAGTCCTCCTCCCGTTTTCCGCCGTCGTCCGTGTGACCCGTCCGTCCTCCTCAAGCCCCAGGCCCCGCGCTCGCACGGCGGCCACGTAAGATTGGCGTCCCACCAGGGTAACTCCATGCCCCGCTCGCGCCAACATAAGCCCCACCAGCGACCCAATAGCCCCTGCTCCAACAATCAACACCCGCACGTCTCTCCCTCCCAACATCCAATATCTAATACCCAATCACCAGCGTCAACGCCCAGGACATCGGCCAGGATGCGGTCGCCCCGACGCAACCCTTTGTCCGCCGCCAGTAGATAGCGGTTGAAACCGCCTCTGGAGGGCACAAATGCGCCGCTCGTCCACCTGCGTGGACGATTCCGCGACCACGCAGGTGGTCGCCCGGCACGGAGTGCCCTCACAGGTGCGATTTCAATCGCCATCCTTTTCGCAATGTACCCAAACAGCGCGCAACTTCACTGCCACCTCGGTGTTATAAAAAATAGATCAATCTGAGTGGGAAGGAGTTTCCGTGGAGATTCTTCGTTACGTGGTCATGATAGCCCTCGGCTATTTGATGGGCTCCATTCCCGTTGGCTACCTGGTGGTAAAGCTCGTGAAGGGCACGGATGTGCGCCAACACGGCAGCGGCCGCTCAGGAGGCACCAACGTCTGGCGTGCTGCCGGCCTTTGGCCAGCCATCCTCACCACCGTAGGCGATTTTCTAAAGGGCATGAGCGCCGTCTTGATCGCCAGAGCTGTCCTGGGCAACTCAGTTGGCGAAGTCCTGGTAGGAGTGGCTGCGGTTGTGGGTCACAACTGGTCTGTTTTCCTGGGTTTCCGGGGTGGCGCGGGCACCGCCACCAACCTGGGTGTGATCTCGACGCTATCCTTACCCGTGGCCCTGGCTCTCATCGCAGCCGCGCTCCTGGTGGTGGTCATCTCTCGCTATGCCTCTGTGGCCTCCTTGGCGGTGGCCATCCTGGCCCCTACCATCTTCCTCGCCCTGGCCCTCTTCGCTCACCGTCCCCTGCCCCACGTCCTCTATGGTCTGCTAGCGGGCGCCATTGTTATCCTGGCCCTTCGACGCAACATCGTCCACCTGCTGGCCGGCACGGAGCGGCGTCTAAGCTACTAGATTATAGCACAATGAGCTTTAAGGTGCAACGCACTTCGAGGTGCGTTGCACCTGTTTTTTAATGGCCTGTTGACAAAATTCCGGCTACGTGCTATGATTACGCCGCTCATCGGGATTCGTCCCCAGCATACAAACTTTCACACAGGAGAGAAGAATGTCCAGACCCAAATTAGAACTACTTGACCAAGAAACCGTCGAGCGCATCCTGGCAGAAGCCCACGAATTGCTGTGGGACCCAGGGGTGCGCATCCACAGCGACGAGGCCCTGAAGCTCCTCGCCGATGCTGGAGCCACGGTCGATTTCACCAGCAAAGTGGCCAACATCCCAGCCAGACTGGTTGATGAGGCCCTGGAAACGGCCCCCTCCTCTTTCTACCTCCACGATTCCGAGGGGAAGCCTACTGTCCACTACGGCGACGACGACGTGCAGTTCGACCCAGGCTCGGCAGCCATCGAGATCCTGGATTATGGAGCAACCCAGTCGCGCAGACCAATCACCGCCGACTTCGTTGCTTATATCAAGTTAGCCGAAATGCTGCCCGAATTGGACGCAGTCAGCACAGCGCTGGTCTGTTCGGATGTGCCGGAGAGCATGGCCGATCTCTATCGCCTCTACCTGGTGCTCAGGCACGCCCAGAAGCCCGTGATCACGGGGGCCTTCGCGGTTGAGACCTGGTTCACCATGAGAGACCTGCTAGTCGCTGTCGTTGGCAGCGAAGAAGCCCTGGCCGCCAGGCCCATTGCCGTATTCGATGTCTGTCCCTCACCTCCACTACACTGGAGCGAAATCACCTGCCAGAACATGATTGACTGTGCCCGTGCTGGCATTCCGGCCCAGTTGGTCTCCATGCCCCTGGCCGGAGCGACGGGCCCCGCTACCCTGATCGGCTCGGTGGTGCAGCACGCCGCCGAGTGTCTGAGCGGCATCACCATTCACCAACTGGCCCGGGCCGGGTCTCCCATCGTCTGGGGCGGCTCGCCTGCCGCCTTCGACATGCGCACCGGAACACCCCCCATGGGGGCCATTGAGACCCTGATGATAGATTGCGCTTATGTCCAGGTAGGCAAGCACCTGGGATTGCCCACCCACGCCTACATGGGCATGAGCGACGCCAAGATCGTGGATGCCCAGCTCGGCTTCGAGTCGGGCATCGGCAACATCATGGCCGCCCTGGCCGGGGTGAACATGGTCTCCGGTGCCGGCATGATGGACTTCGAAAGCTGTTTCAGCCTGGAGAAGCTGGTGATTGATAACGAGCTCATCGGCATGGCCCGCCGTCTGGTGCGGGGGATTGATACCTCGGAGGATCCATTGGCCACCACCATCATGCGCCAGGTCGGCCATGCGGGCAATTTCCTGGCCACTAAACACACCCGCCGATGGTTCAAGCGGGAATTGTTCATCCCCTCCCCGGTCATTGACCGCGACTACCGTCAGGCCTGGGAGACCAAGGGAGCCAAGGACATAGCGCAGCGAGCGCACGAACGAGTTGAGCAGTTGGTGGCCGCCTACCAGCCCAAGCCCCTGCCCAAAGAAGTGGAGAAGGAGCTGGTAGCCATCACCTTGCGAGCAGCCAAAGAGCGCGGGCTGGCAGAGCTACCGCCTGTTTAGAACAGGGATTTACAGGATTAACGGATGATGAGAAGAGCCATATCTGCAGTTGAACGCCCCAGACTGCGTCTGGAGGTGTTGAGCCAGGACGATGTGCGCCGCATCCACCAGGCCAGCCTGGAGGTGATCGAGACAGTGGGGGTGCGCTTTCCTTCGGACCAGGCCCTGGATATTCTGGAAGAGGCGGGCGCGATGGTGGACCGACAAAGCCAGATCGCCCGCCTCTCCGGCCAGATGATTGAAGAGGCTTTGGCCAAAGCGCCGCCATCGTATGTGCTCTGCGCCCGCGATCCCGCCCTGGATCTGCCATTGGATGGCGAGCACTCCTACCTGTCCACTGACGGCTGCGGCGTGGAGGTCATTGACCTGGAGACCGGAGAGCGAAGGCGCTCGACCAAGCAGGATGTGGCCGAGTCGGCGCTGGTGGCTGACTACCTGCCCCAGATCGCCTTCTACTGGCCCATCGTAGCCGCCCAGGACTGTCCCCCGCAAACGCGCTCTTTGCACGAGCTGGAGGCCGCCTGGAGCAATACCACCAAGCACATCCAGACCGAGTGCGTCATCACGGCCAGGGAAGCCCAGGCTGCGATTGAGATGGCTGCCGCCATCGTCGGTGGGCGCGAGGGGCTGAGAAAACGGCCCATCCTCTCCATCATGCAGTGCACCATCAGTCCTTTGGGTCAAGATGGGGGCAGCCTGGAGGCCGCTCTGGTGGCTGCTCAGGCCGGGCTCCCAGTGGGCTTCATGACTATGGCCAGTTGCTGCTCCACCGGGCCAGCCACGTTGGCCGGCAACCTGGTGGTGGGCAACGCTGAAGTGATCGCTGCCTCCGCCCTCATCGAGCTGGCCTATCCGGGCACGCCCATTTTCTACGCCGCCGCTCAGACGGCCATGGACCTGCGCACAGGGGGCTACACCGGCGGCGGGCCGGAGGATTACCTCTTCGGCGCAGCCACCAACCAACTGGCCGACTTTTACCACATCCCCCTCTCCATGGGCGCCTTCGCCACCGGCGCCAAGGAGCCCGACTGGCAGGCAGCCCTGGACAACGCCTTCGCCGGCCTGATGCCCGTCCTCAGCGGCGCCGACATGCTGACCGGTGCCGGCCTGCTCTATGGCTCCCGCATCCTCTCCTACGAGCAATTGCTCATGGATTGTGAGATCTACGATGTCATCCAGGCCACAGTGCGAGGCATCGAAGTGAGCGACGAGACCCTGGCCTTGGAAACCATCAAGTCTGTGGGCGTGAAAGGAAACTACCTGACCCAGAAACACACCCTGAAACACATGAAAGGTCGCTGGGTGCCAAGCCTGGTGGATCGTCGTACCTATAGGGCCTGGGAAAAAGATGGCCGACGCGGGGCGAGGGAGTGTGCCCACGAGAAGGCGAGGTGGATCCTGGCCAATCACCGCCCGCAGCCCTTGGAGCCCAAACTGCAGGAAGAATTGTTCAACCATTGCCGCCCTGGAAAAGCGTCAGGCGAAATTGGCTAAAATGTTACCGAGGAAAGAGATTCAAAATGGCAGAAGATAGATCTATTGTAAGAGTTAGAGAGAGATGGGACGAGCATGCTGATAGATACGATGAGTGGTATGAGCGGTTTGAGGGCGCTGTTGAGCATGATGTAGATTGGAAGCTGTTAAAAGGATATCTCCCCGAAAACAGAGACGCTAAGATCCTAGATGCTGCTGGTGGTACAGGGAGGATTACGCTCCCTTTGGCGAAGAGGGGATACTCCGTTACCCTATGTGATATCTCCCCCGCAATGCTCCAGGTGGCAAGGCAGAAATTGCTCAGAGAGGGGGTCTTGGACAAAGTAGAGGTCGTAGAGTGCGATGTCCGCCAACTTCGTTTTGCTGACGAGAGTTTTGACTTTGTACTCTGCTGGGATGGGGATGGGATCGAGGCTGTAAAAGAGCTTGTACGGGTAACAAAGAAAGGTGGAAGAATTTCAACCTATCTAACAAACAGATGCAGGGGAGCCATTGATCTATTTCCAGAAGACCCTGCATCGGCTCTGGCAGTAATCAAATCGAGCTCGGACTACGTTTACGACGATGATGAAAAACACAGGGTGGTCAGCGTAGAAGAAGCAACAAAGTTGTTGGAGACAATGGGGATCAGAGTTCTCGATATATACGCTGTTTGTGGCTGGATGGATGTGTTGCATATCCCACCAAAGGTTCAAGAGTCCAAAAAGTGGGATGAAAGATTCTTTGGTCATGTGACTGAAATGATGTTCAGGTTGAGCAAAGAGCCTTCTGTCAAAGGAATGTCAAGACACCTGGTTCTATATGGGGAGAAACAAGGGGCAGGGAGGTAAGCTATGCGACCCAAGCTGGAAATCCTGGAACAGGAACTGGTGGACCGCATCGTGGGCGAGGCTTACGAGCTGTTGTGGGACCCCGGTGTGCTGGTTCACCGTGAGGCTGCTCTGAGACTCCTGGCCGAGGGCGGGGCCACAGTGGACTTCGACAAGAAGACTGCCAGGATACCCCAGGATATGATTGACGAGGCCCTGAGAACCGCCCCAGCCAGCGTAGACATCTACGACCTGAAAGGAGAGCTGCGCCTGCGCCTGGGGCAGGACAACACGTATTTCTACCCCGGCGCTACCGCTCTGCAGATCATAGACCCTGTCACCGATGAGTATCGCGTTCCCGTCACCAACGATTTAGTGCGCTTCATCCAGGTGGTGGAGGGCTTGCTCCAGATTGACGCCCAGGCTGGCTCGCTGTTGTGCGCCGATGTGCCCAGGATGGTTTCGGACAGCTACCGCTACTACCTGATGCTGCTCTATGGCACCAAACCCCTCTGTGGTGGAGCCTTCAGCATTGAGGGCTGGTATCCGATGAAGGACCTGCTGGCGGCCTATTTCGGCAGCGAGGAGGCCATCGCCGCCAGGCCCGTCAATACCATGGCCATCTGCCCGTCACCGCCTCTCCTTTGGAGCGACATCACCTGCCAGAACCTCATGGACTGCGCCAAATGGGGCCTGCCAGCGGTGCTCATCTCCATGCCCCTGTCTGGAGCCACCGCCCCGGTGACCATCGCAGGTACGGTGGTGCAACACGCCGCCGAATCCCTGAGCGGCGTAGTCATCCACCAGTTAGTGAACCCCGGTTCGCCCATCGTCTACGGTAGCTCGCCAGCCATGTTTGACATGCGTGAGGGCACCACGCCCATGGGCTCCATCGAAACCGTCATGATCAACTGTGCCAACGCCCAGGTAGGCAAATACCTGAACCTGCCCACCCACGGCTACGTAGGCTTGAGTGACACCAAGATCGTGGACGCGCAGGCCGGCCTGGAGTCAGCCATGGGAGCGATTCTAGGTGCCCTGGCTGGAATCAACCTGATTTGCGGGGCCGGCATGTCCGACTTCGAGAGCGGGTTGAGCTTCGAGAAGGTAGTCATTGATGCTGAAGTGATCGGCATGGTCAGGCGTCTACTGGCCGGAGTCGAAGCCCGTGAGGAGAGCCTGGCCACAGCCTTGATGCGACAAGTGGGACACCACGGCAACTTCCTGGCCACGGAGCACACTCGTAGATGGTTCAGAGAGGAGCAGTACATTCCCTCAGCGGTCATTGATCGGGCCTCCCAGAACATCTGGGAGAATCGCGGGGCCAAGAACGTCGTGCAGCGCGCCCGCGAGCAGGCCGAGGCCCTGATCGCCGAGTACCAGCCCCCCGAAGTGCCCGCTGAGGTTCGCAAGGAGTTGAAGGCCGTCATGTCCAGAGCTGCGAAGCAGTACGGGATGGACGAGCTACCTCCGTTACCGGAGTCGTGAAGTCGCCAAAGCCAAGCTCAGTATCTCTCCAACTAGACAATAACCACAAAGAGGAGTCATCTCTGACTCCTCTTTTTTGGTGTTTCTAGTCAGTGTAGAGTTGCGGAGGCTCACCACCAAAGGCAAGCAGAAGGCCCCGGCTCAGACAAGGATCTTGCTCAAAAACAGCCTGGTCCTCTCTGTCTTGGCCAGATCAAGATTCTGCGTAGCGGCCCTCATCTCCTCAGGCGTCATCTCCTCCACGATTTTGCCCTCGTCCATGAAGATGATCCGATCGGCCGCCTCTTTAACGAACCCCATCTCGTGGGACACTACTACCATCGTCATCCCCTCGCTGGCCAGCTCCAGCATCACGTCCAGCACCTCTTTGATCATCTCCGGGTCGAGGGCCGAAGTAGGCTCGTCGAACATCATGATCTTGGGCTGCATGGCCAGGGCGCGGGCGATGGCCACCCGCTGTTGTTGCCCCCCGGAGAGCTGACCGGGGTAGGCCTGGGCCTTCTCGGGAATGCCCACCCTGGTCAATTGCTCCATGGCAATGGCTTCGGCCTCCTCTTTTGAACGTTTACGCACCGCCCGCTGGGCCAGAGTGACGTTCCCCAGCGCGGTCAGGTGGGGGAACAGGTTGAACAACTGGAAGACCATGCCCACCTCGGCGCGAACCTCATTGACGTTGGTCTTGGAATCAAGCATCGGGAAACCGTCCACGATGATGGTGCCTGAGTCCGCGGTCTCCAGGCGGTTGATGCAGCGCAAAAGGGTGGACTTGCCAGAGCCGCTAGGGCCGATGATGACCATCACCTCGGCTGGGTGGACGTCCAGGCTGACGCCGCGCACCGCGTGGACGTGACCAAAATGCTTATGAACGTCCCTAATCTGAATAATAGGCTCATTCGCCAATTTTCATTCTCCTTTCCAGCACCCTGCTCAAGGAGGAGAGGATGAGAGTCATGAGCAAGTACAACAGCGCCACAGTATTATAACCCTCGAAAGCGCGGAAGGTCCGCGAAATGTACAGACGGCCCATCTGCAACAGGTCGGGCAGAGCTATGACTGCGATCAACGAGGAGTCTTTGAGCAGAGCAGACAGGTTGTTGACCAGGGGAGGCATGACGATTCGAAAGGCCTGGGGCAGAATGACGTAGCGCATGGCCTGAAAGTAGCTCATGCCCAGGGAACGGGCGGCCTCCATCTGGCCGCGGTGGATAGATTGTATCCCAGCTCGGTAGACCTCCGTCAGATAGGAACCATAGCCGAACCCCAGCGCTACGACGGCTCGTTGAAGCATGGGTGGATCGAATACGCCGTCGGTGAAGTCACGGATCCAGGGGCCGATGACGAAGCCTACGTACAGGATAATGACCAACATCGGGAGGCCGCGAATGACTTCCACGTAGAGAGTAGCGATACCGTACAGAATGGGGTTCTTAGACACGCGACCCAGGCCTCCGAGCAGGCCCAATATCAAGGCCAGAACAAAGGCCATCACGGTAGTCTGTAAGGTCAGCTTGACCCCGTCCATGACGAAGTTGAGGACTTTGAGATATGCCTCGGAGGTCAGCATCGAATAACCGACGGCGATACCGAGGACGACGATGATGACGGCCCACCAGGGCACACGCCCCCAAGGAATGAGTGAGGCTCTGCTTCCCTTTGACTCTTCGACTTCAGACGTCATATTGGAGCCCTCCCTTCAGTTCTCGTTAACGGTGACCATGTGGAGAGAAACCAGGTTTAATGCTTGTGCTAACCCCGATCTGGGGCAGGCGCTATAAGCGTAACCGAGGATCGAGCGCGTCACGCAAACCATCGCCCAGCAGGTTAAAACCTAATACTGTGATCATAATCGCCAGGCCGGGGAAGAACACCAGGTGCGGCGCACTGAAGACCTGGTTCCGCTCAGAGGCTAACATGGATCCCCATTCAGGATCAGGGGGTTGCGCACCCATCCCAATAAACGAAAGCGCAGCAGTCTCCAGAATGGCAGTGCCAATACCCAATGTGCCCTGCACGATCATCGGAGAGATGGCATTGGGCAAGACGTGCAAAAAGAGAATTCGCAATGGACTGGCCCCAATTGACCGGGCAGCCGAAACATACTCCTCCTCCTTGACCGACAAAACACTGGAACGGATAACTCGGGCAAACGCCGGAATATTGATGATAGCGATGGCCATCATCGCATTAGTTAAACCCGGCCCCAGAACAGCAACAATGGCAATGGCCAGCAGTAAAAAGGGAAAGGCCAGCACCACGTCGAGGACACGCATAATAACGTCTGATACCCATCCTCCGGCATAGCCAGCTACAGCCCCCAGGATTGTCCCCACAATTATGGCGGCGCCAATGGTGACAAATCCAATACGTAGGGAGATACGGGTGCCATAAATGATCCGGCTAAACTCATCCCGCACATTGCCATCAATGCCCATCAGGTGCTGGGGTTGGTCTTCAGGGCAACCCAGCAGGTGAATGCACGGATCTGCCCGTCTCTTAACCGATTCTACTCCGATTAGAACTTGAATCGGATCGTAGGGTGCAATGATGGGGGCAAAAATCGCCAGCAGGGTCAAGAACCCCAGAAGAATCATCCCGGCGATTCCCGATCGTTGTCGAAAGAGGCGTCGAAGGGCCACCAACCACAAATTCTCAGAGCGTGAGTATTTTCGGAAATCCGTAGATAGAGTCTCCATTGTCGCAGTCCTGAATTGTATAGTTGCCTGGAGGAGCTTCTTTACTGTTTTCAGCTCATTTTAATGCGGGGATCGAGGAAAGCATACGATAGATCTACCACCAGGTTTACGACGATATATCCTATCGCAACTACAACCGTGAACCCCTGAATAATGGGAAAGTCGCGTGCAGTGATGGCTTCATACAGGCTTCGCCCCACCCCCGCCAGGCTGAAAATAGTCTCCGTCAGAATCGCCCCACTGAAGACCACCCCCAGTTGAAGCCCCACTATCGTCACAATCGGTAGAAGTGCATTGCGGAAACCATGCCTCATCACTACCCATCGTTCGGACAGCCCTTTGGCACGGGCCGTACGCATGTAGTCTAACCCCAGTACCTGCAACATGCTGGAGCGAGTCATACGCGCGATAATTGCCATAGGAATAGTGCTGAGCGCCGCCGCAGGCAAGATTAAGTGGGTGATCGCGTCCTTTAGAACCTCCCAATTGAGGGTGATCAGGGAGTTAAAAACGTAGAAATTGGCAACGAATTCCAACAACTTGGCGATCAACGTACCTTCTGTCAGTTCCCAACCATAAACCTCATAAAAAGGCATCGCCACCACTCCCGCCGACAATCGTCCCGAGGGCGGCAACTGGAAGGGCGTATCTTTTAACACTAACGCAAAGACGTAAGCCAACATCAAACCCAACCAGAATACGGGCATCGAAACCCCGACATTTGCCCACACCATCGTACCTACATCAACGGCAGAATTATGGCGCAGGGACGAAACAATGCCAAGGGGTATGCCGATTAAGCAAGCGATGAGCAGTCCGGCAAAACCCAGTTCAATCGTCATTGGCAGGCGCTCGACCAGGATTTGGGTAATAGGACGACGAAACCGAATCGAGTTACCAAAATCGCCATGCGCTAACTCATTCATGTAGATACCAAACTGAACTAGAATGGGCTTATCAAATCCCCTTTCGCGATTGAAACGCTCACAAACTTCGTCGGTGGCTTTTTCGCCCAACATCGCTCTGCAAGGGTCGCCGGGAATCGCCCGGGCTAGAGCAAAAGTGACCAGCAAAACACCAAACAAAACAGGCAATGAGGCCAAAATGCGTCGAATGGCATATTTGATCATAGGGTTCCCCCAAAGTATGGAAAAACTGTTAGCAAGGATAAATAATGGGTGAGTTCTGTAGGGGCAATGCCTTATGCCTGCTCTTGAGGGACGACTGCGTTCCCAGGCAATGGTGCGGGGTGGCATATTGCCAATCATTGAGGCAGATAGGCCACCCCGCACTGTTGTTAGCACACGCTCAAGTCAAACTAAGCACAGGCAACAGAATGCCTTATTCTTCAGCATTCATCAAGGCGAACCACAGGTTCGTAAAGTACTGGAACGTGCCCGTGTTGCCGACGTGATACGGGCTAGCCGCATTGATGCCTGCTTCCCAGGACGCAATGACGTCTATGGCGTCAAAGTCCGAGCCATCGTGGAACTTGACACCTTTGCGCAGATAGCAGGTCCACACGGTGGAGTCCGCGTTCGGCTCACACGACGTGGCCAGCGCAGGGATGCTGTCGCCGGAGTCAAGCGCAAAGGTCAGCAGTGGCTCAAGCACCTGCTCACAAGGCAACAGCGACTCGCCATCGGTCTCGTCGGCACAGTATAAGCTGATGGGCTCTGCATTCTGCATAAAGACGAAGGTGTCTTTACCCGGATCAACCTTGGCCCCGACTACACCGCCAAACGGGCGCGCGTGTGTCTTCACACCGGCCAGCGCTGCTTGAGCTGAAGCGCCGTTAGCAATCGGCACCATCGGCACCAACTCGCGGATGGCATTGTTAGCCTCTACGTAATACGGTTCGGCTTCTGCCGGGTCGCCAATTTGGGCGCCCGCTTCCAGAGCTAGATAGATCTCTGGGTACGGATCGCCAAACTGCTGGACGTTCCTGGCAAAATGAAAGTCCAGGAAGTTGGTCACGTGCGGATAGTCCGCTCCCCAACCGAGGAGATAGAAGCCAGGCAACTGGCAGGTCGTTGATTCTTCAATGAACTGGCCGGACTCCATCACGATCACTTCGGCGTCGATGTTCAGGTTCTCCTTCAACTGGGCCTGGAACTCAACCGCCACCAGGCTGGGCTCCGGCAAGTAGCCGCGGAACACGTCGCGGTAGTGAATCGTGGTCTCAAAGCCATCGGGGAATCCCGCCTCGGCCAGCAACGCGCGGGCAGCTTCGGGGTCAAAGTCGTACCACGGGTCACCCACACAGCCATTGGGCAGGCTGCACGGTGTAAAGTGCGTGGGTACGACAGAGCCTTCGGGGTAGAAGTTGTCCACGATGCGCTGGCGGTCGATGCCCATAGCGATAGCCTGGCGAACTTTGACATCGCCAAAGGGCTCCTTTGTGTTGCACATCGCCAGGTACAGCACGTTGGGGTTGGCAACTGGCAAAAGCTGCAAGGTGGGATCGTTCTTGACGGTCTCAAAGTCATCCGGGCTGACATTGGTGATCTGGTCCACTGTGCCGGACTGCAACTCTAGCAAGCGGGCCGCGCCTTCGGTCGCCCAGCGGATGACCATCGTCTCGGCGATGGCTGGTTCACCCCAGTAATCGTCGAAGCGCTTGAGGACAACGCTCTCCCCGCGGTTCCAAGACTCCAGCATGTAGGGGCCGGTGCCAATGGGATTCTCCAGGATTTCGCCAGAGGCAGCGGTGGCTTCAATGTGCTCTTTGGGTTGGATGGCAAAGGGGATAAAGGCCACCTTGGCCAGGAAAGCCGGGTCCGGCACGCACATTTCGAACTGAACGGTATAGGGGTCCAGGGCTTTGATCGCTTTGATCAAGCCGCCGTAGTCACAGTTGGGAGCTACGATGGACGCCAATGCCGCCCCCTCCGCGCCGAACCACTTGTTCCAGATCGCATCGTACTTGCCGCTGGCCTTGACCACTGCCAGACCCTTATTGATGGCCGCCAGCGCGTCGGGGCGATCCTTGTTCACGGCGATGCCGTAGTTCTCCTCGGTGTAGACCCCGGGCAACAGCTTGAGGTTCAGCTCAGGGTTGGCCTTGACGATTTCAGCGGCGGTAGGATTGTCCATCACGGCCGCGTCTACGTCACCAGCGGCCAACGCCTGGACTGCCAGCGTGTTCTCCTCGTACCGAAGCACCTCGGCCGCAGTCTCGTCCGTCAGCCACATGTCGCCGGTGGTGCCCAACTGGACGCCGACCTTCTTGCCAGCCAGGTCATCGGCGACCTCGATCTCGGTTTCGTCGGCGCGAACGACGATCGCCTGCCCAGCCTCGTAGTAGGGATTGCTGAAGTCAACGGTCTGGGCCCGTTCTGCGGTGATGGTAGCCGCCGAGATGACGGCGTCGTACTCACCGGAGGCCAGACCGACGAAGATGCCGTCCCACTTGGTGTTGACCCACTTGAACGTGAAGCCAGCCGCATCGGCGATGGCCACCATCAGGTCGGGATCGAAGCCGACGATGTTGGCCGCCTCATCAACACTCTCAAAGGGCGGGTACTCGGCATTGATGCCGACAACCAACGACAGGCCAGTCTTGGCGAGCGTAACGTACTTCTCGGCTTCCTCGGCGCTGGGGATGAGGAGCTTCCAACCGGGATGGATCAGGTTGGGGTTCTCGACGTAGGCGAAGCTGACATCTGCCGCATACTTGGCGTTGGTAGCGCCGACGATGGCCCAGTAGGCCGGGCCGTTGCCCAGGTACTTCTCTGCCAGGGTCCAGAGGTTGTCACCTAGTTTAACCGTGTAGGTCATTTCCTCCTGGGCCGGCGGAGCAGCGCCGACCGCACCCACCAGGGTCAACAACATTGCGAACACTAAGAACAAATTGACAAACGTCCTCTTAAGCATTTGATGCCTCCTCCTTATTATTTTTTGACATTTGGTGTCAAGCCGTCTTTCACCAGCTTAACACGAACTCTTAACCAGGGGCGCCTACCCCCACATCTGCCTGCCGCTCAATGATTTACTCGCCTGAAAAAAGCCAACTCTGAGGCCCGTCCCTTCGACAGGCTCAGGACAGGCCTCGGGCCGATCTCCGCACCCGTGGACAGGTGCTGGAGCTTTTTTCAGTAGACTCATGATTTCTCGTGCAGATGGTATTCTGAGGCTGAATCAACTCCTTTTAGGTCATACATCTTCGAAAGCCTGGAGGTTCAAATCGCGAGCCAACTAGCGTCAAACATCGACGATTAGCTACTCCATCCCCAGGTAAGCTTTCTGCACCATCGGGTTTTGCCGGAGTCCGTCGGCTGTGTCGCTCAAGACGATCTCCCCCGTCTGAAGGACGTAGCCCCGACTGGCAATCTGGAGCGCCATGTGGGCGTTCTGCTCGACGAGCAGAATCGTCGTTCCATCACGATTGATCCCCTGGATCGTCTCGAAGACGTTCTCCACCAGGACGGGCGCCAGCCCCATCGAAGGCTCGTCCAGCAACATCAATCGTGGGCGTGCCATCAGAGCGCGGGCGGTGGAAAGCATCTGCTGCTCGCCTCCGCTCAACGTTCCGGCCACCTGCTTCCTCCGCTCCTTAAGGCGAGGAAAGAGAGTGAAGGCACGCTCCATATCCGCGGTGATGCCTGCTTGATCGCTGCGGTGGTAGGCACCCATATCCAGGTTTTCAGCGACGGTCAGCTTCGAGAAGACGCGTCGCCCTTCGGGCACCAGGGCCACGCCCTTGTAGACGATTTCGTGGGCCTTGTAGTTGGTCAGATCCTCCCCTTCGAGGAAGACCTTACCCTGGCGGGGCTTGAGCAGCCCGGCGATCGTCCATAAAGTGGTAGATTTGCCAGCGCCGTTGGCGCCAATCAGCGTCACGATCTCGCCTTCCTCGACGGTGATCGAGACCCCTTTCAAGGCGTGGATGTTGCCGTAATAGGTGTGTATATCTTGAACTTCCAGCATCGACATAGAGATTGCTCCTCGAAGATCCTAACCTGGACAAGCCAGGACCAAAAGGCTTTTTGCCACGAATTACACGAATTACACGAATTTTCACTAATTTTTTCTTTTTCGTGTTAATTCGTGAAACCTGTCCTGAGCCTAGTCGAAGGGTTCGTGGCAGAAGGTTTCAAAAACCTTTAGGGTTTGCGTTGTTAGTGGCCAGGCCGGTAGCGGCGCCTCGCCCGAGGTAGGCTTCGATCACGCGCGGGTCGCGCTGGATCTCCGCCGGCGTCCCCTCAGCGATCTTGCTCCCATAGTCAATGACCGTTACCCTCTCGGAGATACCCATCACCACGCGCATATCGTGCTCGATCAGCAGGATCGTGATCCCCAGTTCATCGCGCAATCTCCGGATGAACCGCATCATCTCCGCGGACTCGTGTGGGTTCATGCCCGCCGTCGGTTCATCGAGAAGCAGCAGCCTGGGCTGGCCAGCCAGGGCGCGGGTGATTTCCAGACGCCGCTGGTCGCCGTAGGGCAGGTTCCTTGCCATGAGGTCTCCCTTGCCCATCAGGCCAACGAACAGGAGCAGCCTGTTGGCTTCCTCCTGGGCTCGCTCTTCTTCCTCCCGTGTGCCCCGCGAGCCAATGATGGCCCCGATCCAACCGCGCTTCAGTTGCGGCTCCATGCCGACCAGTATATTCTCGATGACAGTCATGTTGGAAAAGAGACGGATGTTCTGGTAGGTGCGGGTGATGCCCAGGTGGGCGATCTGGTCGGGCGACCGCCCGTTCAAAATGCGGCCTTCGAACGCGATCTCGCCCTCATCGAACCTGTAGAAGCCAGTGATGCAGTTGAAAAAGGTGGTCTTCCCTGCGCCGTTCGGCCCGATAAGACTGACGATGCCGCCTTCGGGGACGTCGAAGTCGAAATTACTGACCGCCGTCAGGCCGCCGAAGTTCTTGGTGACTTGCTTAGAAGTAAGAATGTCCATAGGCTTTGTCCGTTATGGGATGATATAGGGGCGCCATCTCACCCGTGACAGCACATATCCCTCGATTTTGGCGTGCTTATGACTATTGCAACCTTCACAAGCTAAGGTGAGATTATCCAATCGGTTCGGCCAGGCTCCCTCCTCCACCTGTTAGCAAGGGTTCCTGATCGGTGCGCAATTCGCGCTTCCTGATCTCAGACGGCCAGAATCCCTCCGGACGAGCCAGCATCATCACGATCAGCAGCGCACCGTACATCAGCATGCGGTACTCGGCGAACTCGCGCAGCAGCTCCGGCAGCCCGACCAGGATCATGGCCCCCACAATCACGCCGGGGAGACTCCCCATGCCCCCGACGATAATCAGGCATAGCACGTTGATGGAAACCAGCAGATTGAAGCTGTGAGGAAAGATCGAGGTGAGTTTGCTGGCAAAGATCGCGCCTGATAATCCGGAGAACGCGGCGCCAATGGCGAAGGCCAGCAGCTTTGTCTTGACCAGGTTGATGCCCACCGCTTCGGCCACGTCTTCATCCTCTCGCACGGCCATCCATTGGCGACCCAGCCGTGCTTCCCTTAGACGCCAGGATACGAAGACCGCCAGGAAGCAACCGGCCAGAACGACGTAGAATAGCTGCTCAGGTTTGATCAGCGCCAGGGAACCGATCTGAGGCTTGGGTATTTGCAGGACACCTTGCGCACCGCCGATCACCGGCTTCAACAGGTCTGAGAGCGCGAGGATACGGATGATCTCGCCGAATCCCATGGTGACGATGGCCAGGTAGTCGCCCCGCATTCGCAGCACCGGGATGCCCAGGATGATGCCCGCCGATACCGCCGCCAGCACCGCGAAAGGCACGGCGGCCCAAAACGACATACCCATACCCAATTCGCCGGCGGAGGTTAGCACGCCCGTAGTGTAGGCCCCGATGGCGAAGAAAGCCACGTAGCCCAGGTCCAGGAGGCCCGCGAAGCCCACCACGATGTTCAGCCCCAGGCCCATGAGCACGTAGAGGCCCACGTTGTTTGCCACCTCAGACAAGTAGGTGCCCAGAAGATGCGGCAGGATGAGCAACAAGATGATTCCCAAACCGATGCTGATCCCACGCATAGTCCTTTGCTGTTTGGGAGGGAGGGCGGCGATCCGTTTCCCAACGCGATCACCGCGTTTGCTCCACAGGGCTGATACACCAGCAATGAGGATGAAAAGCACCAGGGCTGTGACAGGTAGGAGTGCTTTTGACTTGAAGATGAACTTCAAGATGCCCGCCCCGAAGAAATCCCGCAGCCTTCCGCTGAGGATCTCCGAGAACAGGCCGATCCCGAGAGTTCCTGTGAGCCCTATCAAGAGAGGCCGTCGGATGTGGCTCGGCAGCAGGTAGAATCCGGCGGCAGCCACACTGATGCCCACCATAGCGCCAAGAAGCAAAAGGCTACCAACAACCGCACCCTGGCCGAAGGTCAACGTTTCTATGAGGGCAGGTGAGACGTTGAAAAAGAACTGCCGAAGATTGAAGGCATTCGCCAGCGCAACAAGCACGATGAGGGGTATGGCAGCGAGCAGGCCACAAACCAATCCGTAGAGAATGCTGACGCCTCGTCTTTCTTCGGGCGCGCCCTGGGCGGCAAGATAACCCATCGCGGCTGGTGCAGCGAAGAGGAGCACTTGTCCCAATGTCAGGACATTGACGATGAGGGAGCGTTTCCCGAAGAGCTCCACCATCCCTATCATGCTCACGCTTAGCGCAACTACACCGGCGAGTAGACCAGACTGAATTGCACGACGAAGCGACAGACGAAGCGACAGCCGTAGGCCAGTTCGAGAAGAGTCGGTCATAGTATCAGTACCTCACGCTTTCTTTTCGGACAGTCGCTCCCCCAGGATCCCCTGGGGCCGGAAGATGAGCACGAAGACAAGCATGGTGAAGGCAATGACGTCCTTCAGTTGGTGAGGGGCAGGGATGCCCAAACCCTCCAGGAAGAGGCTCGGACCAACAGATTCAAAGATCCCCAGGAACAAGCCGCCAATCGCCGCTCCGGGTACGCTGCCGATCCCGCCGAGTACGGCGGCAGTGAAAGCCTTGATACCAGGAACGAAACCCATAAAGAAGTGTACCTGGCGAAAGACAATCGCAAAGAGGACGCCAGCGACACCAGCCATGGCGGCTCCAGTGGCGAAAGTAATGGAAACCGCCCTATCAATATCAATCCCCATGAGGGCAGCTACGTCTTTGTCCTCAGACACGGCCCGAATCGCCTTACCAGTCTTGGTTCGCATGATGAAAAAGTTCAGTCCGATGAGCATCACGATCGTGGCGACAATGACCACCAGGTGAGTTTTCAGCAATTCCGTTCCCAGGAAGGGAACAGATCCTTTCAAGACCTGGATATCAGGGAAGGCAATGACTTTCGAACCGAACAGGCCTCGGAAGAAGTACTGCCAGAAGAAAGAGGCGCCGATAGCGGTGATCAAGGGGATCAGGCGCGGCGCTTTCCTGAGCGGGCGATAGGCGACGCGCTCGGTGAGTAGAGCTACGGCGACGGAGACTGCCACAGCAAGCACCATGACTGCCAGCAGGCCAATGACGGGTTGACGGTCGAGGAACCCGGAGGCGCCCATAGGTATCGCCACCAGCATAGTAGCCGCCGTGATGCCGGACATAAAGAACTCGCCGTGGGCAAAGTTGATCATCAACAGCACCCCGTAGACCAGTGTGTACCCAATGGCAATGAGTGCATACATGCTACCCTGGGCGATCCCGAAAATGAGAAAGTCTGTCCACTGGCGCGTCGTATAGGGATTGTCCAAGACCGCGGCAATCGTGCCCCAAGCAACCAGGACGAGAATGATAGCCCTGAGAATCCAAAGAACGAGCCCGATATAATCAATATCCCGGAGGCGACGTAGCATTATTTCTCTCCCAAAAGCGGGGTGTGTGGACCCAAGGCAATCCCCTGGGTCCACACTCCCCTATAGTTCGTGGGTCTTTGGGAGTTAGCATGAATAATGGGTTGGAGTCCCCAACGGCTCGACTGAGCTCGCCGAAGTCTTGTTGGGGCTTGTCGCGCCATACCCTCAACAAGTTGAGGAGTCCAACACTGTGACTCTGCGAAATCCCAAAGAACCTGGTTCGTCAGATCACGACAGGCATCGTGCCGACAGGCATTGCTTACGGCCAGATCTTGACATATATCCCGTTCGTAAGCTGCTTGACCACGATCTTGGGATCGGCGCAGTCGCCGTACTGATTGCAGGTGAGCAATCCGGTGATCCCCTCATAGTCCTTCGTCGCGTACAAGCAGTCCCGCATATCCTGGCGACCAACGTGAATCGTGCCATCGTCCTCCTGAGCGGCGACTTTCTCAACGCAGTCCAGGATCAAGTTCGCCGCGTCAAAGGCGTGGGCGTGGAAGACAGAGATCGGTTCAGATCCGGTCTTCACCACGTATGCATTCAGGAACTTTTTGTACGTGCCACCTAAGAAGCCCGTGTCGGGACCGGAGAAGTACATTCCCTCGCCTGCCTTGCCAACGGCCTCGGCAGCGGTGGCGGAGATACAGCCATCTGCGGCTGACAGGATGGTGTTCTCCAACCCAGAGACCTCCTTGGCCTGCTTGGTGATGAAGCCACACTCGGCGGTGAAGATCGGGTAGTAGAGAAAGTCGGGTGGCCCGGCGGCGGAGACCGCAGTCAGCACTGGGCGCATGTCGGTGTCGCCCACGTTGATGGCGGTGAAGATCACGATCTCGCCACCGCGCGCCTCAAACGAGTCGGCGAACACCTTCGCCAGGCCCTCGGTGTACGGATCGCCATCGTGGATCGCGGCGGCCGAGCGCGCGCCCAACTCGTCATAGGCGAAGTCGGCCATGGCTTTACCCTGGACCTTATCATTGTGTGCGGTGCGCAGGTAGCCGGGGTTCCAGGCGATGTCTGGGTCTGTAAGCACCGGGGAGGTGTTAGAGGGTGAGACCATTACGTAGCCGGCTTCCGAGACGACCTTCGACATGGGGACGCCAGCGCCAGAGCAACTGGTGCCAACTATCGCGATGATGGTCGGATCGGAGACGATCTTCTGCCCAGCCGTCTGCCCGCCCTCGGAGCTGCAGCCATCGTCCTCGGCTTGAAGCTCGACCTTATGGCCCAGAACTTCACCCCTGAAATCAATGGCTATCTCCACGCCGTACTGCGAGTCCGTGCCGAGGTCAATATTCGGGCCGGAGATCACGAGAGCTGAGGCGATGCGGATCGGCTCGCCTGGTGCATAAGTAACGCAGCCAATCGCGTCCTTACACCCAAAGGGCGCCGCTTTGGGCGCACAGCCCGCCACTAGCAAAACTGTCAGCATCAGAATACCAAGAACCTTACTGTACTTCATTTGTTATCTCCTCCTAATTTTTTTGCTATTTCCGAGTGGCCGAAGACAGCCCAAGCCTGCAAGCCCGCTCAGATGGGATTGGTCGCACCATACCATAGGCTTCCATCACCTCCTCTCCCTAAATTATAATAGCAATGACGAAAAAAGACAAATCCCCATTCCTCCAACCCTCACACAGATAGAAAGCCTTCAGAAGTCTTTTTTCGTCCCACCACCAGGAGCCAGAACCAGCTTCAGTACAGGCAATTAGCAGATATTATAGGGGAAACCAGGTAATTTGTCAAGGATTGTTTTCTCTTTTGGACCGAGTTATGGTAAAATTACTGATGAAATGCCAAACGTCAGGACCAATCATCAACAACAGCAGGGGAAGCCGGAGTTGAATGAACTGATCTTCTTGAAACTTGGAGGGTCCCTAATAACCGATAAAAGCAGAGAAGCGACGGCAAGGGAGGGAGTCATCAGGCGAGCGGCACGGGAGATAAAGGAGGCACTGGAAGCCAGGCCCGACCTGCGGCTCCTGGTAGGCCACGGCAGTGGCTCCTTCGGTCACTTCGCCGCCCAACGCTACGACCTCCTCGAAGAAGGTCCACCCAACTGGCGGGGCTATGCCAAGACGGGCGCAGCGGCCGCTCGCCTCAACCGGCTGGTGACAGACGTCTTCCTGGCCGAAGGCGTGCCCGTCGTCTCCATCCAGCCCTCGGCCTCGGCCCGCTGTTGGGATGGAGAACTCGTCAGTATGGAAGCGAAACCCATCGAACTGATGCTGCACCACGGCCTGGTGCCCCTGG
Source organism: uncultured Anaerolineae bacterium (assembly GCA_964625745.1). Classification (GTDB taxonomy): domain Bacteria; phylum Chloroflexota; class Anaerolineae; order VGOG01; family VGOG01; genus CAZVCJ01. Next base: position 655 of record CAZVCJ010000060.1, on the reverse strand, counting down.
TCTACGGCGACGTAGCCCTGGACGAGGTGCGCGGCTGCACCATCACCTCCACCGAACAGATCTTCGTCTACCTGGCCCATCACCTGGAGCCAGCGCGAATCGTCCTGGCCGGCCAGGTAGAGGGCGTCTTCACCGCCGATCCCTTCCGAGACGAATCCGCCCGGTTGATCCCAGAGATTTCTCGCCAGAACCTTGACCAGGTGGAGCTTATGTTGACTGGCTCTCACGGCGTTGACGTGACGGGCGGGATGCTGACCAAGGTCCGGATCATGTATGCCCTGGTACAAGAGCGGCCTGAGCTCAAGGTGCAGCTCGTCTCAGGCCAACGGCCGGGCCTGATCAGGCGAGCGCTGCTGGAGCCGGACCTCGAGGAAGGGACAACTATTCACTTTTGCCCCCCGACGGGCTAAGCAGGCCGCCCCGAGCTGAAGCTCTAGGAGCTTGTCGGAGAAGACTTCGGAAGTCTCCATAGTAGCTCAAGCTTGCAGGGATTTCAGTCGATTTCAGGTAGTTGATGCACTAAGAGTTCTCAGATCAAGACTTCCGAAGTCTGGGAGCACGCCCTCTCCGACAGGCTGCTAGGCTAAAAGAACAAAGTCATACGGGCTAAATTCAGCCCCGAAGCATGCCCTGAGCCCGCCGAAGGGGGGCTTCG
>CAZVCJ010000059.1:13519-22244 GCA_964625745.1 uncultured Anaerolineae bacterium | reverse complement strand
TGTGTTGCGTGAACATGACGGAACACACAATGCTCTTATTTGATGGTACCCTAACCTGGACAAGCCAGAACCCAAAGGCTTCTTGCCACGAATTACACGAATTTTCACTAATTTTTTTCTTTTTCGCGTTAATTCGTGAAACCTGTCCTGAGCCCAGTCGAAGGGTTCGTGGCAGAGAAAAAGTGCATTCCGAAATCCTTGCTCGTTGTGCAAGAATTTGATCGTTAAGGGCCTAACACAGAACGGGGAATTTGTCCAGAAGTCGGATTCGGTAGGTGGAACTAAGGTTCTGTCTCGAGGGCGATCTGGACCTTGGAGAGGGCAGCCTCCACACTCTCCCCGCCCTCCAAGATGTCCAGCATTGCCATTATATGGGAAAACGTTTACCTTGTCAAGTCGAGCTTCCTGGCAGGCGGTTGCAGAAAGTGCTGTTCCGATCCCACCATCTCCATGATCGCGTTTTCCCGGATCAGACCCGCAGCACATCGCCTCCTACCAGGCCGACCAGCAGCGGCGCGCCCGGATCAAGCCCTTGCGGAGCCGCCACCGAAGCCAGGCCCTGCTCAAAGGACAGGCCGGCTTTCCAATCCGACCAGGATCGGCCTCCATCGCGCGAGACAAGCAACGCCGTGCTCAGCATCATCAGAACATCCGGTGGGGCGGGGAACCCCGGTGAGAGCACGATACCATTAACGGCCTCAGCGACGACGTCTTCACCCAGGCGCGTCCAGGTGTGTCCTCTGTCATCCGAATAGAAGAGGCCAAAGGATTCTGTGCCAGCGAACAGGACACCGTCGTCGGCATAGCCCGGCGAAAGCGCCAGGCTGAGCAGCGGCGCAAACTCGGTGGGAAAGTTCACTTCTCGCCAGGCGCGACCACCGTTCGTGCTGCGGAAAATGCCAGTCTCCGTGCCAACGAAAAGAGTCTCATCATTGGCGAAGTCAGGGGATATGGCCATGGAAAAGACACTCAGATCCAACAGGCCAAAGTTCCAGGCAGCCCAATGGCTACCCCGGTCAGCCGAACGGAAAACGCCGTCTTCCACCGTCCCGGCAAATAGCGTGCCATCGTGGGCAAAATTCGGTGAGATGGCCAGGGCTGAAACAAGCGGCGGCGGCGAGGGCAAAACGGCCACATTCCAGTTCTGGCCGCCATCCACTGAGCGCAGGATGCCCCCCTGCACACCGGCAAACACACTTCGATCGGACACCCCCCCTTCATCCCCCCCACTGAGGGGGATGAAGGGGGGGGAAACAACGACGGCCGTCGTCGCCAGAGGTGCCTCCAGGTCCAACGAGTCATACGTGGTACGCCAGGTGATGCCTCCATCATCAGAGCGGTACAGCCCCGATTGACGGGCGGCAAAACAGATGCCATCCTGGGCAAAGTCAGGCGACGTAGCAAGGGAATAAACAAGGTCCTGAATTTGGGGCTCTGCACTCGTGTCGTCTATCATCGTCGTCTCCTGCTCTGAAAAAAGCCTGCTTGTGGGTCATTGCGAGTTTTCCATGGCCGGCCGCGCCATTCGTAGGGACAGAAACGCCCTACCCTCACCCTAGCCCTCTCCCTATGAGGGAGAGGGGACTTGCTCCCTCGCCCCTTTGGGGAGAGGGCGGGGGTGAGGGGAAGTTTCTGAGTAGCCGCGCTGTTTGCGCTGAAGCAATCCCCTGCTTCGATGGCGGAGATTGCATCGCTTCGCTCGCAATGACAGTCGAGAACGGCATTTTCATCATTTAGGCCGTTGTCAAAGATTCTTTAGGGGTCTTGCGGTGGATCAACACGTCAATGGTCAAGGCCAGGGCAGCGCTGGCGACGGCGCTGTGTACGGCCGCTTTCTGCACACTGGCCGCATCGAAGATGCCCACTTTCGCCATCTCAACGATCTGGCCGGATCGCACGTCGAACCCATGGCCTGCATCAGCCCGTTTCATTTCGGCCATGACTTCACTGGCGTCGTATCCGGCATTGGTGAGAATGGTGCGAACCGGCTCTTCCAGTGCCTTGATCAGAATACGATAAGCAGCGCGCTCATCCGGGTCCGTGCTCTGATCTAACCTCTCCTGCAACGCCGGACGGCAGGCCAGCAGCGACACACCGCCGCCGGGCACCACGCCATCCGTGATAGCGCCCCGCAACGCATCGGCGGCCCGTTGTGCCTGTTCCTTGCGGGCAGTGATCTCCAATTCCGTCACACCACCCACCCACAGCACCGCCGACCCGCCCATCAGTTTGCCAATACGTTCCTGCAGTTTCTTGCGCACCTCCGGGTCGTCGGCCCGTTTGAAGGCGGCGCGCAAATTCACGATGTGCTGGCGCAATGCGCGGGGGTCGCCTTTGCCCCCTATGATGCCAAAATAGGTGCGGTCGGCCCAGACCCGGCGTGCACGCCCCAGGTCTTGGACCTTCACCCCCCTCAGCGTATAGCCCGCTGCCCTCGCCAAAGGACGCCCACCGGTCAAGACAGCCAGATCCTCCAGCGATGCTGCCTGATCACCCGTGGTCATCCCCGGAGACTGCACGGCGATGGCCTGGAATTTGGCAGGGTCCCGACTCGTCGTCAGCAACAGGGATATGGCGCTATCGGAAAGCCTGCCCGCTACGATCAGCAGAGAACGGATTTCAGCCTGCATCGCTGCTTCTATCACGGGTATCAGTTGGCGTGGGTCTTCAATCTCAAGGTCGCTGATCAGGATGGCGGCGTTCTCCATCTCCGTTCTGAGGCTGGTGTGATTCGTGATCATCTGACGGGAGAGGACGCCGCCCTTCCAGTACATCCCCTCCACGTATTCCCGCTCCAGTTCGCGGCCGCGGCCAGAGCGGATCTCAAGCTGGCCGTACTCGCCAATGATGTCGAAAATCTCACCCAGCACTTTGGCCAGGGGCGGATCATGGCAGAGCGTTTCAGCGATCCGGGCGAGTTTCTCTTTGCCTTCCAGGTGCACCGCCATAGCGGTCAGCTCATTGAGGATGACCCCCATGCCTTTCTCCAGGCAGTGACGCAAGGCCATCGCATTCCCACCGGAGACGACGTAGTGCACGCCCTGATTGTAGACCGACTGGAACAACACGGCAGCGGTGGCGGTCCCATCACCGACCTTTTCGTGCAGACGCCATAACATATGGCGGACGAACATCGCGCCCACGTCTTCGTCGCGGTCGGGCAACTCGATGATACGCCGTACAATGACACCGCCATCGTCGAGGAGTTCCGGCGCTTTGGCACGCGTCAGCCGTTCAATGGCGATCATGCGCGGAAGCGGTCCCAAGGTCGGACGGACCGCCTCCACCATCTGATTGATGCCACGTTGTATGCCTTGATAGGCCGTGGGTTGAAAGACCACACGTGGCGTTTTCTGTTTACTTGTCATTGGGTCACCCTCCCCTATCATTTTACCGCGCATGGCCGTAGTTGTCAACTTTCCTAAATAGCCTGGGGCTTACGCATGGGTTTCGCGTCCCATGCGATACAGCGTGAGCAAAACTACCCGCCCCACTCGTAGGAGGGGGCGGGCAGTGTCAAGAATAGTGTTGGTGTCACCCATTGCGCCTGGCGCCCACAGTTCAGCACTACGTCAGGAGGTCACCAATCAAGAAAGGCGTCAAGCGAAGATAACGCATTTCCGTCAAAGTCAAACAAGGTTACGTTATCCCATTCATCGCCTTCTCCAACTTTCCATCCTGCACCCTGAACCGGAATCCATTCGGGTTCCCAGTAGAAGAATCCTGTACCTCTCTCATTTGGTACAGCCTTAATCCTGCCTACCAGGTCATCCAGGAATTGTTCTTGCCCTGCTGGTGACATGGGATAGGATACGGGACCTGTGTTTGTGTATACATTAGGTTGCGAGTCACCATTTTGCGTTGTCCAGGGATACGCTGTTTCAGCTATGACGACATCCTTGCCGTACTTGGCAGAGACGTTATCCATATTGTAGTCAAGATCTGAAAGCGATCCATGCCATAGGGGATAGTACGACAAGCCAATGACATCCCATTGTACTCCGCGTGACTGGGCGTTGTCAAACCACCAAACGGTTCCGGAATTGTTGCCTCCATTGTCATAGTGCAGCACGACCTTTATTGAAGGGTCTACTGCCTTCGTCGCGTTATACCCTTCTTTGATGAGGGCAGCCAGGTTGTCCCAGTTGTCTGTTGAGCCGGTAGGCCAGAGCATCCCGGCCGAAATTTCGTTCCCGATCTGTACCCATTCAGGGGTTACCCCATTGTTTTTCAGGGTGCTCAGGACTTCATACGTAAAATCGTACAACGAGCTTCGAAGTTGATCAATGTTCTGCCCCTCCCATTCGTGGGGTGTATATTGTTTGCCCGGATCGGCCCACCAATCGCTGTAGTGAAAATCTATCATAATCCTGAAGCCCATGTTCTTTGCCCGGACTGCCAATTGAGTGACGTGTGCCGGATTGTTATAACCCGCCGGATCAGCTTGATTTGCAGGGTAGCAACAGGGGTTTCCGGGGCCGTTCCACACCTTGATCCTGATCGCATTCAATCCATGGTCTTTGAGTATCTGCAACAGGTCCTTTGGGACGCCTCCGTCGTAGAACCTGCCTCCGAAATCCTCAAGCTGGAGCAGATGTGATACGTCTGCTCCTTTAACAAAGCCGGCGTTGGGCAGCGCTTTGGACGTGTCGCCGTTGAGAGTCACCACAACCTCCTTGTGAGATCGAACTTTTTGAACGGCATCCATCAAAAATCGGTGATTCTCTTCATCCGATCCCGGTACTTGGCGCGGAACTGTGCGTTGAGACGGAGAACCTCCTGCTCGTTACCGGTGAAGGAGCAGCGCAAGCAGTAGTACTCGTCCTCGTCCCGGTCGTAGAGCATATCCATATCTATCTCCCGCATCAGGCAGCGCGGGCAGCGGTAATTCAGGTTGCCTTTTCTACCTTGAGCCACGTGCGCAACTCCCCTTTCTCCCTGATTGCCACGAATTTCACGAATTGACACTAATTTTGGGCCTTGAATTTGTGAAAATTCGTGTCATTCGTGGCAGATTACTCATTCTGAAATAACTCCACCTCATCAAACCAAGCCCAGGTGTCGCCTTCAGAGACAACTCTCAGACCTATTGTGCACTGTCCGTTGGTAACGACGATGTTTTCGATGGTTGGGTTTTGCCAGTTTTGCCATCCGGTATTCTCGAAATCAACCACCAGCGTATCTCCGCCGTAATCGCTTGCATACAGTTGCAAGGCGTCCCCTCCTCCACCCTGAATCCATGCACTCAAGGTATATGTACCGTTTTCCAGCCCCGTGACCGTCTGCGAGAGTGTGAACTCAAACTCGCTCGCTAGCCAGTAGTTCAGCGCGAAGTCGCCGCTGTGGGCATTTACGGGCTCCTTTCCGAGCTTGACGGCGCTGGTGCTTCCCTTGACTTGCCAGGGACTGAGACCATTCTCAAACCCGGCATTCTCCACGTGGTTCTTGGGGCTCCCCGTGAATACGGTGATGGATGCTTTTCGATCCGTACCCTCTACCACCCCCCTCAGGGTGAAGCTGCCTTTTTCGTCAAGCAGGGCGGGGTTGTACCGGCCCCATTCCACCGGAACTTCTCTGACGGCATCATCACGATAGAGCACTTCCACGGTCGTCGGCAGCTCGGGTGCCTCGCCGAGAGGAGCGTACACAACCGGGGAATACACTATCCGCACCATCGGATCGACCGATTCGCCTTCGGTTTCCGGCCTCACCAGCTTGAACACCTTGAGCGACGGCAGCACATTCCCGTCAAAGTCGAACATCGCCATGTTGTCCCAGGCATTCCCTTCTCCCGTAGCCCAACCGGCACCCTCCACCGGAATCCAGGTCGGCTCCCAGTAGAAGATCCCGAGACCTCTGCCGTTCGGCGCCTCGGCGACCGCCAGGATCATGTCGCGCATGGCTGTGGCCTGACCCTGCACCGTAGCCAGGTACGGCCCATCAATGTCCACGTCGTCGGTTCCACCAAGGAAGTTCGCATGTCCATCCCCATCCAGAGGCGTATAGGGATACGCGGTCTCCATGACGGCGACGTCCTTCTGGTATCTCTCGGCGACGTCGTTCATGTTGGCGATGAACCTATCCATCGGCCCATGCCAGAAGCTGTAGTAGGAAAGCCCAATGACGTCGAAGTCCACATCTCTTGCCGTCAGCTCGTCGAAAACGGTACGGTAGAGCTCGTTGTTCCCTCCATCAGCAAGATGGATGGCGATCTTGATCCTCTCTTCGGGATCATCGCTGTTGGGGTCATTGTCGCGGACAGCTTGAATGCCTTGTGACAGGAGCGCCGCGAAGCCGTCGTAGCCGCCCCCCTCCTCACCAGGCGACGCATAGGCCCTCCCTGCCGGCCACATCATGCCGTTGTTGACCTCGTTCCCGATCTGTACCATGTCGGGCATCGCACCTGCGTCAGCAAGCGTCTGTATGACCTCTGCCGTATAGTCATATACAGCCTGGTTCAGTTCGTCAGAATCGAGACCTACCCACGCTTTGGGCATATTCTGCTTACTGGGGTCAGCCCACCAGTCGCTGTAATGGAAGTCGAGCAAGAACTTGAGACCGAGGGCCTTTGCCCTTGCCGCGATCTCTACGGTCCGGGCCAGGTCGTTGTTGCCACCGCCCAGAGGTTCTCCGTTCTCATCCGTCGGGTCGTTCCAGATCCGCAGCCTGATCCAGTTCACCCCGTAGTCTCGAAGGATCTCCAGGCAATCGCGCTCGACCCCGTAGTCATAGAACTTTCCTCCGTTCTCCTCAACCTGTCCAAGCATTGAGACGTCCGCGCCGAGGATGAAATCGGGCCTGAGTCCGTCAATGGGATTGACGTGAAACTTCATCCTGGATGGGATGGTCGGCGTCGGCCGTGGTGTGCTGGTTGATGTTGGAGCGAGAGTGGGTGCAGACGGGATTGTAGCAGTGGGTGAAGGGATCCTGGTAGGGACCGGCGAGGCGGTTGGTTCCGGTGACGGCTTTGCTTGACAACTGGTGGCTGTGACGACAAACACCAGCGCTAGAAAAAGAGTGATGCCGCGAGATGGTGAAGATTTCATTTCCATCTAACCTCCTTTGAGCAAGCAACGATCATTCAACTGGCCTTTTCTACCTTGAGCCACGTGCGCAACTTCCCTTTTCCCCTGATTGTCTTCTTGATGCCGATGGTGTACATGGGCGAGAAGGCGAAGCCCTCGCGGAAATACCCCCTGGCCTCGTCCGTGTCTGTGCGCATAGTGAGGCGGGTGTCAACCTGTGGCACCAGGGCCTCTGCCAGCGCGATGCCCGACACCTCTGCTTCGCGGCACTTGTACGCATACTCGATGGTTTCCGTCCCCGATGCCCCGTCCAGGGTGAGCTTGACCCCGGTCAGGTCTTCGGGGTACTCCGTGGTACCGTAGCAGGCGGTGATGTATTCGTCAATCGTGACCTCTGCCTCCGGGTCGGTGGTGCCGACGATCCTTCTCACGATCTCGATCTCTCCTGTGCCCTCGGTGAAGCGAAAGACCGACTGCACGGTAATGGCAAAGTCTGTGAATTCGATGTCCACGGGTTCAAGGGTCACGATTCGGGTGTCCCCCTCTTCCCAAAAAGAGGCGCGGGTGCGGCAGGCACACAGGTCTACCTCTTCACCTCGATGGCTGAACTTGCAGCTCTTCACGGCGCCTTCGCCAGCGTAGTGGGTAAAGTATCCCGCCCGGTAATAGGACTGGACGAGGAAGGGATAGGAGGCGTCCTGCAGATGTTTGGTGCCCACGCCACAAGGCCGCACCAGCTTGGCCGCGTAGGGCCTGAGGTCAATCATGGCGCCGCCCTGGTTCATGTCCAGGCACACGCGCATCCAGGGGTCTGCGTACCAGAACTGCTGTCGCCTGGAGCCATACAGGATGTCCTTCCACAGGGTACATTCGGGACGGCTGTACGGGCGGTCCTGCCGATAGATGTCAGCGAACTCGCTCATAGTGACGTCTTTGGCTTTCCCTTCCCGCTTGAGCCGCCCGTAATAGGCCATGCCGTCCTTGTAGCTCTTGAGCAGGAAGTCGTAGTCCGCTTCCCAGCGACCACTCTTGCTCATCCAGCCGGGCCCCACGAACATCATGTTGTAGGCATAGCCGCGATTGTACTTCACCATGGCACGGTATTGATCCACGATGTTTTTGAAGTACGGGATTTCGCGGTCTTCGTACACCATGCCCCGCAGGATGTTTTGAGGGTGGGTGCCATAATAGGAGCCCGGCCCATCGAAGACGGCCATCAGGTCCCGCGAAAGGTGAGGAATGGCCACGATGCCGATGTCATCGGCTTCGTCCGAAGCCGGGCAGTGGATGTTGCGCTTGGACGGTATCCAGGGGTTCCAGGGACTGCCGTCAAAGAGGGTGTACCAGGAGTTGTTGGCGTTCCAGTAGGCTTTGGGGCCTTCCTCCCAGCAGGTCGCCACCGCGACCTTGATCATCTGGTACTTTTCCTTGATATAGTTCACCAGCTCGGCGTCCATATAATAGGAGCCGGTCGAGGTAGGATAGAAGCCGAACACCTGGTAGAACTTGCCGATCACCTCGTCCACGATTTTCTTCTTGTCCTCCATGGAAAAGAGCCAGATGGCCAGCTCCTTGGACTCGAACTGATCGCGGAATTCCTGGCACTGGAGACCGAGGAAGGTCGAGCCGATTTCGTCGCCGTACGTCTCGTGATGCTCCTTGGCGATGGCGACCGCCTCCTCGTTGAACAGGCTGGCGTA
>CAZVCJ010000059.1:9550-13419 GCA_964625745.1 uncultured Anaerolineae bacterium | reverse complement strand
TCTCGTGATGCTCCTTGGCGATGGCGACCGCCTCCTCGTTGAACAGGCTGGCGTAGGTCATCTGGATGGTGGTCCGCAAGCCATTATCGTGGGCGACCCGCTGCTGGGTGCGGAAGATGTCGAGGGATTCCTGGATGACCGCGCTTCTGGTGAGGTCTTCCCTCTTACCCTCTTCCGCCTCTTTCTGAAGGTATTCCGGCACCATCTCTGGCCGGTGGATAATGGTTACATAGAATTCGCCCATAGTTGCTCCTATGCCTTCAAGTCGCAAGATGCTTGCCCAGACAGTGGCAAAAGGAACTCCCACGCCTTGCATCTAGCGACGTGGGAGCCTGCCCGCTTCATGACGTGACCGTTGAGTGCAGCCTGCTGCTGTGGCGGGACGACGCCCGCGTCCGGTTGGGCGCGCTATGTGCGCCAATGCTGGCCCTGGGCGCGGGCCGCTTCCTGCTCGCCGTCCCTTACTTTGACGAGACCTCTTAGCCTTTCACCGCGCCTTGAGTCAGGCCCCCCACAATCTGATCTTGGAGGATGAGGTAAATGATCATGATCGGCAGCGCGCCGATCAACGCTCCGGCTGCAAATACTCCCCACCTTTGCCCGAATTGTGCCCCAGCGAACCTCTGTAGGCCGACCATCAGGGTGTATTGCTCGGTGCTCTTGAGCAGCACCCGCGCCAGGATGAACTCACCATAGGTCGTGATGTAGTTGAGGATCGCGATGACGATTAAGATCGGGCGTAACAATGGTAGGATCAGCCGGGTGAAAATCTGCCAGTTGGTAGCCCCTTCCACCATGGCCGACTCGTCGATATCGCGCGGGATCGTGTCGAGAAAACCCTTCATCAACCAGATGTTGACACCCATCGCACCACCCAAGTACACCAAGATCAGACTCGCGTGGGTGTTCAGGCCTATGGCGGGTAAAATATCGCCGATCTGAGAGATCATCAGGAAGGTGGCAACAAGCGCCAGCAAGCCGGGGAATACATTGATGAGCAAAATGCCTTTAAGCATCGTCACGCGACCGCGGAAGCGAAAGCGCGAGAAGGCGTAAGCCGCGATCGTGGTGATGGTAAGTGAAAGCACGGAAGTGATGGAGGAGATTTTGATCGAATTCCCAAGCCACCTCCAGAAAGGGAACTCAATCGAAGCCAGCAGTTCACGGTAGTTTCCAAACCCTGCGTTCTTTGGGATCAGTGTTTGGGTGGCCAGCGTACCGGTTGGGTTGAGGGAGGCGGAGATCATCCAGAGGACAGGGAAAACCGAGAAGACAATCAGGATAACCGCAATGACCAGGCGTATGCCAATGCTGAACCTGCGTTGCGCTGTGGCAGAAGTACGTAACCGTCGAACGGAAGTCAAACTAGACATTTTCACTGACCTCCTCCCACATGCGGGTATAGCGAAATTGGAAGAGCGTGATAGCGCCAACGATGAAAAAGATGATGATGGTGATGGCGGAGGCAAAGCCGTAGTTGACGCCGCGACTGGCGGTGAAGGCAAGATTATACACGTAGCTGATCAAGATGTCCGTGTGCCCCGCTGGGGTGGGTGTACCGGCCATAGGTGGGCCACCCGCGTTGAAGATATAGATCAAATTGAAGTTATTAAAGTTGAAGGTGAACGAGGCAACCAACAACGGACCGACGGCAATCAACAGTAGGGGCAAGGTAATATTCCAAAACCGCTGCCAGGCGCTGGCACCGTCCACCTGAGCTGCATCGTAATAGTCTTCGGAGATGGATTGCAGTGCTCCGCTGCAGATCAGCATGAAGTAGGGATAGCTCAGCCAGAGGTTAACGATTAGAATCGCAATTTTCGCCCACCATTCGTTGGTAAACCAGGGTGGAGCCCACCCAAATAATGCTTCAAGAGTGCGGTGGAACACGCCAAGTGGGGGATACATCATGCCGCGCCAGATCAAGATGGTTATCAGAGCAGGGACAGTGTAGGGAACGATCAAGAAGGAGCGAATGAGTTTCTTGAAAGGGAACCGCGGATCATTGAACAGGACGGCAATGGCCAACCCAAGGGAGAAATTCAACAGCAAACTGAAAAAGGCGAAGCCGAAGTTCCAGGCGACGATCCGGACCAGGGGGCCGCGCAGGGCGGGGCTGGTGAAGAAATTTTTGAAATTGGAAAATTGAATTGAGGCGATAAAACCCGGTCGAAGCTCTGTGCCATCTGACGACACAAACGTGCCCCGGATGTTCTGAAATACCATCCCTGTCTCCTGGCTGATCATGGCATCCTGATCAGAATCATAAACGTAAAGGGGCAATAACTCTGCTGCTTCCGATGGGGATCGAACCTGGATGGTTTTTCCTTCCTCACCAAACTGGATCTCTGTGAGGTTTTGATCCGAAGCGGCCACGATGGCATTCAATCTTTGATAGCCTTCGATCGTTTTAGGGATGCCTCCATCGTCGAGTTCCCCGATCCCCAACTCACCGGGCTGGGGTTGGGTGTGTAATTCGCCCGGTATCGCCAGATATCCATTCCCTTCTGCATCCTTGAGCCAGAGTGCATAATCACCTTCCGGGGACTTAAAGGCAGTCCAAGAGTATGACGCCCCTGTTTCCGGGAGATATTTCTCTTTCAAAATCTGGTCAATGGTCTGCTCCTTTGTGACGAGATGGCCCTCTCCGTAGTTCGTAAAGGAGACCCAGACAGTAAACAAGATCGGATAGATCGTAAACAGTGCCATAAATACCAGCCCAATGACCATCCATCGGACAGGGTATGCCTCTCGGCGCAAAAGTACGAAGTTAACGAAAATGAGAAGAATGAAAAGCACAGTTGCTAATGGAAGATAACCCAAGGAGAACAGCTTGTTGAGAAACCAGAGTACAGAGGCGTCCACTGCGATCAAAATCGCTAAACGCACTAGCCGAGGCAAAACCGGTATCGAAGGGGCTGCCCTTTTTTTGAGGGTCTTCTGGGAGGCAGTGGAAGCCATATTTTCACCTCCATGGTTTCATTTCGTGATCAAAGAATAGGAAAGAAGGCCGAGAATTTTCCCGGCCTTCTTTCCAACCTAACTGATTATTCGGTTGCGACTTCTACCAGATGAGTTTCTGGATCGTAGGTGAAGGTTACGGTGCTATCAGCAGCCAGACTGAGGGTGTAGTTGGGTCCGTCCTGAGCCCCATCCGAACCGTAGTTCACGCCCCAGTCACCGTTCAAAGCGACTTTGAATTCGTAGTCGCCTGCGGGTAATTCAACGACGAGTGTGTAGAGCCCATCCTCGCCCTCTTCCATAGCGGTGCCTTCGCAGGCTGGATCCCAATCGGCACCACAGAGACCACTCCCCTTCTGATAGCTGCCAGGGAGGTTAACCATGCCGGCCAGCGCGCCGAGGATCAAGTCACGGACCTGGTTCGCCGCATCCGTCATGGCTTCCGCAGGTGTCTGCTCACCAGTTATCGCGAGTGTGATGCCGTTATTCCATGCACTCCACACCGAACCCATTTCGGGGATGTTTGGCATCGGAATCGCGTTCGCACCAGCTTCTCCCATCGCTTTCAGGTCAGGATCATCCGTAGTCGCCAGGACAGACTTGAACGAAGATGGACGGTTTCCGGTTTCGTAGAGCGTCTGCATCAAGTCTTCGGTGGCGATGAATTCGGTCAGGAATGCCTGCGCCAGCAATGCGTTCTCGCTGAAGGGGTTGACCAAGAAACCCTGCACGCCGAGGAACGGGGCGCCGTCGTCGGGGAAGAAGGGCGCCACAGCATAGGGCACACCGGAGGCGCGTATGCGATCCAGCGCCCAGGGGCCAGCCATCAAGAATGGGATCTGGCCGGTTTCAAACATGGAGTGGGCGGTATCATAGTCGGTGGTCTCGGGCATGAGGCCCTCTTCGAC
>CAZVCJ010000059.1:8153-9450 GCA_964625745.1 uncultured Anaerolineae bacterium | reverse complement strand
GGGCGGCTCAGTGACCAGATCAGTGTTGTAGAAGAACCCAAGATTCTCGGAGGCGTATGGCACGCCGTAGAGCTGGCCATCTGTATAGGTGAAAGCCTCCAAATTCGACTCGACAAATTCATCTCGTTTATCACCCAGGTCGATGGGGGCTACCAGGCCGCTCTCGACCAGCGCTCCAAGCCAGTCGTGGACGCCGATGTAAATGTCGGGACCTTCACCGGCTGGTATCGCGATGATCGCCTGGGACCGAATGTCTTGAACCACACCCAGGTCTTCGACGACGAGCTGCACGTTGTATTCAGCGAGAAAGTCATCTGCGAGTGCGAGCAAAGGCTCTGTGCGGGTGTCATCGGCCCAGATTCTTATGGTGGCCACAGGTTCCACCACCTCTGCAGTCGGTTCTGGAGTCTCCGTGGGCAGTGGTGAAGTTGCAGTCGGCGGAGGCATCGTCGGCTGGGGCCTTGGCGTCGGCGTCGGCGTTGGCGTGGCCGCTGGGGCACAAGCGCCCAAAGCAAGCGTAAGAACCAGGGCCAACACTAGAGTTACGAAAAGCTTTTTCTTCATTTTGATCCTCCAATTGATTTGAATAGGGTGTGTTTCAAATGAGTTGGACAAGACTTCGGAAGTCTCAAGAGCACTCTGCCCAGCGGCTTGTGAGGCGATTTCGAGTCGCTTTTACCCTCAAAATCCTCAGTCGAAGACTTCCGAAGTCTAACCTCAACCGAAATGAAACGCACCCATTTGAATAGGGTTCATAAAATGCGCCTGGGTTTTCCGGACGCAAAGAACCAAACGAGCGGGGCAAATCCTTCAAAAGCCTATATTAGTGACCTCTCGATTCTCATCACCTCCTTAATTTGGGCTTCCATCCTTTCTTGGCTCGTCCACGCCGCTTCTTCACCGCAGGGTCGCAACACGGGCCTTTGAATCATGCACCGGAGATATGCGCCACTTCCTTCAACGCGGCCAGGAATTCCTCATACGACACCGGCTTCCGCAGATAACTATCGGCCTCTTGCGCCAGAATGCTCGTCTCCTCATCCTGCCACGAGCAGACCATCACTGGGAAGTCATTCGTGGCCTGATCGGCTTTTAGCGCCTGCAGTATGTCCCGGCTCGCTGACTCTGCAAGGTCAGATTCCAGCACGATCATCGCCGGTCTCTTCTGTTTGGCCAACGCTACCACCTCCCCATCGAGGGGCGCAACGACTGCTTGATACCCGCTTGTCCTCGTGTAATGTTGCATCAGGTAGATGAAATGAGCATCACTCCCGACGATCATCACAATGGAAGCTCC
>CAZVCJ010000059.1:4409-8053 GCA_964625745.1 uncultured Anaerolineae bacterium | reverse complement strand
TGCAAGCTATCGCTCTCCTCCCCGATAGGCACCAGGCGACACCCCTACCTCGCGCCGGAATACGCGGGCGAAATAGCTACTATCGGAAAACCCGACTTCCAAGGCCACTTCGGTAATGCTTTTGTCGCCCGCTTCCAACAATGCCCTGGCCTGTCTGATCCGATAGCGCTTGAGGTAGTCAATGGGCGTGATGCCGCTCTCCTTTCGAAAGCTCCGAATCAAATGCTGCTCGCTTAGCCCGACGTAGGCGGCTATGTCTTTCAACGAAACCTGCTCTGCGTAGTGCGTATGCACGTAGGCCATAGCCCTCCGCACAACCCGTTGTGTCTCGACGCTCAGCTTGCATCGGTGAGCCAGGGTTGCTTCTATATGCCCCAGTGTCTCCTCCACACTGAACAGACCCTTCCCCAGCACGCTCGCCACGCCACGGTTCAGACGCGCCATGTCCTCCTCCGTCAACACCTGCCCCGTCAACACAATCACCGGGATGTTCCGACTCATCTCCTCCTCACGCATCGCCTCCAGAACCCCGAACCCATCCAACTCTGGCATCATCAGGTCCAGGAGCACCAAATCGGGATGCTCCTCTCGAATGACCTCCAGCGCCTCCCGCCCATCCCGCGCCCGTAAGACGCGGTAATGCGGCGACTGCGATTCCACGATTCGCGCGTGCATCTTCAGGACTCCCGGCTCGTCGTCCACTACCAAAACCTTCTTTTCTGCCTCCCCATCTTCCTCTCCATCCAGCAGCCCCTTACACGCCAACGCCTCCGCCAGCTCTGCCGTGCCCATCGGTTTTGTCAAGTAGTCTATCTCTAGCATCGAGCCCCTGCCGCTGTCACCGGCGAACGCATAGAACAGCACCGGCACATGCTGTGTTGCCAGATTCCCCTTCAGGACCTTCAGGATCTTCCAACCTCGCTCCGACGCCACCTCGCGATCCAACACCACCGCCTCCGGTGCCCCTGCCAGGAGCCACATCAACCAATCCCCCTCTTCCTCCTCACCCACTGGGTGCACTGTCACCTCAAGTCCTTGCCGTACCAGGTAGTCACGCAACAAGCCTCCACCCTGTATATCCTTCACCAGGAGCAACACCTGGTGCATCTCAGCCAGTGGGACCTCGGCATCGAGCAAAGCCGGCTGACGTGCCATTGCCGGTAGCGTGAAATAAAACGTCGAACCCCCGCCTTTCTCCCCGGAGGAACGCACGCCGATCTCGCCCCCGTGCAGCTCCACCAGTCGCTTGCAGATCGCCAGTCCCAACCCCAGGCCGCCGTACCCTCGCGCCGCCGTCCGCTCCGATTGCCGGAACTCGTCAAAGATCGCCTCCTGCTCCTCCAGGGGGATACCCAACCCCGTGTCCTGCACCGACACGATCACGCGGTCGTCCTCCACCGTCATGATCACCGCGACTTCGCCTCGCGCCGTGAACTTGACTGCATTGTGCACCAGGTTCAGCATCACCTGCCGTAAGCGCGTCCGATCTCCCCATACTCTCGGCAACTCCTTAGGAATCTCAGCCCGCCATGACAGGCCCTTGTCACGCGCCGACTGCTGCCCAATCGCCAACACCGGCTGCAAGGTCTCGGCCAGATGCAGCGGCTCACAAACCAGCTTCAACTGCCCCGCCTCGCTCCGCGCCAAATCCAACACGTCGCGGATCAAACCATCCAGATGTTGCGCACTGGTTAAGATGTGCTCCACGTCCTCCCGGTTCACCATGCATCTCGCCGAGCCAACCTGCTCTCCTTCTTGTAACAGCACCGCACTCAGGCCGGTGATCAGGTTCAGAGGCGTGCGCAACTCATGGCTCACAGTGGAGAGGAAGCGGCTCTTGAGCCGGTTCGCCTCTTCCGCCAGCCGACGCCCTTCGAGCGCGTCGCGATACAGACGGCTGGTGCGCAGCGCCGAGGCGAGGTTATGCACAATCGCCGCGCAGGGTTCAAGATTCGTCGCGCCGAAGGCCACAAAGCCCGTGGTGTGGTCGTCAATCACCAGCGGCAGGATCGCCAGTTGAAAGGCGAGATCGGACGGATAGAGTTCCGGCGGTGGAAAATCCCGTACGGGAAATTGGCGACCGACCCCGCTTTCGGGCAAACCTGCGTCGAGCAAGACCGTGCACTGCGACAGCGGATCGTCTTCCCGCGGCGAATACAACGCGACGAGGGCGTGTCGAATCCCCAATTGAGGCAAATGGTGAGCCAGAATGTTCGCGCTTTCGGAGGCGTCGAACGCGGCAAGCAACTGCGAGGTCATCAGCCCCAGGCGATTCGCCATCTCCTTATGCTGCAGCAGCGCGTCGGTCGTCTGACGCTGCGCCTGTTCGGCGATTTCGAGGCGGGCGCGGTCAATCATCGTGTCGGCGAAAACGAGATTCGCCCCCGGAATCAGAGGCAGCAGGTTGGACAGCCCGCGACGCAGGATCGAGAGCGCGGCGTGCCACGCGTAGGCGTCTTCGCCATGCACTTCGAGCCAATCGAAGAGCTGCTGCATCGCAGCGTCGAATAGCCCAGGATCGTTGCCGCCTAGACTCGACGTGAACGTGCGGGCGAGATTCAGACACAGGGCCTCAATTTCCTGGCGCGTACTGTGCCGCGCTTCGACGAGCGTCGCCTCTGCCATGGCGCGCGCGAGGGTGGTTTGTGCGGTTTCGAGATCCGATGGCGCCGCAGGAACGAGCGTCGTGACCGGCGTACTCTCTGGGCGGCAGCCGCACGATTGGCGAATGACGAGTTGCGTTGGCACGCGCGTGTGCGTCTCGCCTATCCGTTTTCCTGCGATCTCGTCGAGCAGAGAAAGCACCGTCTGGTAACCCAGCGTAAACGTCGGATGCCGAACGGTGGTGAGCGGCGGGAGATGTGAACGCGCGTCGAGGATGTCGTCGAAGCCGATGACCGCGACATCGTCCGGGATGCGCCGACCCGCTTCGCGGAGCACCTCCATCGCGCCCAGGCAGGAGAGATCGTTGCTGGCCAACACTGCGGTGAAGGGCGCGCCCGTGGATAGGATCTGCTGCATGGCGATACGCCCATCCTCGCGCCGATGTTCGCCGAAGGCGATCAGGCGCGCGTCTTCTTCAATGCCCGCTTCGCGCAGTGCCTCGCGGTACGCGGACAGACGTTCCGCGCTGTCCCCGCCGCGCCCCGATTTACCCGCGATCAACGCGATGCGCCGATGCCCATGCTGCCAGAGATGGTTAAACGCCTGACGAATGCCGCCTGCGTTGTCCACGGCAACGAGCGGCCCCGGTTTTTCGGCTGTGGTCAGAACGACGGGGTAGCCCGAACGGATCAGATCCTGCACATACTCGGATTGCGAATCAGAGAGATCGTCGGGAATGACGATCAACCCATCGGTATTCCAGGGCCCGACCGGAACAAAGTCCACGCCTGCGCCCGGCACCGCCCAAACGGTTCGGCTGGCGCGCGGACTGGCTGGAAGACTGATCCCACAGCCGAGGAGTAGATTACAGTCTTGCTCGTGCGCTGCGGCGCAAATCCCCTGGAGGAGCGTGTGACTATAGCTATCAATGGCTGTGCCCTCGTAGACCGACCAGGTCGAGAGGAAGCCAACGGTGGGACGTACACGAGCTTCTTGGCGCATATTCTTTCAAGAGTTATTGCTCGACTGCAGTGTCATCA
>CAZVCJ010000059.1:0-4309 GCA_964625745.1 uncultured Anaerolineae bacterium | reverse complement strand
ATATTCTTTCAAGAGTTATTGCTCGACTGCAGTGTCATCATCGTCAGCGAGTGGGGAGGGAACTGGTAGGTGAAATGCGCGGCCACGTCCACCTTGCTCTCCGCTACCCCCACGCGCTCGTGACCGAAATCGTTAGTGGCATCCACATCGTCGGCGTTGACCGTGTAGGCCATCGCCGAGCTGACTGGCTGCCACCCGCCCAGGTCAATCTCCGCTGTCAGTGCTGCTTCTCGGTGCCGGTTGATCACCGCCAACGTCAGCGTGTCACCTGCCTCGGACAGGGTGGCCGACACATCGAGATAAGGAAATGGCCCCGGCCCGCGCAGCCGCCGGTCTTTCGGAGCCTCAGGGAAGGTATAGGTGTCACACGTCACCCATGCGTCCAACGCGATGGGCTGGCTGTGGGCTGCGTACAGCATCAACGGATAGTAGATCGTCTGATGGAACAGGCCGTCCGGCCGGGTGAAGATAGGCGCGATCACGTTGACCATCTGGGCCAGGTTGGCCATGCCCATGGCCCTGGGGTGACGCTGGAACTCGTTCAGGTAAGCGGCTACTGCCAGCGCATCAGTCAAGGTGTAACGCTCTTCAAGCCGTCCCTCCTCGCCTTCCTCGCGGAACCACACGTTCCACTCGTCAAAGGCGATGCGGATGGGATGCTCGATCCCCTGTTGAAAGCGGATAGTATCAATGAGCGCTTGCGCCGCCTCGATCATGCGGCCGGCGTGGTGCGGCTGAAAGACGTTGGCGTAGTAGTCGCTGCTGCCTGTGTAGAGGTGGATGCTATGGAAATCCACGACAGGCGCCAGCACCTCCAGCACGATGCGATCCCACTCGCTCAGGCCGTCCAGACCACAACTGATGAGTTGTATGGATGGATCGACCCACTTCATGAGCTTGGCCGCCTCCAGCGCGTAGCGGGCAGATTCTTCGGCTGGCTTGTGCCCCATCTGCCAGGGCCCATACATCTCGTTTCCCAGCCCCCAGTACTTGACGCGGTATGGCTCCGGGTGGCCGTTCTGCCGGCGCAGGTTGGCGTAGTGGGTGTTTGCGGTACCGTTGCAGTACTCCACCCAGTTACGCGCCTCGTCCAGCGTGCCTGTGCCCAGGTTGATGCAGATGTACGGCTCCGCGCCCAGTTCGCGGCAGTAGGCGATGAACTCGTCCGTGCCGAAGCGATTGGACTCCTCGGCGTGCCAGGCCAGTTCCAGACGCCGTGGCCGCCGGTCCTTGGGCCCGATACCGTCCTCCCAATGGTAGCCAGAGACGAAGTTGCCGCCCGGCCAGCGCAGGACCGGCGGTCGCAGCCCTTTGGCGGCCTCCAACACATCCAGTCGGAAGCCACGGGCATCGCTCAGTGGCGAGCCTTCCCCTTCGACAGGCTCAGGGTAGGGCTCGTAGATGCCGCCGTAGATGCACCGTCCCAGGTGCTCGATGAACTGACCGTAGATGAGCGGAGCGATCCTGCCCAGCCAGCGGTCAGTGTCAATTTTGATGCGTGCAGACATTTGGTCTCTTCCTCCTTTCTTCCAACTCATTTACATTCCAGGCTGCTGCTGGACTGTTTCGACGAAAGCAAGCATGTTTTCCAGGGGCACATCCCCCTCCACATCGTGGGCCGGAGCGAAGATGTATCCGCCATCGCCACCGAGTTCCAACAGGTATTCGGTCTTCCTGCGGACATCATCGCTGGAGCCGTAGGGCAGTGTACGTTGGGTCGAGAGACCTCCATGAAAGGCCAGGCGACCACGATACTGCTGGATTAGAGAGGTCACGTCCATAACTTCTGGCTGAAAGGGGTTGAAGCAATTCACTCCGATCTCGATCAGGTCATCGAAGAGCTCGTCTACGTCTCCACAGGAGTGAATCATCACATACCTGCTTGCTTCACGCACGACACCATACATGCGTTTCAGCACGGGATAGATGAACCTGTGCCACATCACAGTCCCCATTTGCAGGCCACGCTGCATCCCCCAATCATCTCCGAAGTAGACGGCGTCAAGGTCGTATTTCAGGGCTTCTTTGACCTGGGCCACGTTGTAATCGGCAATGGTGTTCAACAGGTCGTGGACAAAACCGGGATGGTCGTAGAAATCCATCATCAGGTTTTCCCAGCCACGCATGGTCCAGGCTCTCTCCCACAGCGAAAAGCCGATTTGGAAAACGCGAAAGCGGTCACCGGATTTTTCAATGCGCTCGGGGATATCGGCGAAGAAGCGGGGGTCCAAGGGATCGGGGAAGTCGTAGCCTTTGAGGGTGGGATGAGGCAAAACGCAGTTCTTGGGGATGCCGATGTCCTTGTCAATACTCCTATCCCATATCACTCCAAAAACGTCCTGGACGCAGTCATCGCCGAGATCGGTGAAAAAACCGATGTCGCTCCCCAATCTGAGAAAGTGGTTTTGTAGCGCATCTTCTAAATCGGATTGACCAAAGTGCTGTCGGAGCTTCTCCCGTGCTTCTTGGGTCAATCCGATGTTCCAGGGAACGTAGGGCGGACGTTTGGCCTCAAGCACCAGCTTGATGACTTCTCGCCTTGTCATCTTTCAATACTTCCCGTATTCAACGGCTGTCTCAAATATAGTGACGATGGGGCGCATGTAAAACTTGGGGGAGCGAGCGCCGATTGAGTAGCAAAGCGTATCGAAATCAAGCGAGCGGCTCTATGGGGAACCCGCTTGGCCTCGATACGTCGCTTCGCTCCTACTCGGCCGGCGCTGGCCATGCTCTTTTCCCAAGACTCCCCCAATTTGTATATGCGCCCGTGACGATGTCTTCGGGGGGAACAAGCACCTGGATATTAACCGAACCTTTGTGTCTTGATGGTGAATCGTAAGCCTGGTGATGCCTAAAAAAACGACTGCCGGCTAGCTGACGCCCTCAGCGACGATGATCGCAGCGCCTGGCTGGCCGGCACCTCCTAGCACTTAACCTGTCGCGCGGCGGCTCAACGATCCCCTGCTGTTAAAGCGCCAGCCTTCGACTCAGGGCAGAGTGCATGGACACAGACAAGACGATAATCAAACCATAGATCAGTTGCGTCCAGAACCCTGACAGACCTACTGCCACAGTTCCAGCTTCTATAGCCCCAATGATGAAGCAGCCGATAAACGTCCCCAATATAGTTCCTGTTCCACCGAAAACCGAAGTACCGCCCAGGAATACGGACGCCAGGGTTTTCAGAAGATACCCCTCGCCCAGAGTAACCCAGAAATAATTCACTTCCAGGCTGGCCAAAAGGCCGGCGAAGGCCGACGCAAGGCCGACGAAGGCGAACACCAGCATTCTCGTTCGGTCAACGTTAACCCCCATCAGTCTAGCACTTTCCTCGTTATCCCCGGTTAGATACACATGCGCTCCGAATTTGTGACGGTTCAAAAAGACCCACACGAGTACCGCCACAATAATGGCCCAGATCATCTGGGCCGGCAGGTAACGTACCAGCCTACCCACCAGGGCGTGACGCAAGAGTGTTCCTTTCACGGGCACGAGGGAAGCGGGGCGGCCGCCTGTGATAACCAGGACCGCTCCTCTCCAGAAGAACTGGGTACCAAGAGTTGCCACCAGTGACGGGATTCCCAGCCTGACCACGATGACCCCATTTAACAACCCTACCAGAAATCCCGTGACCAGACAGGCCACAAAAGCCAGCACCAAATTGCCGGTTCCCTCAAAAACATTGACGAATACCAGCACTCCCATCGCCATGATGGACGGGAACGACAAATCTATCTCCCCCGCGATCACCACCATAGTCAATGGCAAAGCTATAATAGCGAAGAACGGTATGGTAGACATATACGCGCCATAGATTTCAGGTGAAAGAAACGTCCTGGGCGCTCCGATAATAAAAAGTGCCCAGAGGGCCAGAAAGACACAGATGATGCCAATCTGCAGCCCATACCTGCGAGCAGACCTGGCCAGACCGCCCTGCCACAATCGCCTTTGGCTGATAGCCACTGCTGGATCTTTAAGCCGAGAAGCCATTTCCTCTCCCTTCTTTTGGGTAGTCCCCCTGTAAAGCGTTGTTGCGCTCAAGTGAGCTGTTCTTGTCATTGCTTGCGAGGAGCACAGCGACGCCTGTCCTGAGCTTGTCGAAGGGAAGCAATCTCCTGCCCGCGACGAAGGGGATTGCTTCGCTCCCCTTCGGCATTGCTCAGGGCAGGCCTACGGTCGCTCGCAATGACACAGCATTAGTCTAAACTTCCTGTCTGCGCCACCCGATACATTTTATCCATAAGCTCATCCAAAGTGATGTCTTTGGTCAAAAACTCGCCCGCAACCGCTCCTCTATCCAGCACGACGA
>CAZVCJ010000058.1:0-23001 GCA_964625745.1 uncultured Anaerolineae bacterium | reverse complement strand
TCGCTCGTTGCCTTGTTCTGCACCAATGCGGTTCTGAATTAGCAATCAGGGTATAATATATGAGGTGTGGGAGACTAGAACTCCCTGGTCCGCGGGTCTTTCTGTCAAGCAGCGAATGGGTAACTCAAAGTAAGGGGCTCAAAAATGTCTCAAACAGGCACCCATGACATCCAGCATGTTCAAGATGAGGTCCAAAGAGCCATCCAAGAGGGCAGATATGAAGATGCGAACAAGCTCATTGCTGATGTAGCTCAGCATTCCAGCAAGGCTGAGGAGTACAAGCGGCTGTATGAGGAGCAACAGGTTGCTTGTAAGAGATTAGAGGAAAAAATCGCGGAGTTACAGGAGCCCCCTCTTGCGCAGGGTATCATCCTCGGCCCTAGCCCCGATGATGAGAAAAATGTCATCATTGGCGCAGGCGGCCAACGTCTTGAAGTTCGAATTGCTGCGGATGCCGACCTCACTCCTGCTGACCTGATCCCTGGATCGGAGGCATGGCTCAATAAGGATCGCCAGATCGTCAAAGTGCGTGAACCATACAGTAGCGGTGAAGCTGGAGAGATCACCGCCATCCTGGACGATGGGCGTTTGGAGGTCAAGAGTCGTGGCAATGAGGGGGTTGTGGTTGACCCTATCGCTTCGTTGCCTGAAGCGGGTTTGCAGATTGGGGATAGGGTGCGTATTGACGCACACCTGGCGATAGCATTCGAGAAGCTCCCAACGCAAGAGACCAAAGAACTGGAGTTGGAGGAGGTTCCCGATGTGACCTACGACGACATCGGTGGCCTCGATGAGCAGATCGAGCAAGTACGCGACGCTATCGAGCTACCCTATCTGTATAATCAACTGTTTCGCCGATACATCCTCAAGCGGCCTAAGGGGATTCTCCTCTACGGTCCGCCTGGATGCGGCAAGACGATGATGGCCAAGGCCATCGCCAACAGTTTGACAGCTGCGATTACCCGCAACTTGCAAGACATTGAGATGTCATTGTCGCTGTTGTTGGAGTTGAGAGAAGAGAACACCTCTGAAGAACTCACCGAACGGTACGCCGCCTGGCACGAGCATGCCTGGGACAGTGACATAGAGGACGGCGAACAATCCCCTGCCTCAACACTCGAAGAGATGGAAACCGCACTGGTTGAGTTTCTGGACACCCGAGGCATTGCCGCCGACGATCCGGTGACAGAGCTGGAACAAGCCAGAGCGCGGTTGGTGGAGAGCAGCCGGGCTTACTTCATGAGCATCAAAGGTCCAGAGTTGCTCAACAAATACGTTGGCGAGACCGAGCACAGCATCCGCCGGTTGTTTCTCCAGGCCAAGCGCCGCGCCTCACCGAGCACGCCGGTCATTATGTTCTTTGATGAGATTGAGGCCCTGTTCCGTCGGCGAGGCTCGCGCATTTCTTCGGACGTTGAATCCACCGTCGTACCCCAATTCCTCTCCGAAATTGATGGCGTCGAAGAGTTGAACAATGTCATTATCATTGGGGCAACGAACCGCCAGGATCTCCTTGATCCGGCCATCCTGCGCCCTGGCCGGCTTGATGCCAAGATCAAGATTGATCGTCCGAACCGAGACGCGGCGTACGCCATCTTTGGGAAATATCTTGTTCCCGAGTTACCCTTTGATGAAGCAGAGGTAGCGGCAGTCGGATCGGCGGAGGCAATCATAGAGAGCGTGATCGAACGGGCGGTGGCAATCATCTACGATGATGCCAGCGTGCTACGCATCTCCGGCCAACCTCTGGGTGGACAGGCGAAAACGCTTCCCTGGAGTGATTTCGTCAGCGGGGCGATGTTTGACATCATCGTGAGCCGGGCCAAGAAACGGGCACTCAAACGCGAAGTTGACACCGGCAGCAAGGGGCTGCGCTGGGAAGACGTGCGGGAATCCATTAGAGAGGAATTTGAGCAGAACAAGGACCAGTTGGTATCTACTACACTCCATCTTCCTGAAGAGGGACTTGAGATCGAAGTGGTCATGGCTGAGGCCGAGGTTGGGGTTGAGATCAGTCCCTGGCTGCAGCCGTTGGAACGGCCATGGCGCCAGCACATCATGATGAGAGAACTGGCAGCGGCATGAGTATTCCCAAAATCTGCGGGCTGGAAACGGAATATGGGTTGATGGCATCTGATCCCCAGAAGTTGAGACAGGAGGAGGCAGCCTTCGCTTTGCTGCATCGCTGTCCTTTAGAACCGAAGGTGCCATGGGACATGTCTGGCGAGTCGCCTCAGCGGGATGCACGCCATGATAGTGGAGAGGCGGAGAGACAGCCGCCATCTCTATCCGCAACCGATCATCCCGGCTACATGCTGGGGAACGGTGCGCGCCTTTACGTGGATCACGGCCACCCGGAGTATGCCACCCCCGAGTGCACCAACGCGCTGGCGCTGGTGGCCTGTGACAAGGCTGGTGAATTGCTCCTGGAGCGTTGCCGCCGGGAGGTCAACCGTTTCTTGTCAGTGGGGCAATCCATCCGGCTTTTCAAGAACAACAGTGATCACCAGGGTCACAGCTACGGCTGCCACGAGAACTACCTCGTAGCAGCCGATGTTTATCAGGCGCTCTTTCGAGAGCGCATAAAAGACCTCTACGCTTACCTGGTCCCTTTCCTGGTCAGCCGTCAGGTGATCTGCGGAGCGGGCAAGGTGGGAAGCGAAAATGGACAGCCAGCGGTGGACTTTCAGATTTCGCAACGGGCTGACTTCTTCGAGACAGTGATCGGGCTAGAGACGATGAGCCAGCGTCCAATTGTGAACACCCGCGACGAGCCCCACGCCGACCGTTCCCGTTTCCGCCGCCTGCACGTCATTACCGGTGATGCCAACATGTCTGAAGTATCTACCTATCTCAAGGTCGGCACGATGCAAATCTTCCTGGCGATGCTGGAAGATGGAGCTCGGATGGACGATCTGACGCTGGCCGACCCGGTGGCGGCGATGGTGCAGATATCGCACGACCCCACCTGCCGGCAGACAGTGCCCCTGGCCCACGGCCGCCGCTTGACGGCAGTGGAGATGCAGATGTGCTTTGCTGAGGCGGCTCAACACTACGTTGACACGGTGGTTGGTGCTCGGCAATATGCATCTATTTTGCAACGCTGGATTGAGATGCTTCAAGAGCTAGGCAAAGACCCACTGCAGTTGTGCTGCACGTTGGATTGGATAATCAAGTGGGACTTTCTCAGGGATTGGCAAACCCGCAAGAACGTGACCTGGTCGGCTTCTGAACTCAAAGAACTGGACATTCGTTATCACGATATAGATCGCGAGAATGGCATCTTCTATTTGCTACAATCGTCAGGGCGAATAGATAGAGTGGTGGACAATCAGCAGGTTAACAGAGCCATTGACGAGCCGTTATCTGACACTCGAGCTGTCATCCGTGCTGAACGCGTGAAACAGTGTGCCAGTCGAATGCACTCGGTAAGTTGGGCAGCAATAGTTGATTATGACGGCCGAGGAGGCTTGGTGCGAGAAACACTCGAAGACCCAGTCCTGGAAATCGAGACCAGCCTAGAAGGGCAAAGGCAGCCAGACATTGGTATGTTGGACATCTGAGGAAGGTTGTCAGCAGAGGTGTTTTGACTATGGCTACAGTGCGCGTCGCAATCTTGGATCCGAGTGGGAACAAGAGGACCCACGCTGAAGTTCCCGAGAACGTAGAGAGCCAACGGTTGGTCACAGCGCTGGTCAATCGTATGGGTCTCCCTCAAGTTGGTCAGGACGGGCGTCCCATTCGCTATCGCCTCAACTATACCCGGGAGGGGCAGGAGACGGAGTTGAACCCTGCTGAGACACTTGCCGATGCTGGCATCCAGAATGATGCCGTATTACGCCTGTACACGGACATGCAAGCAGTGCCAATCAACGTGGAGCGTATCTACACATTGCTCGAGGAGTTAAGTTCACAAATCCGCGGGGTGGGCTCGGAACAAACTGTTCAAACAATACGGCAGGAAATTGAGGACGGAATAGCGCTCATTGCCGCAAGAATTACTATCCCCGATGCCATACCTATTATTATCCACGACCGAGAGAAGGAACCCATTCCGATGGTCCGCGCTGATCGTCTACACATCATTGAAGAGTACCGTGCCGAGCAGAACAAGTGGTTCTCTATCGCCTGGGCTCTCATTGGTGCGGCTTTCGGCGTAATCGTCAACTGGGCTACGTCAGAGACAATGGCGATCTCCAGTGCCTCGGTAGTTGTTATCATCACCTTTGGGGTCATTGGTGGGCTAGCGTGGCTATCTGCAAGACAGTTCCAGAAGCGGGCAGAAAGGTACAAGCATATTGTCCTATACGGTAGTGAAGATGCCGGAGAGTTGAGCGAGGCCAAATAGGTAGATCATCATGAAGCAAGAATACGCTTCCCAGGATGTTCCCCAGGACGATACTGCAGCACAACCCGATCTGTTGGCCGAACTGGAGGCGCGCCAGGCGCTGCACGAGCAGGAGGCAGCCGAGCGAGCAGCCCAACAGATGGCCCGCGAGCAAGCCCGGGCGGAGGTGGAAGCAGACATGGATGCTTTGAACTCCCGCATTGAGCAGTTGTTGTCGGCTAACCCGGAGGAGTTTGTGATCCGTTTCTTGCAGACTGAAGGGCAATAGATGACAGATGGAACGACGTATCTATGGTCTGGAAACAGAATATGCATTGAGCTTCGAGGCAAAAGATCGTCATCTGCACTCGCCCGATCCGGGGGCGCTGTTTAACCATCTGGAAGAGGCTCTGCTCAGTCACTACCTGACCCTGGAGAGCGACTCCTTTGGCCGCGATCCTGATGCTCGCAGAGATGACATAGAGATCAGAGAAGGGCATTTCCTAGAAAGCGGCGCTCGTTTCTACTACGACACAGGCCACGCAGAGTGGGCTACGCCCGAGACGACTACCCCTCAGCAGGCTGTCCTCTATGAGTTGGCTGGTGACCGAACCCTGGTCGAGTTGGCCCGGTCTCTTCCTCTCCCCCATGGGGGGCGTCTTCTGCTTTTGAAGAACAATGTAGACTATGTACACGGCACGACCTATGGTTGCCATGAGAACTATCAGGTGCAGCGATGTAGATCCAAACGTGAGGACAGGGCTTTCTTTCTAAGGTTGGTTCAGCAACTTGTGCCTTTTCTCGTTACGCGACAGGTTTTCTGTGGCGCGGGCAAAGTGGGATGTGCCGATCCTCGGGCGGCCCGCCACGTTGGCTACCAGATATCCCAGCGAGCCGATTTCATTGAAAATGTGACATCCAAAGAGACCCGCAGCGAGCGGGCCATCATCAACGAACGGGACGAAAGCCTGGGTGACGAGAAGCGCTATCGCCGGCTGCATCTCATCGTGGGGGATTCCAACATGTCCCCCCACGCCAACATCCTGAAGTTAGGCACCACCGGCATTGTGCTGCGCCTGATCGAAGAAGGAGTGCTAAATGATGCCCCGGTTTTGGCAGACCCTGTCGAGGCAATTAAGGCCGTCTCGCAGGATTTGACCTGCCAACAATCGCTTTTACTCAAAGACGGAAGAAAACTAAGCCCTATTGAGATACAAAAGATCTACCTGGAGCAGGCACAACGTTTCTTCGGGGCACGCACTGTGGATCAAGCTACACAGCAAATCCTGGACATGTGGCGATGCGTGCTGGATGACTTGGCGATTGCCCCCATGCGGCTGGCGGACCGGGTGGATTGGGTGATCAAGCACCGCTATCTGCTGGATCCTCAACTGACCAGTGCGGGAACCAAATGGCCCCAGGTGGCTGCCTGGTGTCACATCATTGAGAGCCTTCACCAAGAGAGTGGCAGCAATCCAGGCCAGGGGAGTACACCCTCGGCAGAGCAATACGCTCGTTATCAGCATTTCATCAATCAATACCAACTCAGTTGGGGCGACTACGCGACTCAGCGTCGTTTGTATTTTGACTTGCGTGAGCGTGACCTCCGGTACCACGACATTGACCCGGAGCACAGTCTCTTCTACGTCCTGCAGAGGGCTGGACTGATCGCGGGCGTGTTTGATGAGGCGCAAATCGTGACCGCCCAGCGGCAACCACCGCAAGATACCCGTGCCCGCCTCCGGGCAGAAGTCATCCGCTGGGCTCACAGAAAGGGGCGGGCCAATAGCACATCGTTGGATTGGGGACGGATCGAGTTCACAGCACCCCGCCGCACCGTGCGACTAGATGACCCCTTCACCCTGACCCAGCAGGAGGTGGACCGCCATCTCAAGGGTGAAGTGGAACCTGGGGTTATTTTGCTTCGTCCAGACGAAGAAGAGATCCTCATTCGCATCCTGAGCGTGGAGGAAGTCCCCCACAAGGAGAAAGGCATCACAGCCTGGTTCAAAAGGTTGTTCAACCACTGACGGCGGCCAGCCACCCTGCTGAGTTGACGGAGGGACAATACACTTATGGCCAGTTTTGAGGTTCTTATCCAAGGGAAAATCGCTAGCCAACTCCCTTTGCCGGAGGATGAACAGCCCTCGCGACTGCAGTTTCTGGCATTGGCTGATGAATCCCAGAGCCTAAAGTTGACGAGCCAGCCCCCTAGTGAGTACCTGGCAGCCATCATGAGGGCCAGTGGACGCTGGGTGCTCATGGCTCCTCCTGGCAACAACGCCATCTCTGTCAACCAGGTCCCCATCATCTCTTTGAAGGTGCTGGATCATGGAGACAACATTGACATAGCCGACATCCATTTACACCTGATAGAGGAAAGATCAGAGATCTTGACGGAAGATGCTCCCCTAATCCAACAAGAGGAAAAATGTCCAGTCTGTAAGGAACACTTCAATGCTGGAGATCGGGTCATCTACTGCCCTCGGTGTCAACTGGCCTACCACTTTGGGACTTCGAAACAGCATGACGATTGCTGGCACTACCTTGACAAATGTGCAAGCCACCCCTTTTGTGGATATATCATTCATGATGAGAGTGGAGAAAAGGACAGGTTTGACACTTGATGAACTCGCTTCACTTAGTTGAAAGCCGTTACGAGCGTCTTGAACAGATCCCATGGTGGGATCAGGCCAAATTGCAACAGGCGCAGGTACTTGTCGCTGGCGCAGGCGCTTTGGGCAACGAGATCCTCAAGAATCTGGCTCTGCTGGGGGTTGGACGCATCCTCATTGTAGACTTTGACACTGTGGAGATATCCAATCTGTCTCGCTCGGTCCTCTTTCGGATGGCTGACCGGGGGCTACCCAAAGCGAAAGTAGCAACCGAGCGACTGCTCGAGATCAACCCTGACATTCGCGTCTTTCCCATCGAAGGAGACCTGCGGTGGGAGGTAGGGCTGGGGGTATACCGGCGAATGGACGTCGTGTTGGGCGGGTTGGATAGCGTGGGCGCCCGGCTGGGCCTCAACGAGATGTGCTGGAAGGTCAATGTGCCCTGGATTGACGGGGGCATGAACGAACTCAGTGGCATTGTGCGAGTGTTTGTACCGCCAGAGGGAGCATGCTTTGAATGTAACCTGTCGGACCAGGACTATCAACAGCTCAACTTGCGTTACTCCTGCCAACTCTTGCCTCGCCAAGACATCGTTGAAGGCCACACACCGACGACGCCCACCATTGCTTCGGTAGTTGCCGCCTGGCAGGTCCAGGAGGCGGTCAAGTGGCTGCACGATAAGCCTGTTGCAGCTTCTCAAGGTGTCAGCTATAACGGTTTGACTCACAACTTCTTTGTGGTGAACTACCGGCGTCGGGAGGATTGCCTGGCTCACGAGACGTTTGAGGACGTTCTCCCGCTTCCAGAGGCCTCAGCCCAGATCAGCGTAGAAGACCTGCTATCTATCCTTCGCCAGCGACTGGGAGTTGACGTGGTCGTGGAGTTAGATCGGGAGATTGTCTATGGGATGAGCTGCCCCAACTGTGTTACGCATACTCCTATGTTGCAGCCCCTCTTTCGACTGACGCACCGGGACAGCCTCTGTCCTCAATGTGATGCAGAGCGCAGTCTTCACCTGACCCACCATCTTGATGGCAGGGAACCATTCGCGGAGAAAAGCTTGTCGGATCTGGGCATCCCACCTCTCCACATCATGACGGCTAAAGGTAACAATGGGCGAGTCTGGCATTTCGAACTGACCGGCGATGCCAAAAATGGCCTGCTGGCAGAGTTTCTGCGAGGAGACGAGTATCATGGGCATTCGTGAGCGTCGCCTGGCACAGGAATTGGCCCGTATGGAGCGCCTGCGTCAGCAAAGCACCTTGATTGACTTTGCCGCCAAGGGAAATCCCCCGGATGACTATCTGGTGACTTACAAATGCATTGGGATGGTCAATGCGAGCCAGAAAGGGAACGAACACATTGCGCGTATCTATCTGCACGCCGAGTACCCTCGCCGGCCTCCTGAAGTGAGCTTCCTGACCCCTATATTTCATCCCAACATTGCTGCTCCGCTCCAAATGGCGCCGGTCCAGGCCCAGATTCATCAACTGCTCGGGTCGGCACGCGATGAGACGGAGCGGCAGAAGATACTACAAAGAGTGTTTGGTGACGAGGAAATGTTCAAGGCTCGTGTGTGCCTGGATACCCTGGACCTGAACTGGTCACCAGCCATTACCTTAGATATTGTCTGCCTGGAGCTAGGGGAGATGATTCAATACAAACGATACAATCCCGGTGACCCTCTGAATCGCGAGGCGGCAGAATGGGCCCGACGACATGCGGATCTGCTGCCGGTGGATACCCGCAGCCTGCGCGATTTGGAGGCGTTGGAAAGTATTCGCATTCTCTCGGTAACTCCCACGGAAGAGCCGGGAGTCACGATCAGTATCCTATAAGCGAGGCCGAAACGGATGCGCGCCGATCAAATCAACAACTATTTTCGCATGCTGGAAGAGGAAGGATGGACCTATAACCAGTATCACACAGAGGACGATGCAAACTGGTGGCTAGCTCGCTGTAAGACACCGCGTCGCCGCATTGAGGTTTATTTGGGGAGCAGTCAAGATTGCCTGTTATGGCAATTGCCGCTGGCCCTTCGACCTCTGCCTGCCTGTCGTCAGGCCCTCTGTCGCTACCTTCTCCAGCTCAATCACGAGCTAAAGCTCGTAAAATTCAGCCTGGACGGTGATGACCAGGTTCATCTCTTGGTTGAGACAGTGGCCTCATCCTGCACCTTTTCGGCCTTCAAGGGAGTACTCACAGCCCTGCGCGTTTACTTTGAGCAGTACCATCGTGAGATCGAGTTGCTAGCTAAAAACCCTGCTCTGGCAAAGGCCTGGTTATCCCTGGCGCCATCATATGAAGAACCGGAAATCGAGATATTGCCGTGACTGAACAACGGATAGAGCCAGAACAAAACGAGAGACCTGTTTTGATTGAACACCTCAGCACGGGCCTGATGAAAAGTGCTGCAGGGAGCATAGCCAAGTCAGCAATGACTATTGGAGACATCCCTCGCCGATTTGGAGCGCGGATTGCGCTTGAGCCGGCCGTTTCGCCCCAGCTTCACGTCGAACTGCGGCGGTTTAAGGTTGCCCTCAATCAGGTGCAGCCAGACACAACTTACCAATACCATTTGCTCACCACACGGCGACTGGCTACTCCTGAACAGGGAACAGCCTGGAGACGCTATGTCCTGGGCATCAAGCTGCTGGACACAGATCCGTTTGTAGCCGAGTATCGGCAGCAGATTGAAGACTTGCTTGGGCTATCTGATGAGGAGAAAGCACAAAAGAAGCAAGGTCTGACCGGTTACGACTTGCAAGAAGTTCTGGAGGAGATGGACGTTTCAGTCGAGAAGGCGGGTGAACTCTTCCTGGAACAAGCTCGGGTTTCGCTGAAGCAGTTTAGCCTGGCGTCAGCCCCAGCCAAAGAGATGACCTGGACGAGAGAAGAGATCTGGTTTGCAAAGCCAACTCAGCCCGGCTATCAAGCAGAGCCAGTCTACAACTACAAATTGATAAAGGGGCTTGATTTGAGACTGCCTTCTCTTGAGATGGAGCCCGAATTGATAAAGAAGGCAGCAAAAGGACTTGGTCCGAAGCAGTTTTCTCTCGAGATAGAACCTAAATTGTCAACGGCAGGGACGGCAGAGATGTCGCAGAAAGGCGTGCTGGCAGACATTCAACAGGTCATTCGATTCCTAGAGCGATTGCTGGAGCAAGCGCGTCAATATGCCGTGGATCTGGTTGCCATGTTGGAACACTATTTAACCATCGCCCGTCGCTTGGTCAGCGAAGTGCAGGCGGAACGGCGGTTGGCAGCCGATGAGCAGGCGATCGAGCAGACCTTGACCAAGCTGGATCCCCAGGAGATCATCAACCGTCTGGCGGCCATCCCGGTTTACATGCATCACGGCCAGGACGAGGAAGGCACTGCGCTCAGTACTGCCATCATTCCACAATTCCAGAACCAAACCTTGAACAATGGCTATCAATGGTTCTGGGTACAGTTGATGCAGACCGCCAGAGAACAGGCACTTATTCCATCCGATACAACTCAAGCCAGCTCTGGATGAAACGTTCATGAAAAGGCAACTTGCTTCACCATTTATCATGAGGAGGATATAACATGGCCACAGTCCGCGTCGCGATCTTGGACCCAAGTGGGGCAAAGAAGACCCGCGCTGAAGTTCCGGATAACGTAGAGACTCAACGGTTGGTCAAGGCTCTGGTTGACCGCATGGGGCTCCCTCAAATCGGGCAGAACGGGCGCCCCATCAGTTATCGCCTCACCTATACCCGTGATGGCCAGGAGACAGAGCTAAGCCCCAACGAGACCCTCGCTGATGCCAGCATCCGAGACGATGATGTATTGCGTCTGTACGCTGACATGCAGGCTGGAGCAATCATGAGCAAGCAACGCTCCTGAAGGTGCAAACTCGTAGAGAGCGATAGATCTAATCTTCTCTCAGGCTCCGTGAAACCGAGTGAGGGTACGTGTTGCCCACAGGTAAGGGGGTGCTGCTGCCATGACAGAATTCAGGGAATATCCAGGGTTTGACCTGGAAGAGATCAAAATCCACTCCACCGAGGTGGTGGACACACCGGTTATTGGGCCACCCTACGCCAAGCCGGTAGAAATCATCGTGGACGCCCAGGCCTGGTGGCAGATGACCCAACATGCCCGCGAGGACCTGCGCTATGAGGCTGGTGGCATCATGCTGGGCGACATATACGAGTATGAAGGCAGCACAGTCGTGCGTATCACCACCTCAGTCCCTGCCCGGGAGGCAGTCAACGACATCGCCAGCATTCAATTCACCTACAACGCGTGGCGCCAGATGGAAGAGGAACGCCGACAGCGGGCACCTACGGAAAAGCTGATCGGCTGGTATCACACCCATCCTGGCTTCACGGCCTTTTTCTCCGGCACGGATAGCTTTATGCACGAGAACTTTTTCACCCAACCCTGGCACGTGGCGCTGGTCATTGATCCGATTAACGGTGAGCATCGCTTCTACCGCTGGGACAGCGGCAAGGTGGTGCAGAGCCCAGAGTTTTTGCTCCAAGTCACCCAATGGCCAGGACCAGAGCCACCTCTTAGCGCCACCCTCTCTCTGGCCTTGCAGCGAAGTGCTGACCAGCTTCGGCATAAGGAAAAGGCAGAGGGCTACGGTCTAGAATCAGCCTTGAGGGAGTTGGCACAGCGTATGCCTCGCGTGCCTGCTGGATCGCCCCTGGATGACCTGCTTCCCTTAATCGTAGCCTGTAAGGAATTGGAAGCAGATGTTATCGCCGAGGCACGGCGCCTGATGCAACGCCAGCGTCCCCCTGACAGGCCGATTCGCCTGGCCGGTCTGGAATATTGTAGCAGCAACCGGAATCCTCGGGGTGCGATCAGCATAGCGCATGGCTGGCTTGCTCAACAGATTGACGACCACAACCTTCATCTGCACGGTGTGGAAGTGAGCCAGTCCTTCTGTCAGGAAGTAACCCTGCCCATACCGAGCCGTGATCTGACGATAGATCAATGGGGAAACGTATTCATTCTCACACGGAGTAGCGAAGAGCCTATACGATTGCTCCTTCCCCCTCTCCTGGTATTACGCAGTCAGCGTTTTTCTGATGATCGGATGAGACCCGCGCTATCTCCCTTAGCTATTGAATGGGGTGACGCAAAACCTGCCAAAGGCATAGGAAAATTGCTGATGGGGCGTCGCTGTTTATACCTTCTGACCAAGTCCCACATCTTTGTGCTGCACACACGGGACGATTACATTCCCAAACAATTCAACTGCATCGGTGTATACCCTGCTTCGGTTTGCGGCTGGTCTTCTTTCTCTGCTCTTACCTACTGGACCGACTGGGCAGTAGACCCTACAGGCAATCTCTATCTGCTCATGGCCAAGACGAAAGAGGTCTGGCGATTTGACCAGTTGCAAGGTCTTTGGCAACAGTTTCTAGTTGATGATGATCTCGACAAGCCGCGCAGCCTTTGTGCTGGCCTGACCATACTCTCAGTTTATGATGCAGGTAAGCAAGAATGTATCGCTCAATATGGCATACCGGATGGACAACTGCTCTGCCGGCGTGCATTGGGTGATGACCTGCTGCGGCTGGGGATCCGACACATCTTCAGCGATGGATATAAGGGATTGTACTTTGTGACTTATGGCCACATTTACTTTCTGCGGTGAGGGTATCCCACGATGGCCCATTTCACCTTGAAGATTCGATCTCCAACGGGAGCGTTGATCTTCGAAAGCGACTTTACGCTACATGAGTTCATCCCACTCGTTCGTCAGGTGTCGCGGGTGCTCGAAGCGCGACCCTGCCTGTCTGAAAGCCTGAAGGACTACAAAGCCATCATCACCCCGCGCTACGGCGATGGGCTACGGCCAGAGGAGTTCATCAAGCCTGATCCTACTCTCACGGTACAAGAAGAGGACTTGGCGCCAGAGGATGCCACCCTGCGCATTTCTGTTGAGGATGCAGAGGAGAACACCCTCAATACATTTTTCGCAGAGACCAATGCCTATTACAATCCTGGCAGTAGCCCACTGTGTACCCGCTGTCCAGAACGTGACCGCTGTCCTGGGTCAGGACGGGTGAGGGAGGTTGACATCAGCAACTGGATCATCCTGGATCTGGCGGCTCCCCGCACCAACGAGCCGATGCGCTACTTCACGCTGCGAATTGAGAGCCGGCAAGAGGAGCGGCTGTATGAACGCGACTTCTCGATCAGCGTCTTGCAACCTTTTGTGGACATCGTATCACAGCAATTGAGGGATGACGGGCGATTGACTCGGCCGCGCCACGGAGCAAACCGTGCAGAGGTCATCGCCCGTTACGAGGGACAGCCGAGGATTGATCCCTTGCTTTCACAGAAGCGAAGACCCGCTGTGTACGTCACAATTGACGAGTTGCCGCCTTTGGAAGATCAACCCCTCCCTGTGTTGGATACCCCTGAGGCTCTCGTAGATTGGGACGAGGTGGAGGCTGAGGAAGCACAAGAGAAGCTAGAAATCACGTTGCTGTCCACAGAGCAGGATGCGCTGCCACGTAAGGAGACGCCTGCCCTGGATCGGTGTGAACCAGTAGGCAAAGTGACAGAGGGTGACCTCCGCATCTTTATCAACCGCGCTGTGCTGGATGCTCTGCGTGCAACCACCCAAGGCATCAGAGAAGAGGTTGGGGGCATTCTGGTGGGGAACGCTTTTTTTGCTCCATCGGGCGAGCGCCCCTATGTCGAGATCGTCGGCATCATACCGGCCACCGATGCCCTCGGTGAGACGACGGCGTTGACTCTGGACTACCATCTGTGGCGACAAGTTGAGGAGCGGCTGGCCAATGAATTCCCCGGTCAGCGTACCGTTGGCTGGTATCGTTCCCATATTCTGGGCCAGACTCGAGTGGCGCTCTACACAGGGCGGCATCTGATTCAAGCAGGTGCCGGTGAGCGGCTTTTCCTGTCGAAGGAGGAAGACTTTTTGCATCAGAACTTTTTCCGGGAAGCATGGCATGTTGGGCTAGTTATTGACCCTATTGAGGACCGGTATCGCTTCTATCAGTGGCAGGGTGAGACAATCATTGAGTGTCCAGGGTACTTTGTGGTTGAATAGACAAATGAGGAAGAGGGATGCCTGAAGCATTTTTTGAACCCGGTCAGCGCAGCCGCTGTCTGTTCACCCCTGACTTGTGGTGCGACTTCTTTCACTACCAATTGCCATCGGCAACCGTTGACTTCCTCTGCGACATCGTACCGCAGACTGTGGCGGTCGTTCTGCCATCGGCAATGGGAGAAGAGGGCAAGCAATGGGATCAGGTCTACAAGCAGGTTGCACAGGCCTGGGGTGACCGGCGTGTTGGTTTCCAGTGTCAACGTGCAGGTGTGGATGCCTGGACCTCACCCCAACCGTGCGAGGGCTGTGAGTTAGTACGAAGGGCTCAGGTTGTCGTCATAGATCTTAACGGTGGTGACCGGCGGGCAGTCACCTTGATGGAGATGGCGGCTGGATCTGCCAATGCCCTTCAGTTGCTGCAGAAGACGATACCCTTTGTTTCCATTCCATCGAAGAAAATCATCCTGATCAACCGAGGTGAGGCAGACATCCCACCGCACTACAAACATGCCTTCGACTACATTGACTATGCCAATCCTCAAGGAGAGGCTGACCTGGCGCGGTTGTATCGAGAGATGTCTAAACTGGCGCTCTCGGCACAGTTGTTTGAAGAGAGCACTCTGGTTTTGGCAGACGTCGTTCAAGAGGATTCTGATGCGCAGCTACTAACCATTACTCTAGGCTTTGAAGAGGACCGACCTGCGGCAGGCGGTGCCCAAACCGAAACGACCGAAGTCGAGGGTGTTGACATTCGTATTCTAGAAATGGCGCCAGCGCGGGATATGCCAAGCCCAGCGATTCGCCAGGAATTGATGCGTAGGCACGGTCTGTTTCAGTTCCTCGACAGAGCCGGACAGATGCTTCCAGAGGGAGGGTTGCTGTCCAAGGCTGAAAAGGTCATGTACCAGGAGGATTACGTCAATGCCATCCGCCTTTTCCATCAGGCAAGCAGCGTAGAGGTTCAGCCGGGTGAGGCCCAGCAGTGCATAGAACTGTATATCAAGGCTTGTGTGGAGAAGCTTCACAAGCTCCGTCCCCATGAAATCGTACACACTTTCTTCGACGTTGCTGATTTGAAGGGCTTGAGAGACAGGCTGGCAATCTCCGAGTCTGAGCCTGGTAATGGCTTTCACGCCGCGAGAGTGGAGATCAAGGACACTAACTTGTGGGATCGCTTGAATAAGGCATCTAGTGTGCCCTTGCGCGTTTATGACCACCTGACAGCAGAGAGGATTAGTGAGTGGTACGAAGAACTCGCCCCTAGCCAGGATCGCACTGCGTTCGTGGTAGCGGTGAAATCGGAAGACCAGTCGGCGGTCGGGCTTCAAAGAATTAGATGCCGCGATGAGTCGCAGCCATCTGTGCATTTTGTAGAACTACGGATCGAAGACATGAAGAGATCCGTAATCTCCGGCAGTGGTGGCTTCAACTACGTACGAGATCAGATCGACGCAACTTACGGCAAGTTGGCAGACCCTTACCTGAAAAGGGAACCTGTATCAAAGGACGACGAGTTCTTTGGTCGCAACCAACCCATTGAGCAACTGGTAGAGAGAATCCATCGAGGGAGTAATTTCTTCATCGTAGGCCGGATGCGTTCGGGCAAGACTTCACTGCTGATGCGTCTAAGCGAGCTGCCGGACCTGAAAGACTATCTGTTGATATACGTTGAGTTGCCCCGTTCCGAGGAGCTAGCGACGCACTACCGCGCGGTCACTGAGGAAATCAGACGAGTTGTACAGATGCGGTATCCCGAAGCCAAGTATCCTCGCGACAGTTATCCGGCGCTTGATTTATCCATTTTGTCGCTTTTTCAACTTGATGAGAACGCTGCCGCATCGCGATTTGAATCTCGCTTGGTCAACGATGTGGGCAATCTTTTTCACAACTTGGTGAGTACAGAGGCACTTAGTTGCCAAAAGGTGGTGTTACTGCTCGACGAGTTTGACAGGCTTCTGGAAGCGACTGGTTATCGGGGATTCCTGGCCCAAATCCGTCGGCTAAGTCATCCTCATTATCCAGTCGTTCTCGGCATCGTATCTTATGGCCCGTTCATGCGCGAACATCACGACGGAGATAGTCCTGCATACGAACGTTTCGATAAATTACTGCTCGGCATGTTAACGTATGAGGAGTGCAAAGAGCTGGTGAGAAAAATTGGGGAATCGAATTTGCTATACTATGATGAAGCCAGCATCAGGGCGATTTTTGAGGCCACAGGCGGCGATCCCTTGATGACAAGGTTCTTGTGTAACGAGATCTTTCGTTATCTGGGAGGCAAGGGTGGAATAGTCCAAGAGGGACATTTAGAGCCCTGTGTCAGTCAATGCCTTGACGCGCGCCGACCTCACATCAGGAGAGTCCACAGCGACTTCCTCAAGGGCTATTTCGAAGACGAGGCAGACGTAGTGGTGCAAATCGCTCTGAAAACAGAAGTTGGTGAAACCATGAGTTTCAAACGGCTACAGCAAACCTTTGATAGCCTGGGGTGGGACTATCCCCGGCTGAGAGACGCCGTAGACAATTTGAAGCAGCTAGAACTGATCGAGGAAGTAGGCACGAAGGGCAAATATCGCATCCGAATGGGTTTGCTCCATCGTCTGTTGAGGCAAGAGCAACTCTGATTTCAATGCAAAATGGAGGCGATGCGCTAATGTCATTATATGACCCAAATCGCCCTGCTGATCCTGAAAAGACCTTCTTTGGCTACGTCGAGGAAGTGAATAGCCCCGAGCACATTGTTGAGCATCTGACGGCCGCCATCGGCTCGCCGCCATCCTATTGGGTTGTAGGCGAACCTAAGATGGGAAGGACCAGCTTCTTGATAAGACTAGAGTTTCTGCTCAACGAACAGATGAAACGGGCTGGACACAGGTGGATTTCGATTCCTCTGTATGTGGGGTGTACAGAACTCTCCGATTTTCTGTCTTTCTGTCAGGCAGCTATTAAGCGCATCTCTGTCATCTGGCAAGACCCCAGGGTCATACCCGACTTGAGTGATAAACCTCTCATGCTCTCGCTTGACAATTGTCAGTTGCTCAGGATGCGCGGTAGTACAAAGATGACGGCCAGAACGGTGTTCGAGGCTTTCTCTCATGACTTGAGAGTTGTCCTTGATCAACTGCCCGGTGACACCACTCGAGCAGTGCTCCTGGTTGATGACGTTGATATTGCCTTTGAGTCGGGTTGGGGCCAGGAGATGGCTGACTCACTTAGGGATTTCCTTACCTCACCTGATCAGTCATACACCCTTCGGAGAGATAAATTGGCGCTGATTGCTGCAGGTACCCGTGAGCTTGAAAGAATCGCTCCTCGTCTGCTGACTGTCCTGGATTACGATGTTCCGTTGAGACTTTTGAGTTTCTCGGAAGTGCGCAGAATGATCACCCAAGCAGTTCCAGAAGCAGGGCTTGGAAGAGAGTGGGCAGAGGCAGTTTACCAACAGACTGGGGGACACCCCTGGCTGATACAATACGTGCTAAAAGAATTCTGTGACTCTTGTCACCAAGACATTAGCCTGCTCGAGCGCAACTTTGACCACATAATTGGAGATGGGTTTCAGAAGCAGGAAGCATACATCAGGGTTTTTCAGGAATGGACCCAGCAACTGCCAGAGTTCGCAGCAGAGATCATCATGCACTTGGAACTTCAACGTCTACGGCAACGTGATCAGGCCATCCAGATGCGAGGTCTTGATGTTGCCGAACTGAGCAACACGGTGAATCGGTCGCCTGGGGAAGTCCGTCAGGTTGTTGAGCGAATGCAAGAACTCGGCATTCTATACGAACAACCCTCAACGCCAGGCGAACAGCGCGAGCGGTACGCGGTTGGGGGTATGTTTGGTAAGTGGTTTCTCAATCACACCGGAGGTGTAGTGCTGGAACGTGAAATTCAGCGCTTGCTACAAGGGGATCAGGGCAGATCAAAACTGAACAAACCTTTCATCCTGTTGATGAGCGTATCACGTGGTATCCTGGCCGCCGATGGGTTTTACACTGTTACTGACAGACTAGCAGAAGAGTTTGAAGAGAAAGCTGCAAGTTTGATCGAGAATGTTCAAGTTGTTCGCACTGAGGATCAAGTGTGCAGGGTGGGGCGTCAGATCAAATGGCTTTTTGCTGACACGCACAAGAACTGCTTCGATGCTTTGAGGCAGTACTTGCATGCTGCACAACGTGACTACGAATTGGAAGCCAGCCTGGTGTTTCAAGTAGATAAACGTTCACTGCTGGATTTTCCCATCGAACTAGCACTCCTTGATGATGAAGGATTTCTGGTCAACAACTTACCAGTTTACAAGGAACTCGTTGGCCCCTTTCAGAAACCAGTCTACAGGCTGCAGAGAAATTGCTTCTCCGGGCTAGACTCGTTGAATGTTCTACTGGTTGCCAGTGGCTCAGGGGGAGGCGGATTTGAGCCCCTACCACAGACGTATCGCGAGTTAGAGAGCGTTTGCAATAGATTGTTGGAACGCGGGAGGATAGGTCGGCAACCACTTGGGTATATCCTTTGCTTGCTTGACGATGAGGAACAGGTTGAGCTCCCAAATGACCAGCGCATCTTGGGTGTGTGGCCAGCTGATACCGAACACTTTGAGCATGCGCTTCAAGGCAAGTTAGAGAACACTGAGTTTCATGTTTTGCACTACGCTGGTCATTACCACTTCGATGAAGAAGAGGAGGTCAATTC
Source organism: uncultured Anaerolineae bacterium (assembly GCA_964625745.1). Classification (GTDB taxonomy): domain Bacteria; phylum Chloroflexota; class Anaerolineae; order VGOG01; family VGOG01; genus CAZVCJ01. The sequence goes on along the minus strand of CAZVCJ010000058.1, from coordinate 4,303 downwards.
AGGATTTGCATTCACTAATGGACAAAGTGTCGAGGTTTTCAACGAGAGGCAACTAGGGACGACTCTACAGCAAGCAAGGCTACGATTGGCTTACTTCAGCGCTTGCCGCAGCGGTCAACATCGTACCTCTACCCGTAGCATAAGATTTGGTCCTGGTCACACCTGCCTTATATCTGGAGTTCCCGTAGTTATTGGCATGCGCTGGCCAGTCAGGGACGATGAGGCAGCAATACTAGGCGAACTTTTCTATCAGCATCTAGTCAAGTCTGGCAGACCAGAACTGGCCTTGTTTGAAGTACGCAAAGAGACGTGGAGTATGCGTCAGAGCATCAAGGAGCAGATAGGGGAAGACAGCATTTGCTGGGCGGCCCCAGTCATGCTGACCCGATAGCGACAGGAGGTGAAAACCATGTCATTGCTTCCAGCTACCAACCCTGCAAACGTGTTCTTTGAAACGCAACTGATTGAGGAGGCCCCGGCCAAGCCTTACCGCGAGGGCCGCCGTTTGGGCAATCGCATCACCTGTGGCGTGCCGGTGGCGTATGACCTGGCTGCACTGTACGCCGACGTGGGCCGCGAGTTACCGTTCGAGGTCCGAACACAGCTTGACCAACATGAGTTTTGGTTGCTGCGACTTGTGTGTACCTTGCACATCGAGCCTGGTTCCGCAGTCAGTTGGGCTGACTTTGCTGTGACTTTTGCCCACCACCCCGAGATTCCTCAGACAGCAGTCATCCTCAACGAAATCGGCACCACAGTGATTGTGCTGGTTGATCCCGCCGACCCCCCTATTGCTTACGACCTTTATCCAAAACAAGTGACAGACAAGGTTCAGGTGGAACACACCGTCGAAATCTCCCCTAGCCTCAAGTTTGGAGAAATATCTGTCAGCCCGGGTAAAGATGCGCTCACGCTCAAGTACGAAAAACTCTACCCTCGGATCACAGCGCACGGTAAGCGGGAGTCGGAAATCTATTGGCGTTTTACTCCTGGGACCGGAAGCAAGGTGGAAGAAGGGATCAAAGAGATGGACGTGATTGTGCGCAAGCGACAAGGTGTTGCGGTCCAGGGTACGATACGAATCACAGGACGGGGTCGGCGTTGGGGCATCATCCCGGATCCGGTTGCTCTTGACCGTCAGCAATTCTACTTCTGATTCTGACTATGGACAGCACTGCTATAAGCGCTTCAGAGCAAGAAGCAACCCAAGCTGAGAGCCTCATCATTGTCCCCGATACAGAGCATGACCGCTATGCCACCTTTGGCTTCATCAGTTGGTGGGATCAGGAGAAGCTAAGGCGTGCTACGGTGTTGGTTGCGGGCGCCGGCGCATTGGGCAACGAGGTGATCAAGAACCTGGCGCTGCTGGGTGTAGGTCGGTTGCTCATCGTTGATTTCGACACCATAGAGAGTGCTAATCTGAGCCGCTCGGTGCTTTTCCGTGAGGGAGATCAAGGGCGAAAGAAAGCACAGGTGGCCGCCGAGGCAGCCAGGCAGATGAACCCAGACTTGCAGGTTCGCTGGATACACGGGGACCTCACCCAGAAACTGGGACTGGGTGTCTTTAGGCGGGTGGAAGCGGTAATCGGCTGCTTGGACAACCGTGAGGCCCGTCTCTTCATCAACCGTGCCTGCTGGAAAGTCGGCCATCCCTGGGTGGACGGTGCTATGCAGGAGATGCTCGGTGAGGCGAGGGTTTTCTGGCCCGGGCGAGGAGCATGCTATGAGTGCACACTGGGCCCAGCCGATTATCAAGCTATGAATCTGCGCTATTCTTGCTCGGCGCTGCCACGGGATTTGGTGATGGAGGGTAAAATCCCAACCACGCCGACGGTTGCAGCCATCATTGGCGGTCTCCAAACCCAGGAAGCGCTCAAATTGCTCCACGGGATGGAGGTTCGACCTGGGACGGGGCTGGTCTTCAACGGGTTGACGAACGATGTGTATAATATCACGTACCCTGTGAAAGCTGATTGCCTGAGCCATCAGAGATACACGCCCATTGAGGAATGTCCAGACCTCAGCGCAGCAAAAACCACCATCGGCGATATGTTGGACTGTGTTCGACAGCGAATGGGCAAAGACGCTGTCTTGGAGCTGGACTTTGAGCTACTTGAAATGTTTGAGTGCGTCCACGGTCATCCCCCCACCCAGGTATTACAACCAGTGGAACGAGTTAAAGAATCGGCAGCGGTGTGCCCGATATGCGGGTCATCCCGGTGGCCACACCAAACACACGTGATACAAGGTACTGAAAGTTTCTTGCGCAAGACTCTGGCGGAGATTGGCATACCTTCTCTGCACGTCTTGATCGGGCGGTCCGGTGACACCCGCCGCTATTTTGAATTGACCGGAGACGAGGGTACAGTGTTCCACTTCAGTTAGCAGTCCAAGGAGGAAACATTATATGGCTAGTATGCGTGTTGCTATCTTGGATCATACCGGCAGCAAGAAGACACATGTTGAGTTGCCGGACAACGTACCTATGGAACGGCTGTTGCCTGCCCTGGCATCGAGGATGCAGCTTCCTCTCCAACAGGGTGGCAATCCCATTATCTATAAACTGGACCATCGCAGGATCGGGCGCAGGCTGGATGATCGGGATACGCTGCGATCAGCAGGGGTACAGCCTGATGACGTGCTAACTTTGTTGCCGGAAGTGACGGCCGGGGGGTAGGAGCTATGGAAGACGTAGAATGGCAGCAGGTCCGAGACCGCCGTCTGCGATCAGATTTTCGCAAGCTACAAGAGTTGGTTCGCAACAGCGATTTCATCAGCATCGAGAGCATGCAGGGCGACCCGCCGGAAACATACGTGCTGCGCTTCACATGCAGGGGTGTTGCCCGACCGGGCATCCTGGGACCTGAATACAGCGAGCAACATCGTGTCTTGATCCAGTTGCCCACAGAGTATCCTACCAAGCCACCCCGGATGCGCTGGTTGACACCTATCTTCCACCCAAATATCAACGAGGAAGGGACCTGGGTGTGCGTTGATGTCTGGTGGCCCAGCAAGTTCCTTGACGATTTGTGTATCATGTTGGGCCGAATGATTCAGTATAAGAACTACAATCCCCACAACCCACTGCGAGGAGACGCGGCCAAATGGGCAATTGAGTATGCTCACCTACTGCCGGTTGATAAGAGACCGTTACGGCGGGGGGTGCCTGATGCCGAATTTCCTGAAAGCTTTGAAATCAGAATTCTGTGAGATTACAGCCGAGGGTTCCTATGGAGGACTATGATATAAAGGTTGGGCCAACCAAGCATCTCACGCTGCAACAACGGCGTCCAAATTGGCAAAAGCAGCGCTATGGAATAGTGGGCACACCAAGCAGCGAACACGTGTGTATTGTTATGGCGAAGGACACCCTTGCCCAGGTGCACAGACATGCTGCATCCAGCCTCAATGAAATTGGCGGTGTGCTGATAGGTCAGGTCTGTACCTGGGAAGGGCGAACCCATGTAGAAGTTAACGCTGCCATCCCTGGGAACATGACGCGCGCTGGCCCTGCGCACGTTACGTTTACTGCAAATACGTGGGCTGGTTTGCTTCGTAGGCAAGAGCGAGAGTTCCCCGATCAGAGGATCGTGGGCTGGTACCATTCCCACCCACGTATGGGCATCTTTCTTTCCGGCCTAGATTTATCCATTCAGCGTGATTTCTTTAAGAGTCCCTGGCACATCGCCCTTGTCGTCGATGGCCAAGAGTGTAGGGGTGGTTTCTTTGTTTGGGATCGGGGCCAAATCAAACCCGCAAGTGGTTTCTATGTGATAGATGCCCGAGCCAGCCGGTCACAATTAACCGTGCGCCAGAACCACCATAGCTTTTCCTACGACATAAAGCCTGCGCGCCCAGAACCGCCTCCAGCTTCCTGGCGTGCGTTGGTGGTTTTTTCCCTGGCAATCATTGGTGCATATATGCTGCGTCATTGGTTGTCAGAGCGATTCAAAAGGCGCAGGGGCTGACACATCCAAAGGTTACCGCAAAGCTGTCAGAGAGTCTACTGTGTCGAACAGAGCTACGTTCTTCCGACAATGCCAGGCCTGGGTTCCAAGAGGAGCTTTGCTGACAGGGCCAATAGGTTCAGGGAAGACTATGCTCGCCTGGGTGGATGCTCGATCAGGCCGTATACAAATTGACTGTGCAGCGGCACTGATGTAATTTCACCTATCAAGGGAGGGCTAAGTGATAATGGAGGAAAGTACGGCAGGTACTACTCAAAGAGGAGCTATCAGAGCTGAACTGAGAGGGTGTTTTAAAAGTTATGTAAAAGTTGCGCGTCTGGTCCATTTCTGGCATA
>CAZVCJ010000057.1:0-23117 GCA_964625745.1 uncultured Anaerolineae bacterium | reverse complement strand
GAAATCGCCCCCGTTGATCACGGGATTGAATATAGAAACCTGCCCCACGCGGCCCAGGAAGGCGCCCCCGTGCGTGGCCACATAGACCATCAACGGGACCAAAACCACCAGGGCGGCCAGCACAAAGGTCAAAGCGTCACGCCTCCAACCTCCAACCCTTCGACCAGACCCTTCGTCAAGCTCAGGACAGGCCTCCAACCCTTCGACTGGGCCCTTCGACAAGCTCAGGACATCGCTCAGGGCGAGCCTCCAACTTCCAACCTCCAACCTCCAACTTCCAACGAGATACAGTCCGAAGGCGGCCAGGGCTACGACGGTGAATCGCGCCGCCAGGTATGTATAGAAGGTCAGCCCGTAGGCCACCCCCCCCGCCAGGAAATGGCGCTTATTGCCATCCTTTAGGCCGAGCCGCAGTTGCCAGAGGGCCAGGGCCACCAAGAGGGGCATAGCCACGGCGCGGAAGCCAATGCGGCTCAGGTTGACGTGCCACAGGGTCAGGCCCGTGACGGCGGCGGCCAGCAGCCCGATGCGCCGGTTGAACGTGGCCTTAGCCATTAGATAGGTGGCGGGAATTGTCAAAGTGCCCAGCAAGGCAGCCACGATCCGTATCGCTCCTGGGCTCCGGCCCAAGATTGCCACGGACAAGGCTACCAGGTAGATAAACAGCGGCTCGCGGCCGTTGTTGGCCTCAAAGAAAACCGGCCTTTCGCCTTCTAAAACGCCCAGGGCATCCAGGCCGTTGAAAGCTTCGTCGTGATAGAGGCCGGGCGGTGTGGTTCCGAGAGCCCAGAAGCGCAGCACCGCTGCTATGGCTATCACCAATAGCAGAGGCATCCATTCAGCCCAAAACCGACGCCCTGGTCTCTCCAAGCTCTGCCAACCCTTCCCCCGATTCGCCCACCGGCATAGATTATAGCACAAGGTATGGAAATGTCAACCAAGCGTTGACTCTGGCGCAAAAAAGCTGTGGCCTCCTTAGACCACAGCTTCTGTCTACATCAACATGCGATTGTGGATTGCCGCTACCACAACAAGGCAGTGAGCCGACCGTTGTGGGCTTACCCAACATCATGCTATTTTCGCCGCCGGCCCAGCCACATCCCCACCAAGGCCAGTGTGCCGGCCGGTATCAGGGCACCAGTGCACGTCTCCTCCAGCCAGCGCAGGAAGGCCTCCCACAATGCCTGGCTTTGCTCTTCGATGATTCGGACCAACTCGCGTTGAAGCTGGGCGAGCAGTTCCTGCACGAAACGCTCGAAGTCCTTTTCCCCACGCTGTTTGGCTTCCTCCCACTTTTGCTTTGCCTCCTCGATCAGTCGGCTCAGTTCCGCCTTCCACTCTCTGGCTTCCTCTGGCAGCACGCCCACCCACACTGTAATCCTTTCCCCGGCCGGTTCATCGCCGTGCTGAAGCTGCCACCGCGATTGGTGGAGTCCAGGTGTTTGGGGTGCAATCAGGTTCAGAGTCCAGGTCGCCGTCTCGGCTGGCGGCACGTCGTGGGGTAGGGGCAGACGCTTCGGCGCCCCCATCGGATTCCCGGCGTTAACCAGAACGTAGCCAGCCTCATTCTGCCAGGTGGCCGTACCTTCGTTGCGCAGTGCGATGGTGACCTGGAAGCCCTCTCCCGACAGCGCGATGGCCGGCCAGGCCGGTTCGGCCAGGCGAGCGTCATCGGCGGGAAGAGTTGGTTGAGTTGGGTCGCCGAATCCGTAGTCAATCCAGATGCCCCAGAAAGCCTTGTTGCCTGAAGCCGGGTCTGGGTACGAGCCGATCCAGGGGGTGTAAATGTACAGAACGCCGGTTGAGGCATTGATCGGATAAACGTCGGTACCTTCTCCCACGCGATAAGGATGTCCTGGTCCCTCCCAGTAGCCCTTATAACCGCCGTCGAACAACTGCCGGAAGCGATTGGCTGCGGCTGAGATCTGCTTGTCGAAACCGGCGAAGGCTGGGTCACATGGCTTGTCATCCGGGCAGGCATAACCCATCGCGTAGTCCAGGGCTGATTGAGGTGGGGGATTGGTCGGGCTGTATTTACCGATCAGGCTTTTCTCGACCTGTAGCTTGACCAGAATGATGCGGGGGTTAATACCAGCAGCCCGGGCGGCACTGCCGATAACTTCTGCAGCAGATTGTCCTCCGACCTGGTACGTTGCCAGGAAGCTCGGGCCACCACCAGGGCCGTGGTTCTCCAGAAACGCCTGAATCTGAGGATCGCTCATTGCATCAGCGTCAAGGAATACAGCATCAGCGATGATGTGATTGGGATCAAAGCCAGCAGACAGAACTGGAAATGCCTGACCACTCAGTCCCACCAAGGCCAGGCACAAAGCCAGCCAGAATTTGATGCGTGAAAGGGAATTCATAACTGTTTCCTCGCAATTATCACTGTTCGAGGTATACGTACCAGATACCATCAACCTTCTTGGCAGTCTCCACGGTCTCGCAGGGCACTTCCATGCCCAGTGAGAGAAGCCGCAGTTTGCCTGTGACCTGCACGTGTGCCACGGTGCCATCATTGTCAACGGTCTGAAACTGCATGTCCTTCCATGTCACCTCGGTGAGGTCTGATGCATCCACGCCAAACAAACCTGCCCCAGCCTGAATCACCTGCTCCCAAAAGAAGAAGCCTGGCATCATGCGCGATTCGGGAGCCAGGCAGTCAATGTACTTGTCTTGGTCTCTTTCCTGTATGGCATCGTACATCTTCTCGACGACGCCTTCGGGGGAGTTGGGGTAGGCTCGGCAGCCTGATAGTAGAAAGGCATTCGTCACTATGAAAACACACAGGACGATCTGACTAGTACATCGCGGCGGAAATCCTTCGGTAGTTGCAGGGCAAGCGCCGGTTGAGTAACTTCGTAGCGCCAGCGGAGAAGTGTATCGAAACCAAGCGTTTCCCGCCTACGAAAGCACCTTGCACAAGCCGCTTGGTCTCGATACGTCGCTTCGCTCCTACTCGACCGGCGCTCTGGCCCGACGCCTAACTGGGGAAGGATTTACGCCCACGTGTACTAGGTCGAGTGACAGCCCTCATTGACAAGCCTCTTCAATAGCGGCGCTTTAGGGTGTACTACAGTGTGGGTGGAAGTGAGGAAATACCACATAAGGGCCACGAAAGACAGCCCAGCAATAGCCAGGGTGGTTGCCAACAAGGTGTTACCTTGGCACCATTCATTGAGCACGAACAGTCAGGATGATAAACAGCACGACGCCGGCAATCGCTCGTTCCTTGGTCCCCAGCGTATACCAGAGCTCCTTTATCATTCCATCCGAGTTTCCTCGTCAAAGCCACGACTGAATAAAGTCCTGGGTGACGGCTAACCGGCCCGGACCATCATAGGCAATCCCGATGCCGACGTGGGTAAAGGCCGGGTTGAGAATGTTGCCCCGATGGTTCTGCTGGTTCGGGGGTTCGTTCATTAAGCCGCACTGGATCTGCTCCAGTGAGGCACGAATAGATGCCATGCCCCCCTCAGTCGTCATTAGTGCTACGTTCTCCCCGGCGCACAGAAACAGGATGCGGGCAGCCCTTAGCCGGTCGAAGGGCGTTTGCCCATCAGGATTCACGTGGGCCATGAACTCCCGGCGCGACATGTCCAGGCTGTGCTGCTTGGCGACCTCGGCTACCTGTTCGTGCCATCGCAACGGCTGGGCGTGCCCCGATTCTTCGGGGTACTGTCGCCGATCCTCGTTGATCAACTCCACCATATAGATGGCCAACGCCTGCCAGTCGTCGTCCTCCCGTGCCAAGCGGATACGTCGGACTGGCTGCCGGGGCAGCGTGATCCGCCGAGGCCGTGAAGTCGGTCCGGTAGGAAACGGCCAAGGTTCCAGCCGCCTGACCTGCGAGGACCAGAATCGCCGCAGACGATCCAGCAACCCCCGATCCGTAGACGAGAACGATGGCCCTGCCCCCATCTGACGGGCCGCGCGCTCCACATCCTCTTTGGTGATCTTGATAAAATAACTCGAGCTGTCCATCGGCTTGCTGCTACAAATGGGCCAACTGCTCGTAGATGGCCATCAATTCCTCTGTGCCAGGAGCCCGATGGTAGCTCCCCCCCGTCAGGGTCGCCAACCGCACCAAGCACGGCTCATTGAGCTGCGACCGGAGCCCCCAGCCAACGACAGCGCCTCCCGGTGTGCCCAGGCCTATGGGATAGACGGGGCAGCCCAATTCGTTCTGGGCCACCTCTTCCGGGGCCGGAGCCACGTTGTTCTCCCCATCTGTCAGGAGGATGATCGCTTGCTTGTCACGTGAACTCGATGCCTGAAGCGCCTGCCACGCCTTTCGCAGCGCCAGCCCAATGGCAGTCCCCGTATACTTGACCTTCGAAATTCGAGCGATGGTGGCTTTCACTCGCTCTAGCTCGGCTGTAGGCGACAAGATTAAATCTGCTGTGCCGCTGAAAACGAGAAGTCCTACCCGGTCAGCGTAACCGCGCACGATCTTGGTTATGGTGAAATGCATGGCTGCCTGCTTGGCTGCTTCTAACCGGCTGGGAGGGAAATCGTCAGCCGACATGCTTCCGGAAATGTCCAAAGCCAACATAATATCCAGTGGCTCCTTCGCCAGCCGGCGTTGCGCTTGGCGAGGCTCAGCCAATCTCTTCTGTTGAACTCGATCCAGGTCTTCCAGCGTCAGGCGTAACGGCCTCTTGCGTCTGCCTGACCGTGGGTCGGAAGGCGCTATCTCCCGACGAGAAATCTGGATTTGCTTGCCCATTACTTGCGCTTTCCCCCTTTGTCGCCAGCTCGCTCTCCGCTGACATCATCGAAAGTCCCTTCGAGGTAAGACGTTGTCCCACACCAGGGGCACCGAACCCACGTTTTACCCGATTTTTGATAGGCTGATCCATGGCATGACAAACGCCCACAGTGCTTGAACACAGACTCACTACTGCAATAGGGACACCCGGTATAGCCGGTCCAATCCAGGCCTGTGGCTGTGAGCAGTGCAGCCTCGTCGCCAGCAGACCCAGTGTGACTGGAGATGGAAACATCCACCACTGCCCATTTACCTTCTGCTACTTCCCCAAATATGATAAAGTATTCCGCGCTTTCCTGTTGTGAGCAGCGACTGAGCACAGCAACCCGCCTGGCTATCATTGCTACATCTCGCCCTGCCCTGGCGCGCTCTAGTTTCTCGTTCATGTGCTGCACCTGGTCCCGCCCGATGCGCACGCGCTTGCGGTCCTCTGAAGAAACTACGCCCTGGCGCTGAACCCTGATTTTTCTATTCATGTTCGTCTCCCCTCTGCTATCCCGGGTGCTTCTACAGTCTGTCGGCTGAGATGGCCTCCTCCTCATCACTCAGGATGGTTCCTGCCTCATCCAATACCATCTCGGTTCCCAGCAAATCAGGCGGGGTAATCGGCCAGTAGACAAAGAACCCGTCAATCTCACGAACCGAGGCGCCATCGTTGACAGATAGTTCCGCAATAATGGCTGTAGTCCCCGCCTCTTGGATACCGTGGAGAAAAATCAGGGGAGAATCAACAGCCGCAGCCCATCTTTGTACTTGCTTCAGCTTCGCTTCCCTGTCTCCTTCCATAACCTCTAATAGCGTCGCGCCCACAACCTCCGGTGGTAGGGCCACATCCGCCTCGTCTGCAGGCCAATTCCGCCACTCTGTTACCGTGATGGCTGTCCAGTGTTCCTCCTGAACCCGGGAGCCCAGCAAGAGAAGCTGCTGGCCTTGCCCCTCAACTTCCAGGGCCAGTTCCAACAGGGGTGAAGGGAAAAAGACCAACGGGTCGCCATGAGACAACGCGCCATACAACCGCACCTCAAGGTTGGGTTGGGTCAACGGCCAGAAATCTCCAACTTTCATGAACGTTCTTTCCTTTGCAGGTACTCCAATAACTCTTGGTGCAGGTTGACAAGACAGGTGCGTCGCTCTTACTGACTCAGCGCTGTGATAGTCCCCTGTGCCGGACAATCAAGGTTGCCACAGCCACCCACAGCCAACCAGCAAGCCTCGTGTTGCACCAGACCACAAATGGGGCAACCTCTCCATATCTGTTGTCAACGCCTGGCCACAAACAGGGTAAACAGCCCGCGCCAGGTGAAGCAAAGGCCAGGTCTGAACCTCCCTGGCTTCTACGCGGGAATCACAACAGTGGAAAACAGCCAGCCGTTGCCATGGATCACCGGCATGTTGCTATAGGAATTGCCATCGCTGGATTTGGGTATGGTGAGTGAGGACGTGTGTTGTTGCAGTAGAAAATCGAGCACCAGTGAAGGTAGGGTCAGCCACCAGATCAGCCAAGGCTCTGGTTCTGACTAGCAAGAATCCCAAGCAACGGAGGGCCAGAGGGACCCTCGGCGCTGTATTTGGCATTGCCCCAGGCGTACACAGGGAATCAATCATCTCCTTGCTGAGAAAGCACAATGACGTCGCCGTCTACGATCCCCTGCCCGACTAGAGAGAGGTCTTCAAGCTGCTGCCCCGTTCTGTCCAACACCCAGGTATAGTGAATTGCCTCACCGGCCTCATCGGTGGTCGGCATAGATAGCTGGGGTAAGATGGTCTCAGCCAGTTGGCCAAAGGGTGTCGTGACCGGCAGTCGAACGTCGATTTCGTTGCCCTCTACCTGCAACGTGATAAGAACCTTTTCTGCCATCTCTGAATCAGGGGGCAGGGGCGACAATTCTTCAGCTTCTTCCTTTGCCAGAGTTAGTGGGCTGGGTTCCTCCTCAGCAGGTGACGGCTGTTCAGGGGGCGAGGGCTCTTCTGGTAGAAGCAAGTCTACCTCTGCTGCTACTTCCTCCTCTATCTCTCCGACCGGCAACTCGGTGATCAGTGATTTCTCGCCCAGAGGAAAGAGATGACGATTGTCCGCCGCCCACTGTGCAGCTTCTTTATTAGCCGCTGGCTCCAGACGATACCAGCCCTTTTTATATTGCAACATCTCTACTAGGCAGTGGAGCCCTTCTTCCAAGGTCAAGCTCCCAGGAACCGTCTTTCCCAGGAGCCGGACTTCTTCGCCAGCGACGATATTCGGATGGAAGATACGGCTCGCCCAAACAAACACTGGACTGTGTCGTGGGTAATCTAGCGGGACATATACCTCTACCTCGTTGCCAATCATCACCGTCGGCAACTCGCCGCGCGGAGTCTTGTACAAGGCACTCGTGCGGTACTTGAGAAAAACCTGAAAAATGCGCTTATCGGGGTCTTTGACACGAAAGTCCAAGAGTCCCCGGTTGACCATGCGAAGCTTGCGAAGGGTCTGAAAAGCTCCTTCGTAAGCGGGGTCTTCCGTCTTCGTTTCAGGTAGTTCAACCGAGGGACCCTCTGTCTCAGAAGAAGGAACAGATTCATCGGGTGGCAAAAGCTGAGGAGCCACCCCCGATGCAGTAACGACCTGCAGGCCTCTTCCTCTCCCCAGGTCAAGGTCGTCCAGGCGTTGCGTCTGGTCCAACCGCCGTCCAGCATGTTCCAGGAAATAAGCCTGATCCGCGGCCAGGAGATCGCGACGAACTAGAACAGCGACGACCTCCCCGGCCGTGGTACCACCTGGGATTTCAAGTTCCAGGAGTTCATTCCCTACCCGGAGCTCTATGCTTCGATCCATATCATTTTCTCTCCTTTTCAGTCCGTCGGGTCATCAGGGCGGCAGCTGAAAACGAGATATCCGGTGCGGTCAGTGACTATCCCATCATGCCATAAGAAAACACCGTTGTCCATCTCTGCCTCTATCTCCGCCAAGGGATCCAGGACCCAAGCGATCATGTACTTGTGCTCAGGATAGCGGTAGAATTGCTCTTGGATGAAGAGATCCTTTCGAGAGAGAAAAATGCCATAACCCGGATGGGTGTGGTACCAGCCTACTTTGAGCTTGTTGGGGTAAGAGCTCTCCCACTTGTGATGGATCTCCATCCACGCCTCGTGGTCAACTACGACGTGGTCCCGGTGCGACTTGGCCAGTTCCGAGGCGATGTACCTCTCGACGATCAGGAATGTCTGGCCTGCCTCCCGGTCCACGGCATAGTCCCCCAGCACGATGCCAAAGACTTCGTCTCGTTTCAGGCGAGCGTGTTCCTGTACCCCCTCCACCACCTCCTCGGTCATGAATACGAGCATCTCCCCACCGCGCACGGCGTCGTGCATTCGGTAGCGCACCCCTACCCAGGTTGGGTCCCGGAAAGGAAGGGGCCGAGGAACTGGTTCAACTGTCTGTGGCTGCGCTCGCCTGATTCTCATTCTTGCCTGCGCCGCCTGATGGTGATTCGAGGTGGTTCCCGATCCTGGGCCGGTCTGGCTGTGGGATGCTCATCTTGGCCTCGCCTACGGATGACAATCTGTGGCTTTGGTTGCACCGGGCGTCGTCGAATCGAACTCTCCGGTATGTCCCGGTCCAGCAAGTAAAAGTCTTTGATCAGCGGCAGTTGTCCCTGTCGCTCGTAATGGTCAATCCAATTACGCCACCATCTTACATAGTTGATATCCACATCCATGCGAGCCGTGCTGCCCAGATAATATTTGTCCTCGGTAAAAACGATCATCCGCGCCACACCCTTGATGTAGTCAATCATGCGAAAGGATCCCACGTATTGCTGGTCGTGAGCGGCAGCACAGATTCCGCCCGAGGGATAGACGTTAGGATGAAAGAGCACAGGCTGGATGTGAAATTTAGGACCCTCGCTGACCGGATAGCGAGGGCCCATAGTGACTGTCAACAAGAAGCCCCGATGCACGTCAAAATTGGCGTTGATGATGCCTGGTAGATCGAACTCAATCTGGTACTTATCAGATGGCTGATAGGACACCAGACTGGTTACTCGCTTGATGTAGGACGATTTGGACGGTAGTGCCAACAGTGTTTGCTGATCGCTTTTCAACCGCTCGGTGCGTGGATCGCGGGTCATGTCAGGTCTCCCCTCCTGGGGTGGGAACCGTGGTCCTCACCCCAGGAGTAACAGACTATTGAAGCCCGGGCTCGTATTCATACGTCAGGACACAGGAATCGTTGGGCTTCGTATCACGCGAGACAAGGGTGTCGCTATCCTTGTATACAAACTTCTGCGTTTCGTTTTCCAGCTTGTAAGACACCGGACTGCCCTCGCTGTCCACTGTCGGAATCTTGAATTCCTCACCCAGGGCAGCACACAGTGCATCAATCCGTCCGTCGTCAGGCACTTCGACGGTTTCCCGCTTCACATTAAGCTGCGGAATGGTCAGTACAATTGCCAAGTCGGCCATCTTTCCCTCCTTAAAATTGCCGATCGTGAGGTTGTTGGAATGCATCTTACCCGTATGTCTCTCGTCACGGTCCCATATAGGTGCCTCCTTTACGTTACATTTGCATACAGCGGAGCACACTCGTCCAACGAATATCAGGCGAAGAAATTACCAAACTGTGCGAGGTCGCCGGTCACCTCAAAGTACCGCGTTACGTCGCTCCAGCTGCTATAGGCACTAAAAATGTGTAATGGTGGAATACGGATATCTGCCAAGGTACGGTCTAAAAAGTCCTCTGTGCCGATCAACGTCGTGTAGGCATCGTACTGTGTCATCATCCCATGTCCATTGGGGCACATGATCTCTTCTTGCGGGATGAACCCAAAAGCTTTGAAGACGTCATCGCACGCGGCTCCGCACTGATCACACCAAAAACGGCTGACGAGCAACTCAGGTAAGCGCAGTTGCACTTCTTCCGGGAAATCAGGATGTTCCCGAATCGAGGCGATCAATTCCGCCAGGGTGTTGTTGGAAGAGATGTGAGGCAGTTCAATGACCTCCTTGATGCGGGGCGCGCCAGCATGGGTGGGACAATCTTCTGAGCGATCCAAATATAACTTGACTAACTCGTTATTGACGTTGTAATAGTTGTATCGGGTGCCAAATTCCACCTCTTCGCCGTGAATCAGCTTTAGCATCAGTTGAACCAGATGGCCGGAGATCAGAGCAGACACGGTAGGCGATGTGGGCACGCTCATGGCACCGCTTACTGTCTCCCGCAGCGCAAAATCACACGGCTTGCGGGTCGCGCGGCGGCGGGCGTTCTCGTCAAGCAGGCAATCGTAGCAGACGTCGTAGGGTGGGCCGAAGACGTGACAACGGGTGTCCAGGTAGTCCAGGCCGGCCTCAAAGAGGGGAGTGCCAACCTGGTAGCAGGCCCGGTTCACATCCAGCCGGGCGGCAAAATTGTCGGTGCCAACAAACACCGCGTGCAGACGGCGATAGACGCCCAATCCCAGGCAGGCCTGTACCTTGTCGTGAATAGGCCAGACCACTGCCTCCTTGAAAATCTGCCGAATTTCCTCGGCCGCCACCTTTGCTTTGGATCGCCCGGCATCTTTCTCTCGAAAGAGAATAGCCCGCGTGAGGTTGGATTTTTCAATAAAGTCCATATCTACAATCATGATGTGCCCTACGCAGAGTAGCGCCAGGTTCTTCAGGATTTCATTTCCCAGGGCGCCAGCTCCTACTACCAGTACTCGCGCATTCTGGGTGCGGGCAAAATCCCAGCCCATTTTGCGCGCCAATTGTTCCATGCGTAGGGAGTAGCGATCTTCTTCCAAATGTACCTGGTGGATTGTCTCAGTGGGGTAGGAGGTTGGAGGAGTTGTTTCTTGTTCATCCTCCACCCCTTGCTCTTGCTCTTCGCCTTCCTCTACCAATTCCGGCGGGGAGATCTTGCGAATGTTCAGGATCTCGATTTCACTTTGCTGATCCTCATCTCTTCGCCCGACCCGTGTCTGCTTCTCACCCTCATCTGCCGATCGTCGGGACTCTGTGTCCAGTCCCACACGCCGCCGCACGCGAATCTTCCCGGGCTCTTCTTCGCGCTCAGAGACTAGGCTTTTTCGAACGACACGAAGTATACGCCGCACGCTGATTCTCTGCTCGTCGTTCTCCGCCACATCTATCTCCTGTTCAGTTCCTCACGAGTCATATAGAACTCGTCATCGTCCGATGTCCAATGCCGGGGTGTCAGGCCTCTCATGCAACAGATAGAGCAATTACCGTTGGCTCTCCAACTGGAAAGATAGCAATAAGTCCAGCATATTGAGCAGCGAACTACTGGTTCGCCCTCGGCAAGCGGTGCATTGGTAAGCGGATCCTTGTGCCCCAAAAAGGGCGCAAGCTGTTCCTGTCGCACAACACGGATGCTGGCCCTGGCCTGCTCCCACGTCAGGTGATCCAAATCGAGCACCATGATTGTGTTGGCCCCTATGCTGAGGCGAACGTCTGAAAAAGTGAACTTGCCCTCCGACGACGATCTAGTCTCCGCACGATACCGCTCATTGACAAGGGCCAGATGAGTGCCAGGATTGGCCTGACCAACGACCTCCATTTCAGATGCCTCAAACACCTGCCCATCAACAGGCGTGTGAATAACGATGGGTTGCAGCAGTAGCTCCGCCGTAATCCGTCTGGGCAACCGCACGCGTCGGGCGATGCGGATCTTGCGCGGCGTAGGGACAGGGCCGAGCTCAATCCGCCGTTGTGACGCTGTCTGTTCCACCCTAACCTCTCGCGTGGGCCTTGATGACAAGCGGCGGATAGTGATCTGTTTGCCCTCGTCATCAATAGTGCCGGACATTGAACTTCCTCACGGGCTTTATGATGGGCCGTGTGGGCAACCGATAATCGGGCATCCTCCAAACGCATCCCAGCAGTCTCGGTGTACGTAGGTGTGGGCAGGACACAAAACTGCATCCCCCCGATCAATGTCCAATTGATAAACCGGCTGAAAACAGAGCGGGCACTCGACTCTCTCTACCTCCTCGTCCTCATCAATTCGGTGATCGGGTACCGCGTCCGGGTCCAGCTCCCCGATGATCTCGCCCAGGGGGCTGACCCGCAGACGCAATCCTGAAGCGTAATAACGGGTATCGTCGTAACTGAAGGCAGCATAGTAATACTCGCTCTGGCCTTCGTCAATCGAGCCATCCACGCAGCGTTCGGCCAAGTCTTCGAAGACGATAACGGCGTCCTCAGGACCCACAGGCGGAGCATCTGCCCGGCGGATGACCCTCACGCCAGCGATGAACGGGGAGAGCGGCAGTGTCCAGTGGAGTAGGATTTGTCCGGGTTCAGGTGCTGCGACAAAGTCCCGTACGTTTGGTGGAGGCATAGGAATGCTGACAAACACCGGCACGCCTCGTGAAAAATGCCCCCTGTCGTCTCGAACGAAAGCCCAGTAAGAGCATTTTTCGCCAGGTGACAGGCCTCCGTCGGTGAAAGTTGTATCACTGCCTGTGTATATCGGTCGGCCGCCCACAAAGGGCGTCGGCGAAACCCGATCATCTTGGCACCGCCGGATTGTCACACTCTCGAATCCCCTGCCTGGCGGTGTCCAGCGGAGCCGAACGTGGTTCGGTCCGGGGTCGGCCTGGATCTCCTGCAGATCCGGCGCCAGGCCGGGCCGAAGGGAATTTGCCAGCAAGCCAGTCCACAGGACCAGGGCGGAAGTCAAGAACGTGGTCGTAACCAGTCTGCCCACGACACCTGTGACGATCAGGATGGACAGAACTATGATCAAGAACGTATCAAGCCAGGCCAATCCCCTGATGTCAACAGCTCGTTCCAGAGCATGGGTCCGGTCGGGCATCTTGCGGGACAGCCAATCGTAAAGTGTGAGCGCCAACACCAAGAGCACCCCATACTCCAACCAGACCGCTATTACGACACTGACGTCAAGGCCAATACTCTGAGATAGTGGAGCCACTAGGCGGGGCAGCCAGGCTGGCAGAATGAAGCCGATGTTCAAGACGGAGCCAAGCAAGAATATTGTCAGAAACAAAAAGGTGAAAAACAGTGTCATAGTTGTTCTCCCTTGAGGGAGCAGATCGCCAGGTTAAGCGATCTCGGGCAATGTCTCCCACTCCTCCCAGGCGTGAAGAGACTCTCTCTCGGATTCGGGCACTTTCCGATAGGCATCTCGCAATGCACCAATTGTCTCGATAGACGCAAGTGGAAAGCCGTGTTTGACTTTGACGAAGAATATGTGATGTTTGTCCCCGCTATCTGGACAGGGACGCAGGCTAGGATCGCGTGGCTCCAAAAGCTCTATTCCTGCCTCTTCTACTCCACTTACCAAGCAAGTCGCGATTTCTGAGCTTCGCTGCTCAGCCGAAATAGAGCGGGTGCTCAGTAAGGTGCGAACCTGGTGTTGCAATTTCTCGAAGCGTCGCGCAAGTTCTCCCGGGCCCCACACTTCACTTAGCATCTCCAGGATATAGGTCTCCGAGACGTCAGCAAATTCCTTGCGGCAGCGGCGTGCCAGGCGGGCCACTAGTTCGTCTATCGTCATATGCCGCCACTCTTCCAGCAGACCACCTTCTTCCGTCAGAAAAGTCCGGGTTACAGCTTCTATATCTATCTCTCGATTGGTGTAGTAGTCCTCGTATTCTACCTCGACAGGAACCAGTTCCTCAAAAGCGCTGGAGGTCGCAAGGTTGCCTGGCTCCAATTCTGCAAGCTCGGCTGCGAGCACCTGTAACTTCTGTTTCAGCTTGTGCAAATGTTCTTGCTCATTCTCAATAACCTGGCTGGCCGATTGTCGGAGTTCCTGGCGCAGGCGGGCCTGCCAATGACGAATTTCTACGCTTGCCAGCCGAGCTAATGCCCCTTGGTACTCGCCCCAGCCAGATTCGACCCGCCCTCTGGCGATCTTCCAAACCCGACAGGAAAGTCCTGCTCCCCCCAGTACGGCCAGGACTACCGCTACCAGCGCCATCCAGTCGGGTGTCTCTATCGCCCGCCTCAGGGTCAGCAGGCAAAGGAGAATGATCGACGCTGCAGCCAGACCACGCAGCACCATCGCCCAGGGATGGGGCAGCGCAGCAATGGCTTGTTGGAGCTTGACGGTAACACTCCGAAGCGTGGGGATAGAAGGAGGGAGTCTCTCTTCATGTAGTGACTCTTCCAGGCGCTCCAGCAGCCGCCACGCCCGAGACTGGCCCTGAGGTTCTCCTAGTACCAGGCGGCCCACTGCCTTTGGGATCACTTGCCGTATCTCCCGCCGTCTCACGGCCGATTTCGCTGCCAGGGTGGCGCAGAGCTGGGGATAGGTCGCCTCGCGCCAGGTGGCATATCCTCCAGCTAGGCGCAGGAGCCAGGTCTCTTCCGGCCCAGACTTGAGGTCAGGTCGCCACTGGGGTGTCGACTGGCCATCAAGAGGGATGTCGTCGGCTATCTTGTATCCCAGCCGGGCCTCGATGTCCTTCACATCCCTGGCGGTTAAGGACGTGTTGAGTGGCAGATCATTGAGTAATCCTTCTTCCACCACTTCCTGCGCCAGGCGCAGGGCACAATGGGTCACAATTGCCTCGGCTGGGAAAGTCCAGGCCACGAGACCCAGGGTGCTATAGGCAGACAGATCATCGGGGCCTAGATATGTATCTAAGACGCCTGGCTCTGGCTTCAATACCCGAGAGAGCGGCGTGCCGATGAGGGAGAAAACGAAGTTAGCCACAGCGGCCGTCACATCCCGTTGGCTATTTACAGCTCGGCCGTCTTCATTCCACGAATCGAGCAGATAGCAGAGGTGAAAAGGGCGTCCCGAGAACGGCACAGACAGATCGCCGTAACCGACTTCCAGGTCATCGTCATCACGGCGACCTATATGATAACTGATCTCCCGTAAAGCGGCGTATGCCCGACCTTGGGCCTCGGTGCTGTCAGAACCGGGAGGGGCATTGGCGATGGACAGGAGAGCGGTCGTGTGGCAGGTAGAGTCACGTCCCCTGATCAACTCAGCCACCAGGTAGGCCAGGTCTACTAGCAGTCCACTGGTTGGCTCAGGAAGCGTTGCGATGAAATACACCTCAATGTGCCTGGGCGGGATCCGATACCCTTGCGCTTCAAGCTCCTTAGTAACCATAACTGAAGTGATCTGGTTCAGACAACTCACCAGCCGGCTGCGCAATTCCGTGGCATGTAGAGCAAAAGCTTGGTGTGCCTGCCATCGGGTGACGATTTCATCTTCATCTTCCTCTTCCTCCCCGCCCACCAGCGAGAACCGCTCCCAAGGTTCCAGCGAGCGCGGCGGCACAAAGTAATCGCCGATCCCCCTTCTTTCGTTCTCATCTCGATCCGACGACCCAACGCATAGAAAAGCCGTGATCCTTGACAGGTCAGGGTTCAAGGTAGCTAACTTGGCCTTGACCTCCATGAGTACCTGATGGCCAAAAGCCCCAATGCCTATCACCAGGATTGGGCAGAACTCCGCCCTCTCCTTACGTTCGGGAAAAAGCCTGGAGAGGAGTTCTCGTGAGTCTTGCATGGTTGACCCGCCTCCTTAATGTGCCCACTTGCGTTGAGAACATGGCATGGCTCTGGGCCTTACTGTTTCAGATCAAGGTCTATACCATACTCGTTCTTCAGAAAGTCCTTGATCAGCCGCAATTCCTTCCGAATCTGCTGACCTACTGATCCGGGGGGACGTTCTGCCAGTTTGGCTTCTTCTTCACGCACGTACTCTCTCAGGTCATTCTGGATGGCGCTTTCCCCATGCTGACGGCGGTGGCTGTCAATGTAGCCCCTTACCGTCTGGCGCAACATGGCTTGATCCGGTTTCAAGAAAGCTTCTACTGCCTTCTCACGGCCGCGTTCCAGGGTCACTTCTTCATCGGTGCCCGCGCACTTGTAAAAGTACACAGCCCCCCGATCGTAAACCAGGTTGTACGCTATCGCCAGGGCGAAAAGGAGCTCATCCTGATACTGGCCGACCTGGGCCAGCAAGTCCGGCCAGTTTGCCCAATCATCCTCCAGGTGCAGCGGGCGACGGGGATCCTTCAGGTAACGCTGGTAGTAAAAGCCGTAGCTCTCGATGCGGTTCAAAGCGAAAAGGGGCAGGCCGTAAGCGACCTTGCTGGCCATGATCACATAGGGATTACCCGTGCTCACCACGACTGGACGGCTCGCCATCTCCGGTATCAAGTCACTGGTCCAACCCGGGTCACTGGCCGAGAAGAGGCCCAAGACAAACTGATGTGGCAGGTTGCGCTCCCCCGCCCCCAGCATCGCATCGTTCCATGACCAGAAGGGCTGGCAACGCGCCAGCAGCCCCCGGATCTCATCCTGAGGGGAGTGGACACCGCTACGGGCTCTCAGGAACGCTCGAATATTGTACGAGTCTGAGTCCCGCAGGTGGCTGTACTTGTCGTAGCAGTAGTCAAAAACCTGCTTCGCCAGTGCCAGAACCCGCTGCCCCTGCCGGTGTTGCGTTCTGGGCTGACGGGCGTCAGTCAGTACTGCGCCGGCGTCAACCCATTGGGTCAGCACGTCTGTTTGCCCTACGAACTCTGCCAACGTGGTGCGTTCCCTGTCATAATAGCGGTTGATGTCGTCCCGGGTCATGACCTCCTTGACAACTTCGAACCGTATGTCCTCGTCTACACGCCGAGGGCCATATTGATCAGCCGCCACTCCAAAACGGTCTCGGATGTCCTCCATCTGACCGATCAAGACTCTCAGTCGGGTCAGGCCATTCTCCAGTTCCGAGTCCAGCTTGGCGAACAGGCTACTAGCTAGACCGCGGTTGGCTTCTTCCAGCACAGCCTTGTTCAAGAGACGGCGAGCAGGTAGATACTCAGCCTTCCAACGACCGATCCGTCCTCCCCTGACGAGAAAGCCGGCCCGCAAAACATCCGGCAACAGGCTAGCCAATCCTCCTATCCGTCGGCGGGAGGTCTCGACGATTGCCTGGGCGGCCTCGCGCTCCTCATCCATCTCGTTTTTATAGAGTGCAACTTCCCGGCGCAGCCGCTCCATAAAACGCCGGGCAAAACTCAGCCCTCTGGTGTGCACAGTGGTTCGCAACTGGGCCCGCAAGCCCTCCAAGACTTCGTTGAGAAGAACATCCTTGGTCTCTTCCATTGTCTGTTTCGCCTGCTCCAGGCGTTGAGGCATCAGCGTGTTTTCCAGATTGTTCACCTGGGCCAGCAATCCCGATGCATCAATGTCTATCGCACTGTCATCCAGAGGGACAACGACTCTCCGATCTCTAGGCGTCAGGTTAAGGGCATCAACCACGTCATTGGCTTCGTGTTCGCGTATTCTCGTTTGGGTGACGAAACTGATGACCATACCCTCAACCGTCCGCTCATCGGGCAGCACCAATATGCCATTCTCGATCAGCTCCTTGCCCGCCCTAAAGGCCAGGTGATGGTGGATCTTGTCCACTGGAAACTGCAAAGCTCCAACGGCAAAACTGGCAAAAGCCTTCGGCTTTCCTGTGGCCTCATGGGATTCGAGCACCAAGTTGTCAAAGCTGTTCGTCTGTTCGCCTCCCAGCGGTGTGACCAGTTCCAGATACATCTGCACGGCTACCATGCTAAACAAATCGTCAATCTCACGCACGACCTGAGCCGCTTCATTGACGTCGTCAATCAGGTGCACCGCATCGAAAGGGACGCTCTGTACCCGAATCGGGGGCTGGGCGGGGTACTTGCAGTAAAAGTCGCGAGTGTCAATAAAATGCTCCACCTCTTTCAAGGCAGCGTAGGTATTGGCCCGCAGGCGTTCCTGATTCTGGATAGCCAGCACCCGCGACATGAACGGCTCGGGCATCATAAAAATGCCCGATACGAAGGCCCGGGCGGTGAACTCGTTGTGGATCAAATGTCGCAGATAATAAGCCGTGTCCAAAAAGGTGCCGCTGCCGTGTCCACCACATAGTGACGAGACAATGTAGACTTTCACAGTACGGCCCTGAGCCATCTCCTCACCCAAGCGGTTATTGAAAATGGCCATACTGTCAGCAACCGCCTTACGCAGGTAGTCTCGCACCTTGATAAAGTTCCAGAACAACGCCAGGCGGCCAATGGGACGCACCGAGTGCGCGCCATCACGCACAAAGCCGGGACGCAGGTTGTGAGGTATCCACGCCGCGATGTCGGGACTGGCATCCAGACGCTTGATCACGTCATCGCCGTCGAAATCCCCCAGGTAACAGAACTCCTGGTCGTCCAGCGAACTCTCGTGGTCCTTCTGGGCTGTATCAAACACCACGAACTTGATCATGCTGTCCGCGCCCTGGTACGTCA
Organism: uncultured Anaerolineae bacterium; assembly: GCA_964625745.1. Lineage (GTDB taxonomy): Bacteria > Chloroflexota > Anaerolineae > VGOG01 > VGOG01 > CAZVCJ01. The sequence continues at coordinate 5,108 of CAZVCJ010000057.1, read as the reverse complement.
GGATACGTTCCTTGACGCGACTGACGATAGTCTGACCCGTGCCGCCCAGCCCGACGATCACAGTAGGGCGCAAAGTCGTCCGAATCTCTTCCTTCCTGATCTTTAGCCTGGTATCTGGCATACCAAACAAGCTGGCCATTAAGTCTTCCGATTCACGTTGTTCACCCATCCCTACCATGACAGTTCCTCCTCTTCCTTATTTAGGATATACGATTTCGGGTGTACACTCGTTGGCTTCGTCACCTATCGTATGGGGAAAGCCGTCCTGGATTTTGATATTCGGATTCATATCCACCCAGCGTGATAATGTCCCCATCATAGAGAGCTTGCGGAGTTCTACCCACTGGGACGCCGGAGACAATAGTCTCGTTTGTCTGGCCTATATTCATCACCTGAATCTGTGAACCCCGACGGCGCCATCCCGTGGCCCGTATCTCTGTCTGGATATCGTCAATGTCGTCTCCCGTCAGTTGAATGTCAGCCGCAGATCCCTTGCCTAAGGTGATACGGTGCTTTTTCAACCGGCTCAATAGAATAAACTCGCCTGGGTCTTGAAAGCTTTGCCCCAGCTTCCTCACGTAAATGCTCCCACCTACCGGCAACGCGTTCACGATCAACCCACCATCCACCACTGGCCGGATGAATAGCCACCATGCAGCATAGGCTAGGGCCCCAACCGCCGACAGACTGAGCAGTGCGACAATCAACCCGCCAAACTTGCGCCAGAATCGTTCCCACGGAGACAGAACGTGGACGCTCACCGGGATCTTGGAGGGCACAACGTCCACACCTGATTCAGACTTGAAGTTGACCTGTCCGTGGTACTCACCGTATGCCAGTGATACGCCGCTGGTGAGTACAAGACTCGCACTGATTTGCATCTGCGGGGGTATCTGTTCAGGCTGTAATTTCGCCCGGAGATCCTCAATTGACTGATCTGATGCATCTAACAGGTAAACGCTATCAACCCAAAGATGTTCTGGCTCCGTTGAGGTGGAATCAATGCCAAAAGTGGCAATCAGGTCGTTGTCCATCTCCAGGCCATCCTCTGAAATGTCCAACCGAATAACTGGCGTAGGGGTCGGCGTGTTCGTCGGTGTGCTCGTCGGCGTCGGGGTGCTCGTTGGTATTGGAGTCGGTGTGTTGGTCGGAGTCGCAGTTGGCGTGTGGGTGGGCGTTGGCGTCGGCGTGTTGGTCGGAGTCGCAGTTGGCGTATGGGTGGGCGCAGGCGTTGATGTGTCAGTCGGAGTGGGGGTTGGCGTGCTGGTGGGCATTGGGGTCGGCCAGCTAAATAAGATGTTAACAATAGGTGGTGAGATTACGATGTTCTCCCCAATGGATTCAAGCACCAAGGTGGCAGCTTGTGGACCTGGCGGAAGCCCGCCAGGCGCTACTTTCAGTCTGATTGGCACCCGCTCCTGCAGACGAATCGTTTCCGGGGACACAGATAGAGCTTGTGGCCCTTCTATTCTGATGCGTGCCTCGCTCCCCCAAATATCAGGCACAGTGCTGGAGAAAACGACCTCTCTGCGAACGCCCTCTGGACTCACCGAGAGGTCGCCAAAATCCAAATCTCGCGTCTCAATCTTCACATACCGTAGGCCAACAGTGACTTCAACGCCGGCCTCCCGCAGTTTCTCCCTCTGCTCCTCAGTGAACACATTGGCGATGTCCCGATAGACGAAATACAAGAACGGAAAGTCGGTTTTGGTACCCTTAAACAACTCGATGATGCCATCTATGCCAAGCTTACTGTGTTCACCAGTATCGCAGCCGTCAGTATATAGGAAAACATACTGGCGATGAGTCGTTTGCACATCCGCTTCTTGCCACCTTCTCATCTGAGCGAAGGCACTTTCGAGCGATTCGTAGATCCAGGTATTCAGCCCATCGACTGGGAGCGCGCGAAGATGAGCTTTGATACCTTCCTCTACCACTTCGTCCAACACAACCAGCCCTATCTCGGTGCCCCCCTCGGCTACGGGGGGATAAGTCCGATCCCACCTGGGTCCGCTGTCAAAAGGTATGACCGCTACATTCCATCCTGCAGGTAGAACATCTACCAAGCTAAGTATTTCGTCCAGCACCTCGTCCCAGATGTCCCCAATGCTGTAACCTCTGCCCTTCATAGACCCAGTGGTATCCACCAAAAGAATGACGTCAACCACCTCGGGAGATTGGGCGTGGACCATCACCTGAGACAAGACTGTCGATACAAGAACTAACATCATCAGGAGGAAATGATAGGACAACTCCTGAGTAGGGATATCTAACTTCAACCTTGATCCCATTTTCATCCCTCAACTGATTTTGGCTCTCTGGGAATTGCCGTGGTGTCTGCCACATGTGGGGGCATATTTCACGTTCTTACGGAAAAGCACATCCAGATATGGGGGATACCACGGGAAATCTCAAAGCCCCCTGATTTTCAGATCAGGCTTAGGGGTAACGGCTCGCAGAGAACTATGTCAAGCCAATTCCGAGAAGATCAGCTACGAAGATTATCAGGGTCATTTTTCAACATGCTCGAAGACGTTTCGATGGCCAAAATGATATCCACGCCTATATCGTTGTCGCCTTGAGCAAGTGCAACCCTTGCTGTTGCAACAGCGATAGGACCAAAACACGCAGCCAAGAACATTAGCGTTATGCAAAGGCTGAGAACCAATCTCCTAGATTGTTTCAAGACACATCCTCCGCACTACTATCAGAGGCCAACAGTGCTAAGTCTCTCACACTTCTGCCCTTCCCACTGCTTTTCAGCATACCCCAATCGGTGGCGGGTAGGAAACCCCAGCAAAGCAAAACGGCGATCAACTCCGACGTCCTCAGAGGTTCACAGCGATCGCCGCTTCAAAGATGCCTTGGTGCCTTCCATGGATCACTCCTCCTTGCTAACAGAGGATTCCATCAGTGAGCATTTCATTTGCAGTAGATTATTATAACACTGCTCACTAGGTTTGTCAAGCAGAATTTGCTATTTTGACAGGGCAATCGCACTTTCCTCTTCTTTGTCCGCCCTGTGCGTTGCCATCGAATTCTGTCCCACGATCTTCCCGACCTCTGCCCGATGAATTCGCCATCCACGCCCCACCTTGAAGGCTTTGAGTTTGCCTGCATGGCACCAGCGCCAAACCGTCGTGCGGCTGAGCTTCAAGTATTCGGCGACTTCTCGGACTGTGAGAATCTCGTCCATGACGCGGGACACCTCTCTTGTTGCAATAACCATCAACTATCCCCTATCTCAGGCAAAACCACGCAGTATTGAGCATAGCCCATCATGACTATTATATCAGATTTTGGGGTGGTGTGTCAATTGGGAAATCCCTGATTTTTGGGTTCAAAAATCCTGATTTTTGGGTTCAAAAACCCCTATGTGGGGGTAAGGAAAAGGATGATAAACATAACATTTGAGCCAGGGCATCGTCACCGTGTTTGGGAAGCCCTTTGCTTTTTGTCCGTCGGTGGGTTATAATGTACTTGGCTGGAGTGTCGGGCTCATCTTCGGTGAGGAGGTAACGGTTTGCGCATCCTTATGATCTCCAAGGCCTGCATCGTCGGGGCCTATCAGAAAAAGCTAGAGGAACTCGCCAGGCTCCCCGACGTGGAGCTCACCGTCGTCGTGCCGCACTACTGGCGCGACGAGCGAGGGGTGATGCGCCTGGAGCGGGAGCACACGCGGGGGTATAGCCTGGTTGTGGAGAGGATGGCCCTCAATGGCCACTTCCACCTGCACTTCTACCCGGGCCTGGCCAAACACTTCAAGAGAATCAAGCCCCACGTTGTCCATATTGACGAAGAGCCCTACAACGTGGCTACCTGGCAGGCTGTGCGCCTGGCCAAGAAGCACGGAGCCAAAGTCATCTTATTCACCTGGCAAAACATCCATCGCCGCTATCCGCCTCCTTTCAGCCTGCTGGAGAGCTACAACTTGCGAAACACTGACTATGCTATCGCTGGGAACTCCGAAGCAGTGAGGGTGCTGAGAGCGAAGGGGTATCAAGGGTCTGCCAGGGTGATTCCGCAGTTTGGGGTGGATCCTGAGATATATCGGGTTTCGGGTTTCGGGTTTCGGGTTTCGGGTTCTGAAGTGGACAGCCTACAGCCTGCAACCTACAACCTACAACCTTTCACTATCGGCTATGTGGGGAGGCTGGTCGAGGAGAAGGGGGTGCACATCTTGCTGCGGGCGGTAGCTGGTTTGAGCGGTGCCTGTGCTGAGCTTAGCCGAAGTGCCTGGCGGTTGCGCATTCTGGGGAGCGGGCCACAGAGGAGTCACCTGGAAAGGCTGGCAGGGGAGCTGGGCATCGCTGATCGGGTGAGGTTTGAGGCCCCCATTCCCTCCAGTCAGACGCCGGGCTATTACAACCGACTGAACGCCTTGGTCTTGCCCTCTCTGACCAAGCCCAACTGGAAGGAGCAGTTCGGGCGGGTGTTGATCGAGGCTATGGCCTGCGGGGTGCCCGTGGTGGGGTCGGACTCGGGGGAGATTCCCAACGTCATCGGCGACGCGGGCCTGGTCTTCGCCGAGGGTGACGAGCGAGCTCTGCGAGCCAGGCTGTCCCAACTGATGGCTGATCCAGCTTTGCGAGATGAACTGGCCCGAAGAGGTCGAGAGCGGGTGCTGGCTCATTACACCCAGGCCCAGGTGGCGGCGAAGACGTACCAGGTGTACCGGGAGTTGTTGGGCGGAGAGTGCGGGAACACGGAAGCACGAAGAGCTTGGAAGCACGGAAGTTCCGTGACTCCGCACCTTCCGTGATTCCGTGATCCAAACTCTTTGGCCGCACCATGTCAGGCCGAAGGCCTTCGTAAACTTAGCCCGGAGATTCATCTTCGGGCGAGTGAGGAAATTGCCGAATGCTCTCAGAGTGCATACTTGCCCTCGCTGATTAATGATGCTACAATATGGCTGAAATACTGAGTCTGCAACTTCATCTCTTCCGAGGAGACACTTTATGGAGGTTAACACCATCCAAGTCCGGCAGCGGGGAGTGATCACTCTGCCCGCCAAACTGCGCCAGCGGCACAGCCGAGAGAAAAAATGCACATTGGCCTGAACGCCCACCTCCTGTCCCTGGCAGAGACCTATCGCGGCGCGGGCATCA
>CAZVCJ010000056.1:0-23135 GCA_964625745.1 uncultured Anaerolineae bacterium | reverse complement strand
ATACGATAGTAGTCTAGGTTTTCGAACCGCATCCAATCTTGCAATAATGCACTAGCAGCTTCTTGATCTGGCAAAGCGTCTTCCTCGCGCACCACTAGACACTTAACGAGCACTGGGTCAGAAGAAGACGGACGTCGAACCCTTGCCTGATCAAACCAACAGCTCCAAGGTGGATAGTGGTATCGGTTCTCCAATCTTCGCAGGAAACTGTGCTCTGTTTCGAATTCAGCAAGACGTGCTAGTTCATCCACAATCATAGTGGGGCGTGGTGGCTCGTAAGGGAGCAGATGTGCCACCAAGTGCCATGTCTCTTCAAGCATCTCTGCAGTTGTCTCAATGGGGGGATGCCGCAGCATTTCGCACCAGAAGTCTCTCAGGGTGAAACGGACTTCTTCCCAATGCTCGATGTACGTTAGATGCGCGCTGTAATATAGTGCAGCCAGCAACTGGGCATCGGCATGGTAGTCGCGTACCCATTGGAGCACCTGGGCTTGCTGTTCTTCGGCCAGCTCCCGATAGTAGCCTGCCTGCCCACCATTTCCCCAGAAGAAGCCACATGTTTGCAACAGAGACTCCACTACGAACTTGTGCTCAACCCAGTCTTTGGCGAAGAGCCGCCACAGAACATGAGCAAAGATCACATAGTTCTGAGCTATGACTTCAAAACCTGCGAATTCCTGAAAGTCTGGGCTGCGAATACCCCGCAAGTAGCGGCGAATGAAATCCTTGAGGATTCGCCGTATACGTTGCCGTGAAGTTAAGCGCCGCTTTCGCTTTTCTTCTTCTTCCTGTTCGCGTTCCTCCTCAGTCTCCGCTTCACCCCCCTCCAGCTCGGCAATGACTTTGCCGACAAGCTGCGTGCCGGTGGACACATCTAACAGTCCCTGGAAGTGATCAGTGATAGCATTGAGAATGATCTGCAACCTTGAACGGGCATAGACACGGCTGTTTGTCTCTTTCCGAAGATACTGTTGGATCTTGGGATGTTGGCGCAGCATCTCGTAGTCCACATCGGCGTAGTCCAAGCGCAGTGTCTCGTCATCCTCATCCGTGGTTGACGGTGGGATCCGCCCGGCCAGTTGCCATACACTACGGCGGTCAATCATTAGCGCCGCGTCCAGTTCTCCCAATAGTCGCTCGAATTCCTCATCATCTAGATCCAGATCACCTATGCGATTCAGTGTTTGCTCTTCATCTTCATCGTCCTTTTCTATTTCCTTGCGCAAAGCAGCCCTATCGCAGACAAAGATGGGATTAGAGGCAGGGGCATCATCTCCCTCGCCCCAACGTATGATAATGGGCACCGGCCTCCCCAGCAGACCAATAGCCTCTGGACGGAGTTTCAGCTCAAGGCCCTGAGGCTCTCGTTTGCGCATATCAAGAGGAAAAATGCGGTTGGCAATGACCAACGATGCTCCCTCCAGCTCAGGCAGCGTACCCTGGAAACTCAGGTATAGCCAGTCATCATGCCACTCACCACCGATCAAATGCCAGCCATCGGGCGGCTGGTCAGGGGGCGTTTCCGAGGGTTGATAGGACAAGTCAAGTTCATCAACTTGCTCTACTAGATGGGTATCGAGCGCATCTAGTAGATCGTCAAAAACATGCCGTGGTCCACTCAGTAAGTTGGCGAGTTCAATGTTGCCTTGGGGTACGGTGAGCAGCATCGCCACCTGGGAAAGGTTGGGGGATCCTTGGAGGCAGATAGCGCGATCAGCCAGCTTGAGTAAGTACAGCTTGGCGTGAACGTATGGGTTATCGTCACTCTTGTTGAAGGAGTGTAGCTGACAACGGCCGCCAAAGTGGCCAAGTACAGTCTGGAGGGCGATGGGATCAACCGAGGTACGACTGGGTTGCATCAACAGGATGGCCTGACGCGGATTGAGACTGGTTAGCAGGCGGTCCAGGGCGACAAGCTCCTTGTCGTAGAAGGGTGAAAGCACCCATAGCTCCTCAACGGGTTCGTCACCGGCTGCTTGTTGCAGTTGGTCAAGAAAGCTATGCGTCAGATTGTGTCGTACCGGCTCCCATTCGCTTGTCGGCGACTGGAAAAGCCAAGGTGTCTTTTCCAGCAGATGGTGAATGCGTTTTTCGGCTGGTACACTGATGTAACGGCGTGCCACAAGTTCGTCAACCAGCTCTCGAGTGGCAAGAAAGGCCTTCAGCGCCTCGGGTGCATCGGCGCTGTATTCATATTGGGTGAATAGTTCGCCACCTGAGGCGTAACCTTGCCACCCAAGGTTTCCGCTGCCGACCAGCAACCGGCCCCGCTCTGGGTTGGTGAGGAGAATGAGTTTGGCATGAGCTGCGCGCGGGGTAAAGATGCCTTCGGCGACATACCGCTGATTGAGATGTCGCGCCAAGCCGCTGCGAGCATAGTTGGCACAAGCTTCCAGGTAGCACTGTCCATCTGCCAGGATGATCTTGTTACGACACCGGGCGCTGAACTGCTGCCACAGGGCGTTCTCGAAGAAAGGGATGTCTGCGCCGTATGTCAGGATCAGGGCATGGTGCCAGGGACCTCTTAGTTGCTCTGGCAGTTGAAGCTCGGTCACATCAGATCCCCTTCTATCAACAAACGTTGCCCGTCAGGCGTCAAAGAGTGGTCTGGCTGGCGAAAGTCACCGCACAATCCCAATTCGTGAATAGTTGTGCTCAGCGCATCGAAGCGTGAATTCATAAAACCCAAGGAGTTCTGCAAACTATAGAAGCGGAGCCGCTCGCCCTCGCGCCGAAAGCGAAAGGTGTTGTCGGGTAGCTTGCTGGTGGCGATGAGCTGGTGTTGCAGGATGATGTAGTCCGCGTAGAGCCAGCGTGCGACCTCACCGATGGTGATGGTACCACTTTGCAGCCTGCGATGCATGGTTTTGACAAAGCCGTCCACACTGAGCCGCCCGTCAGCCCCCATACGTGAGATAGCCCACTCTGATCGGAGCCACAGGTCAGGCTGTCCAAAACGAAGCACTATCAAAGCCAACATGGTCACCATGCCTGCGATCATGGCTTCGGGAGCCCCGCGATCTTCCAGGGCAAGCCGATAGAGGAGATGCTCATGGGCAGGAGCATCTATCCTGCAGGCCATGTCGAAGCTGGCCTCATCGGCCCCGACTAGCGTCAGCAGCCAATCCAGCAGGCTATGAAAGTCGGAACTGATCCTCAGGCCCGGTGCTGGCACATTCAGCCGTGTTGCCAGACGATTGAAATCTAGAGCCGCCTCCAGATGCCGCCAGAATCGCGAAAGCTCGAGCGGACGTATGTCACCACCTTGGGCCACGCCCCAATCGCAGAGGTAGTACCATAGCGCGTTGAGGGCGAAAGCATAGTATTCACGGGCCTGATAGAGTCGCCATCGCTGGTAGGTGTCGAAGACCGCATCTTGTGGATTGTAAGTCGCCCCTCTATCTGTCGCTTGAAAGTAGAGCAACTGCCGGAAGGCATCTTCGTCTATCGCGTGTCCTTGAGTTTGAGCAGCGATGTCAAGAAACAGGCGGAAAGTAGCACGTCTAGCCTCTGGTTCCGCGCCGCCGTGCAGGAAGGCATTGAGAAGCAAGGGACAGTCAGGGGCATCAGGCAACTGCAACTGGCATAGACATGCATGACGAATGTACTCCCGAACAACCTCAATAGGAACCTCAGTGGCGTCCTTGTCAAAATAGTCACGGTAGTAAGTTGTATCCTTCACTGCTTCGCGAAAAGCAGTAGCCACCTCTTTGCCCAGTTCGGTTGGCACGTCAACGGGATAGGGGAAACCAGGACCACCCGGGTAAATCAAGCCCAGTGCAGCGATGACTGTCCCGTAGTAAAGGCCATAGCCTCCCAGTTCGCTTTTGATGTAGTTGAAGGTAGTGTCGTAGACATCAAGTTGCCGAACAGCCAAGGGAGCGGTTTTCTGCCCGCCGACGACGGTGGCCATTTCGCCATGTTCAGGCCGATCACAGAGGTAAGCCCCGATGGAGAAGATGAACTCGCGCGGGCGATAGAAGCGCACCCAGGCACTCCCGCTGCGCGGCCGATCACGCCGCCAGAACTCGTCGAGCAGGAAAGTGTAGAAGCTGTGGTAGCGAGGATGTATGGTGAGGACATTGATGCCAGGTGAGAGAGTGGGGAGGATTTGGTCCGACGAGACGCTTCCTAGGCCCAGATGGTCCCGTCCCACTTTGGCAGGATACATTTTAGCAATCCATTGTGGTTGGACCTTCACAGACATCGGTTTAACTCCAATCTATCCGCACACTCTTCAAGGATTGATCACATGAACACATAGATTATCGTCTGGTGTTGCACCTTCGTGACCATTCACCTTTCTATCGGCGAAGTATCAACCTACAATCACACTACCACAGCCGTTCCTTCAATCAGCTACATCGGCCCACGGGTGACACGCCAACCACTCAAGCGCGATTGCTCAGCCAATCACGCCGCCTTCTGAGGGGTGTAGGCTGCGTCATAGTGCTCCAACACCAACTGTTTCGCTCATTAGAAGCTTACCGGCTTGTTCCTTTGATCGGCAATGAGCGTACCCGGATACCTCGCTCGTTTACACTGACCAGCGCACCTGCTTCTAACCGCTCGGCGAAGCGGGCAAGTACCTCGGCTAAATAGCGGTTCACCTGAGCAGGTCGCATATCATTCAATCGAAATGTGATCACGCTGGGAACACTGGCCCGGCCTACGGCAATTATCCGGCCAAAGTCCAGATCGTGGGTCAGGATCACTCGACCCTCGGCCCGGGCCTTCTCGACAATCTCGTCATCCTCCAACTGTTGGAGCCCCTGTTCGCGTAAATGTACAGCATCGTGTCCCTGAGCACGCAAGAAGGCGACCGTACTACGCCCCAGGCCCATGTCAGCAAGAAACTTCATGCGGGGACTCCCACCGGGATGTAGACCGTGTCTTCGGCAGCCCAGGCCGCGTAGCGCAGGGCCTGCTGGATGTCTTCCGGCTGCAGGTCGGGATACTCGACGATGATCTCCTCGACTGTCATCCCGTTGGCTACCAGGTTGACGATCAGCGACACCGAAATGCGCATCCCACGGATGCACGCCCTGCCGCCAAGTATGTTTGGATCAGAGGTAATGCGGTCGAAACCGAACATGGCTGTCTCCTCCTCTCGATTCACACCAGTGTCCACGCTCTCTGGCTATTGTATCACGAATTGCCGCCGTTGCCCAACAGGTGCCCAGGCACAAGGTCACACCAATGCCGTCCCCTCAATAGTCAGCCACAGCGGCCCACGGGTGACGCGCCAACCGCTCAAGCGAGATTGCTCAGCCAGTCGCGCCGCTTCCTGGGGGGTGTAGGCCGCGTTGCGGCTGCCCAACGGTTCGTTCACCCGGCGCAACGCTGCCGGCACTACAACATGAGTGGCGAACCACAGCAGCAACCAGACCGGCGCCGCCATGTCTCGGCGCAGGTCGAAGATCAAGAAGGAACCGCCGGGACGCAAGACACGGGCGATTTCGTCCAACACCGCCACCGGATCGCTCCAGTGGTGCAGCGACAAGGTGCTGACCACCAGGTCCAGCGAAGCGTCCGGGAAGGGAATCTGCTGCGCGTCCCCCCGGCGAAACGAGACCCGGTCTGCCAAGCCGGCGCGACGGGCATTGTCCTGGCCCTGGACCAGCATCTCCTCCGACAAGTCAATGCCCGTCACGTGCAGTCCGGGGGACCGCCATGCCAGCTCGATGACCAACTGCCCTGGGCCGCATCCCAGGTCCGCTGCCTCCCCGCACCTGGTCATCCCAACGGCGCGGCGGGCTACTAACCAGCGCAACAACTGCATCTGCGGCATCGTCGCCACCCACCCGAAGGCCCGTGCGACCGCTGGATCATCCAGGCTTTCGAGGCTTGGGGTGCGTTCACGCAGGCGGCGGTTGTACAGCCACCACGCAGCGGCAACCAGAGCACCTGCCAGGCTGCCGAATAGGAATCTCCATTTGTGCTTCGTCATGCGAGGTGATCCTTTCCTCCTGACATTATACCTGAATAAGTCGCAAATTGCAATCAGCGATCCGGCTATCCCTGGCTCGCCCCATGCCCAATTCGTCACCTTACCTCTACGAAACATAAAGGCTGGGAGTGTTCACTATTCACCCCCAGCCTTGATCCTTGGTGATCCTCCTATTGGGTTTTGGTGAAGACGGACCGCGCGTTAGCACGAGAAGCGACGGCTAACCGATTACTTATCCTTCCGCTTCTTCAGGATCGGCCACCCGGATCGCTGCATCATGGCGGCCCAGAATCCGATCCAGGCCAGTGGGAAGATGATCATGCTGGGCAACCGGCCCGCCTGGTAGAACATGAACTCGCTGAGGATCAAAGGCACGAGGAAAATCAAGATCCAACCCCAGAGCGGAATCCGCTCGAATTTGCGGAGTTGCTCTTCCTGATCCTTGGCGCTGGGCGTGGCTTGTTGATCCTGCTTGGAAGGCTGCTTCTTATCGCGTTGTTTCTTGCTGTTGGTCATTCCTCTCTGACCCCGTGAGAACTAGCCCAATGCCTCTGCAACCAGCTCCGCTACGTCTTTTACTTCGATGTCCTCTCCAGCGACTTTTACCGCATCATCAAACTGCAACAGGCAAAATGGGCAGGCAGTCGCCATCACATCAGGATCCAGTTTGCTTGCTTCCTTAACCCTTTCCATCGAAAGCCTTTCCTTGACCTCAGTTTCCAAGAATATCCTTCCCCCGCCTCCTCCGCAACAATAGCTTTCCTCCCTGGTCCTCTCCATCTCGGCCAGTTCCAAGCCAGGGATCGCTCTTAGCACCTCCCTGGGCTCGTCAAATATCTTGCTGCGTCTCCCCAGAGAGCAAGGGTCTTGATACGTAACTAATGCGTCCACCTTTTTGGAGAACGTTATCTTTCCTTGCTGCAATAGCTCAGCCAAGAGCTGGGTGTAGTGCTTAACCTCTATTTCAAATTCCAGCCCCAATTTCTCAGCTATAGAGGGATAGTCTTCTTGGAACGTAATGTAGCAATGGGGCGAAGTGGTTACGATTTTCTTGATCCCGTATTTATTGAACAGCTCTATGTTCTTCTCCGCCAGTTCTTCGAATAGTCCCTCTTCTCCGATCCAGTTTACTGGCTCTCCGCAACATATTTCTTCATCTCCCAGGATTCCGAAATCCAAATCCGCCGCCTTGAATATCTTAACCAGGGATCGGGCAACCTCTTGGACTCTGGTATCATAAGACGCGGTGCACCCAACGAAGTATAGAAGCTCCGCCTTCTCCCCTTTCGAGATGTCCTTTACGCCCAGGCCCTCGGCCCATTCAGACCTCTTGCTTCTGAGACCACCCCAGGGGTTGCCGTGTTTGAAAGCGCTTTCCAATGCATCCCTGAGGGTGACCGCGATTCTCCCGCTTTCTATCAGCGACCTCCTGATCTCCCTGGTTATCAAATCCACAGGGATATCCGCAGGGCAGATCTCCGCACAAGCGCCGCAGATAGTGCAATAGAAGATGATGTCCTCGTTAACGGTGAACTCGTGAGAGGGCCTCGGCAGGTCCCCAGCTATGGTCTTAGGCCCTGGAAAGCTTTCACGAGCCGTGGTGAAAATGACGGGGCACTTGGTAAGGCAAAGCCCGCATCTTATGCATTTGTCAGAATTTGCTAGTATGCTCGTCATAGGTAATCTAACACTCCTTCGGCTGCTGCCAGAGCCGTGGATATGCAAACCCCGAATCCACATTTCTCTGTATTGTAGTCATAACCTGCGATTATCGAGCCACAGGCAAAGAGGTTCTCAGCCAAGACATCTCCCTTCACCAAGGGATGCATTGCTCTGTCCACTTTTACCCCCAACCTGGAGGCTGGATGTCCACTGACCGGGAATGGGGTATCGTCAAGCCAGGAGAGGTAATCCTGATCCTCAGGGGTCTCTATTGTTAACCCGAACGCCCTCTCTATTATCCTATCTTTTTCCACTAATAGATCATCACTTATGTAGTCCCCCGTAGCTAACACGAAAGCTGAAGCCTCCACCTCGCTCACTTCGTTTCTGTGAGCTGCTTCTACACTGAAGCACTTCGACCCCTCGACCTCTGCCGATACCGCACTATAGCCCTTATATAACTCCACGCCCTCTTTGCTCGCCATCTCTTCCAGGCAAGCGGCGAGTCTCATTCCAGCCGTAGAAGGAGGCAAAGAGGGAAGCTCTACCACTTCCACTCCTAGCTTCTCCTTCATGTACTCCCAGTTTTCCCTCGGCTTTCTGTAACCGAGACAGGGCAAGAAGACGTGAGTTGAGTCGCCCAGTTTCTGCGATATATTCTCCGTGTACTCCCTCAAGTTCTCACTTACATCCAAAGAGTAGCCTACTTCAATAGGGAGAATGTATCTTCTGTCCTCCAGCCCGGGTGCGCCCACATATTCGGCCTCCGCCTCTGCTTCTATTTCTATCCCGATTTCCCTCAGCTTGGGCAATATGAAGCCTTCAAACGATTTCGCTATGTAAACGGGGTTAACCCTGGGGTTATTTTTTGATCCTACGAACAATATCTTCGAACCGTCTAGCCTCGAAATGTCCGAATACATCCAGGGAGGCAGCAAACAAGTCGGCTTATAGGTCCCGAACGGAGTGATCGCCAGTACATTCTCGTCCAGACTCCCCTTGTATTCATGCCCCGCCGCCTTCACGCCTGCCCTAAAGAAATCAAGCGCTTCTCTCAGCCTCTTGACGGCAACCTGTCCCCTTTCACTGGCGGATTCTTCCCTCCCTCCTCCTGTTATGCCATAAGGGTGGTCGGGATTTTGCTCGGCAAGGCTTCTCACTCCTTCTTCGGGATTTCGAATCAATTCTTCATCCACGTACCCCAGTACATCGAGGAGCCCTGAGCTCATCGCTGTAGCTCCTCCCCCCTTTTTCAAGACCCCCACTTTTCTCCCCTTCCCTGCCAAATAGGCAGCCGCGAGGGTCCCGCTTATTCCTCCGCCAATTACCAGAACATCAAATTGTTTTCTGATCAAGGTGTCCCCCTTCTAATCAGGGTGCCTCCCCAAAGATGGGCATTGAGAAAGGCAATCCCTTATGTAACTTGTCGTAATTTCCCAGGCACGCATAGGCAGCCTCGTGAAGTTTCCATTGGCGAAACTGATCTCCCCAGCAGGCCGTCTTGTCCCCTAGAAATCGAATCTTCAAGAAGGACATCAAGTCAGCGTGGACATCGGCGGGCTGCCTGTCAAACTCCTCCGCCAGGATTCCAGCTATTTGGTAACTGCAAGTTCCTCCCTGACAAGTGCCCATACCTGATCTTGTCCTTCTCCTGATGTCGTTTATGAAATATGCCCACAGATTCTTTACTGAGTATTCTATCTCCGCTCTGGTGACGAATTCATCGGTGCAGACAAAACTGCCCCGGAATGGCTCCTCCTCTATGGGCTCAAAAATCTCCTTGATCAAATCCCCCCATCTCTGAGCAGATCTTTGCACGTATATCCTGGGCAGACCAAATAAATCTGCCACTTTCTTTACATCCACAGGCTCTTCCGCTCCCACCAGTTTCGCCTCACGCGTGTGGCATTCGGCCTTTATCCCTATCTTCTTACACACCAGGTCTATGCTCTGTTCAGCCATACCTCTAGCAGTACACATCTTCCCACCGGTGATGGTTACAAATCCCTTCACCCCGTCCCTGGCTTCGTGATCAAAGGCTTCGAATGTTCTGCTGAGTTCTCTTCCTGTCGTGACTGCCGCCCCTTCCGGCGCTATAGTAGGCCTACATGCTGCATAGGCTCTCAAGATCCTGGCGCCCTCTATCGCGGGTATCTTTTTAATCCCCTCCTCCAGCATAAGATCAACGTGATCCTTCGGGATGGGAACCTTATCTGGGTCTTTCACCGGCCAGGAAGTCGTTCCAATCACCGAGGTAGTATGATGTGGCACAATGATATCCCCATCAGAATTGGGCCTGAGATGATTGATCAGTACACTATTCACTCTCCTATTTACGACGACCATCACCCCAGGGGTAGGCACTTGGGGGACATGGACTCCTGCCATTTTAGCTATGGGATCAGCCCATGGGCCGGCTGCACTTACTACCACGTCAGAGTTGATCTCATAGATCTTCTCCCTCAGGTGATCCTTCACCCTTACCCCTGTAACGGTATCTCCTTCTTTTAAGATGTCTATAACTTCGTTATACGGCCTGATGTCTGCCCCATACTTCTTCCCAGTCAAACATAGGCTTAGAACAAACCCAATAGGATGCAATGTACCATCGTGGGGAATCCAAAGCGCGTCAACTATCTCCGGATTGAGGTTGGGTTCTATCTCCAGCGCTTCTCTCACACTGATTTCTTCGGCAGGTATCCCACATTCCTTACATCCCTCTAGCTGCTTCTCTTTATAACCCGGATACTTCTCCGCATCTTCTTTAAAGCCCACAAAAAGGCCCCCGGTTCTCTCCAGGACATGAGGAGCTATTTTGTGGAGGAGCTTAGTTTCCTCAATACACTCTGTTGCTCCTTCCTTATCCTTGACCGCATACCGGGCCCCGCTGTGGAGCATCCCATGGCATTTGCCCGTGGTCCCCGAAGCGAGATCGCCCCTTTCAAGTAATATGGTATCTATACCACGCATAGCCGCATCCCAGGCCACGGCCGCTCCGGTGGATCCAGCCCCTATGACAACCAACTGTACTCTCTCTTTTTCCATATTTAACGCTTTCCTCTCCTTGTCTTCAAACCTGTTTCATCTTCTACGACCATAGGGAAGGGAAAACCCATCGAGGGTCTTCCCTTCCCTATGCTATGGGCAGCGGCGCGGCTCCAGCGTAAGCTGTTACCTATTACCTGGCCCAGCTTGCTTTCTTTATTACTACACCCAATCGAAGGTGCGGGTGACGGCCTTGAGCCACCCCTTGTAAAGCTCCGCGCGGGTCCCGGCGTCCATCTTGGGCTCCCAGGTCTTGTCAATGCCCCAGTTCGCGCGCATCTCGTCGGTATTCGCCCAGAAGCCGACGGCCAGGCCAGAGGCGTAGGCTGAACCTAACGCGGTGGTCTCGGCCACCATCGGGCGAACGACGGGCACGCCCAGGATGTCGGCCTGGAACTGCATCAGGGTCTCGTTGAAGACCATGCCGCCGTCCACCTTGAGAGCCGCCAGCTTCACGCCGGAGTCCTTGTTCATCGCGTCCAGCACCTCGCGGGTCTGGTAGGCGGTGGCCTCCAGCGCGGCGCGGGCGAAGTGCCCCTTGTTGACGTAGCGGGTCATGCCGACGATCACGCCTCGGGCGTCGCTCTTCCAGTAGGGCGCGAACAGGCCGGAGAAGGCGGGCACGAAGTAGATGCCGCCGTTATCCTCGACGGTATTGGCCAAGTCCTCGATTTCCGGCGACTTCTCGATCAGATTGAGGTTATCGCGCAGCCACTGCACCAACGCGCCGGTGATGGCGATGGATCCCTCCAGAGCGTAGACCGCCGGCTCATCGCCGAACTTGTAGCCCAGGGTGGTCAGCAGGCCGCTCTTGCTGGGCACAGCCTTGGTGCCGGTGTTCAGCAGCATAAAGCAGCCGGTGCCGTAGGTGTTCTTGGCCTCACCAGGACTGTAGCAGGTCTGGCCCACCAGGGCGCCCTGCTGGTCGCCCAGGTCACCGCACACCGGGATGGATGTGCCAAACGGGCCATCCTTGGGCGTGTAGCCATAGATCTTGGGATCGCTGGAGGGGCGGACCTCCGGCAACATCTGGCGCGGGATGCCCATGATGTCCAGGATCTCCTGATCCCAATCCAGGGTCTTCAGGTTCATGAGCATGGTGCGGCTGGCGTTGGTCACGTCGGTCACGTGCGCACCACCCTTGGGGCCGCCGGTCAGCCACCAGATCTCCCAGGTGTCAATGTTGCCGAAGAGGGCGTCGCCCTTCTCCGCCGCCTTGCGGACGCCATCCACGTTTTCCAGCACCCACTTGATCTTGGGGCCAGAGAAGTAGGTGGCCAGGGGCAACCCTACCTTGGCGCGGAAGCGATCCTGGCCGCCGTCCGCGGCCAGCGCGTCGCAGATGTCCTTGGTGCGGGTGCACTGCCAGACGATGGCATTGTAGTAGGGCTTGCCGGTCTTCTTGTCCCAAACGACGGTGGTCTCACGCTGGTTGGTGATGCCGACGGAAGCGATCTCCTCGGCCTTGACTCCCGACTTCTTCAGCCCGGCCTTGATCACGTCCTGGGTGCGGGCCCAGATCTCCATCGGGTCGTGCTCGACCCAGCCAGCCTGCGGATAAATCTGCTCGTGCTCCATCTGATCCACGCCGGCCACCTGTCCTGCGTGGTCAAAGATCATGAAGCGGGTACTGGTCGTACCCTGGTCAACTGCTGCTGCGTATTTCTTCCCCATTTTTACACTTACTCCTTTGTCTAGTGATATTTTAGTTGGTTACGGATGATTTTTTGTCTCGCATTCTTTTTCCCTTTTCATCACCCCCTCTCAAAATCCCTGGCGCAAAAACCACGATGGTCTATATAGCAATGCAAAGGATGACTCGGACACGCTAGGCTGGTGGGTTGGACTCAACGGTCTCCATCAAGGTTTTCAGGAGCAGGTAAGAGGAAGTCGCCCCTGGGTCCTGGTGGCCAATGCTGCGCTCTCCCAAGTAGCTGGCGCGGCCCTTCCTGGCCAGCATAGGAATGGTGGCCTTCATCCCCTCGTGGGCGGCCTCCGTCATCAGGTGGAGGGCCTCTACAGTGTCCTTGCCATCGGCGACGGCCTCCTTGAGAGCCTCTATGGCGGGGTAGAGGGCATCCACCATGGTTTTGTCTTCCAGGTTGGTTTTCCCTATCCTGATCACCCCCTTCAAGCCAGCGTCGAGAAGAGCGACCAGGTCATCATCGGAGAGTTCATCCTTGCCCGCCACGGCCTTCCCCGCATCCATGAGGAGAGTGCCATATAAAGGGCCTCCTGCCCCACCGACACTGGTGATGAGGGCCATCCCGGACGTCTTAAGAATGGCGCCAATGTCCTCTTCCTCCACACCAGGCAGCTTGCTCACTATCTTCTTGAAACCTCGATCCATGTTGGTGCCGTGATCGGCATCGCCGATGGGCGAGTCCAGATCGGTGAGATACTGCCTGTTTTCTTCGATCACCGCAGCCGTAGCCTCAAGCCACTTCAGAACCTGGCTCTTAGTCATCATTATTGAAAGCCATCTCCCCCTTACTTAATGCTGGATGTTGGATACTGGAAACCAGCATCCAACATCCAACTTCTAATCTCCAATTTCCAACTCTCTACATCCCCCAGCGCATGCCAATGGTCTTGACTGGAGCGTCCCAAAGCTTGATGAGCTCATCGTCCATCTTGAGCAAGGTGATGGAGCAGCCCTGCATCTCCAGGGAGGTGATGTAGGCGCCAATGAGATTACGGACGATCTTCAGCCCTTTCTTCTCGCAGATTTCGTGCAGCTTACGGTAGATGATGGGGAGCTCGATGGCCGCGCTGCCGCCCATATTATTGACGAAGGCCAGCACCTGATCGCCTGCCTTTAGTGGCGGGTCCACCAACTTGACATCAACCCAGTCGCCCTGGCCCTCGTCCCACTCGCGGATGGTTCGCGTGTAGGCCTGGTCCTCAATGACGCCCAGGGCCAGCATCTCAGTGATCTCGTCGGCGGTCTTGAGCTTCATCCGCTTCCGGCCCGGCTCGCCATGGATGCCGATGCCGATCTCCATCTCGTCCTCGGGCAGATCGAAGGTGGGCTTGCCGGCCATGGGAGTAGTGCAGGAGGTGAGGGCCATGCCCATGCTGCGGCCATTGATGTTGACCTTGCGGCATAGGTCGGCCACCTTCTCCAGACTGTAACCCTTCTCCGCCGCCGCGCCGCAGATCTTCTCTGCCAGCACCGTGGTGCCCACGCCGCGCCGGCCTGCGGTCCACGTGCTATCCTTCACCGCCGCGTCGTCGTCTATCAGGATGCTGAGCACCTTGATGCCCTCGTCGCGGGCCATATCAGCGGCCATCTCGAAGTTCATGACGTCGCCGGTGTAGTTCTTGACGATGTGCAGCACCCCTGCCCCACCATCAACCATCATGGTAGCTTCCAACATCTGGTCCGGCGTAGGCGAGGTGAAGACCTGGCCGGGGCAGGCAGCACTCAGCATCCCCACGCCCACCAAGCCACCGTGCATGGGCTCGTGGCCGCTGCCGCCGCCGGAGACGATGGCCACCTGACCCTTGACTGGAGCATCAGCCCGATAGACGAAGTCAGGCTCGAAGTGAACTTTGACTATGTCTGGATAAGCCAGGGCCAGACCTTCCAACTCTTCCCTGACTACATCCTCAGGCTTGTTAATCAGTTTCTTCATGTTCTTGCCTCCTCTCGCTTCTAAAGACAAAGTAGGGAGGGGAGGAAAGGGTTACCCCTTACTCCCCTCCCGTTGACAACCCTGTCAACTTAGTTGTAAGCTCGTCCTGGATCCGCCCACTGGCTCAATTATTTCTTTGCCAGGTAGGGGGTAATGAACCAGTCGTAGGTGAAGGCGCCCAGGACACCGCCGATGAGAGTCCCAAGTATAGGTGCCACCAGCCAGTAGAGACCACTGAAGAGACCCTTGGTACCTACCAGGAGGCCGAAGAGGCGCGGGCCGAAGTCACGGGCAGGGTTGATGGCGTAGCCACTGGGACCACCCAAGGAAAGGCCGATCGCCAGAACGACGAAACCCACCAGGAGCGGCCAAAGGTTGGCGCCGGGGCCTACATTCTTGGCATCGACGACTGCATAGACACCCCAGATCAGCATAGCCGTGCCGAAGATCTCACAGATGAAGCAAGTGAGCAGTGAATACGTCCCGATGGCCGACCCTCCAGCGCCACCCCAGAAAGCCTGACCGAAGATAGAGCCTGGTCCGGTGCACCAGACGTTGGGCATGCCAGCCGACACCAGACCGTCCCGGTAGCACAGGTACACGGCCAGTGCGCCCAGGAAAGCGCCGATTACCTGCGCGATCCAATAGGGGATAACCTTGGCCCAGGCGAAGCCGCGCTTCACCGCGCCCGCCAGCGTGACCGCCGGGTTGATGTGCGCGCCGGTGACGCCACCGGCAACGTACACAGCCACAACCACCGCGAAGGCCCATCCGAAGGTTATCGTCGTCCAGGCATAGCCTGATGCAGCCAGGCGGGGAGCCAAGCCGACGTTGGCGACGACACCGTCTCCCAAAAGGATCAGGATAAACGTCCCGAACGCTTCGGCAACGAGCTCACCCATCAAACCATTCTTCTTCATTTTCTGTTTTCTCCTTTCAAAATAGCTTCAATATTTTTTGGCGAACGACTTGCGAACGCCCACTAGATGCTGCTCACCTGTTTGTGGCCATCACCTCCTTTCGCGTTTTTCGGCCACCCTCGGCCTGCCGATGGGAGCCATCACCGCTGACCCCTATGGTCGCCCGGTCTCAGGTTGGAGAATCTCAGGCAGGGCCAGCAGTTACTAATAAAAAACACCAAGGCAGGGCCAGCAAAGGCTCTATCTTGGTGTCAAATGAATACATACTATACTCTTTGAGTTGGAAGGGAGCATCAGCAAATCGGGACAACGAACAATGAGGATAAGCAAGTTCCTGTCTCCTGATCAAGTCAAACTTGAGGCGGCTGAAGGAAGCTAGAATATATTATAACACAAATGGAGAAACTTGTCAAAACGGGATCGTGAAATTCTCCGAGATCGTCCATATTCAACCAAGAAAGACCGAAACACTTCATTCATTGTGTATTATAACACCCAAGTATGCCAAAAGTTTCTGACCAAATTCCTAAAGCGCCGGACCGCGCTGCACCCACTCCGTGGCCGTCTCGTAGGCGTAGGCTGCGCGCAGCACGGTGGCCTCGTCCCAGGCGCGGCCCACCAGTTGCAGGCCGATGGGCAACCCCTCCGACGAGAAGCCGCAGGGCACGGAAATGGCCGGCAGTCCCGTCAGGTTGAAGACGCGAGTGTAACGCGTGAGGGGCGCCATCACGGAAACGGCCTCCCCATCAATGGCCACTTTCCGCTGCCCCAGTTTGGGCGCTGTGATGCCACATGCAGGCGTGGCGAAGAGGTCTATCTTCTGGAACAGGATTGCAAAGTCGCGGCGCAGCAACTCACCGCTACGCCGGGCGCGCCCGTAATCGCTGCCCCTGATGGGAAAGCCCTTCTCCAGTCGGGCGCGAACATCGGGCTGGTAGTCGTCGGGGCGGGTGCGCAAGAACTCCTCGTGGATGCCGGTTGCCTCGGCCATCAGCATGGTCAGGGCAGCGCCCATGCCCTCTTCGAGGCGGGACACGGACACTTCCGCGATCTCGGCCCCCAGATCCTCAAGCACCGCCAGGGCCTCCTGGAAAGCAGTCCGCACCTCTTCGCGGATTCCGGAAAGCGCCCACTGTGGATCCAGGCCGATGCGCAGGCCCTTCGACGGCTCGACTGAGCTCGCCGAAGTCAAGCTCAGGACAGGGCCCGACACGCCATCGCGCAGCCCCGCGATGTAATCGGGAACAGGCACGTCGGCCGAGGCGGGATCGCGCGGGTCGTAGCCGGCCATGGCCGCCAGCATAGCCGCCGCTCCGTACACACTGCGCGTCATCGGGCCGGGGTGGTCCAGAGTCCAGGAGAGGGGCAGCAGGCCACGGCAACTGATGCGGCCGTAGGTGGGCTTGAGGCCGACGATGCCGCACAGGGCGGCAGGGATGCGGATGGAGCCGCCGGTGTCGGAGCCGGTGGCCGCCACGCAGAGGCCGGCGGCGACGGCCGCCCCAGAGCCGCCGCTGGAGCCACCAGCCACCCGCTCCAGCTCCCACGGATTCCGCGTCGGCCCGAAGAAGGAGCTATCCGTTGTCACGCCGTAGGCGAACTCGTGCAGGTTGGTCTTGCCGATGATGACAGCACCAGCGGCGCGCAGCCGGGCCACGCTGGTGGCGTCCTCATCGGGCACGCGACCGGCGTAGATCTTGGAGGCCGCTGTGGTCCGCACGCCAGCCGTGTCGTACAAGTCCTTGAGGGCTACAGGAACGCCGTGCAACGCCCCCCGGTAGTCGCCCCGTAGGATCTCTTCTTCGCAACGCCGGGCATCCGCCAGCGCTTGCTCCCGCATCACGGTGATGTAAGCGTTGAGGGTCTCATCCAGAGCATCAATGCGCTCCAGGTATGCCTGGGTCACTTCGACGGGCGAAACCCGCTTGTCCTGCAACAGGGGGCCGAGTTCCTTCAGGGTTAGGGTGCAAAACTCGGGATCACTCATACGATTGAGAACCTGCTTTCTGATCATGGCCCGAAATGAACCATCTCGTTCCCGACCTGTTGGTCCAACCTGAACCCCTTCTCGGTAAAAAGCTTCAAGCAAACATCCACCACCTCAGGATCGTAAAGGACACCCTTGTTCTGCGAGATTTCCGCCAGGGCCTCATCTATACCGCGAGCTGGCCGGTAAGGCCGGTGAGAGGCTATGGCCTCGACAACATCAGCTACCGCCAAGACCCTTGCCTCCAGGATAATCTCTTCACCCGACAAACCTTGAGGATAGCCAGAACCATCCATCCTCTCGTGATGTTGGAGTATCACTTGAGCAATCGGCCATGGGAACTCTATTGTTTTCAACATGTTATAACCGACCTTGGGGTGATCTTGGACGATGCCGAATTCATGTTCACTTAACTTTGTGGGCTTGTTGAGAATGTCAGTGGGTACAGTTATCTTGCCGATATCGTGAATGGTTGCGGCCATGCGGATTCCCTCGATCTGCTCTTTGGGAAGGTCCATTTCTGTGGCTATGGCACGGGCAAGGTTGGCCACCTGCCGTTGATGGCCCGCCGTGTACGGATCCCTCGTTTCCACGGTCATTGCCATGGCCTGGATGGTCGCCTCCAGGGTTTTTCGCAAAGCCTCGGTAGTACATAGAAGCTCTTCCTGTGCCTGCTCCACTTCAGCGAGACTCTGCTCCAGGTCCTGCAGCAGCGTGGCTTTGCGCCAGGCAGCGGCCATCTGATGGGCGAAGGCGGTGATGGCTGGTACATCGTCTTCGGCCAGGTCATCCGACTGCACCAAGAGCAGGCCGATGACCTCATCCTCCGCTATGAGGGGGGCGTCAATGGATTTCGAGACTTTCAGCATTTTCGCTATTTGCCCGGCGAGCCTCTTGGTGGGCCCGGGTAACAACTGCCGCACAACCTCCTCCGCATTTTCTACGAAGACGGTCTTCCTCTCCCGAATCACTTTTCTGTATACCTCTACAGTTTCGACAGGTATGGGGAGATCCTCGGCTTTGAGGCCCACCAGCTTCTCGGCAGCCTTGATCAATTTGGCCTCGTAGCTGAGGTATTTGGGGAAGAGCCTCTTCTGGCTCTCGTCCGTGAGGAGAACCGTACAGAGTAAGCCAAGCCCCTTGAGCTCCCCCGCCACAGCGATGAATATCTCTTCCGGTGTCATGGCCTTCCCCATAGCTCTAGCAGCCTGGTTCAGCGCTTGCAGCAATCGCTCCGCCCGCTTGCGCTTGGTGATGTTGGTGAAAACGGCCAAGGTGCCAGCGAAGCGACCTTCCTCAAACCGGGGGCTGCCACTGACCAGTGCAGACAGCCGCCTGCCGTCCTTACGCACCAGTTCCAACTCGTAATGGCCAGCCTCGCCCCGCATGCGCCGTTCGCTGACTGCGTGGACGATAGGGTGCTGATCGGGTGGGATGATGGCCGTCCAGTGCTGACCCAGCAGTTCCTCGGGCGAGTAGCCCAGTATAGCCACCGCAGCCGGGTTGACGAAGCTAAAGGCCCCTTCGGTGTCTTCCACCACGATACCCTCGGCCATGCTCTGGACGATGCTCTCGTTGAAGGCTGCCAGTTGCCGCGTCTCCTCGTAAAGTCGAGCGTTATCCAGGGCCACCGCCAGTTGATCGGCGAGCACCCCCAATGCTTCCAGGTCAACAACGTCGAAGGCGTTGGGCTCCATAGCCTGCATGTCCACCACGCCCAACACCTCATCGCCGCGCTTCACCGGCACGGCCAGTTCCGAGCGGGTGTGGGGCAGTCTTTCCCAGGCCACGTACCGAGGGTCCTGGCTTACGTCTGGCACCAGCACAGGCTGGCCATTCTGGGCCACGTGGCCGATGATCCCCTGGCCCAGAGAGAGCCGATAACCCAGCGGCGGCTTGCCATCCTCGTACCCCCCCCGGCCAGCGGCCAGTACCAGGCCATCGTCCTCCATCAAGAAGAAGTTGGCGTTGTAGCAGCCGGTGACCTCTTGTAAAGACCGCGCCACCTGTTGTGTCAGCCCATTCAGATCAAGCAGGGCAGACATCTGACGGGCGGGGCGGGCGATGGCCTTGAGCTTCGTAGCCAGACTGAGAATCTGTTCCTCAGCCCGCTTGCGTTCGGTGATGTCGTGGAAGAAGCCGTGAGTCGCGACCAATCTGCCGTCAATGTAACGCCCAGTCACATTTCCCTCGACCAGAATCGCCCTGCCATCCTTGGCCACGAAGGTGGCTTGTACATTCCTGATTGATTCCCCAGCCATAACCCTGGAGAAGGCTGCACGGCAATGTAAGAGAGATTCAGAGTGAATGATTTTCCACAAACTCAGACTCGGCAGTTCTGCCTCAGTGTAGCCCAGCGTTTCCAGCCAGGCCCGGTTCACAAATACGAAACGACCGTCGAGCGCAACGCTTTGGATTATGTCGTAGGTGCTTTCGATGAGATCACGATAGCGTTTCTCGCTTTCCCGCAGCGCCTCCTCCGCCTGCTTGCGCTCGGCGTGGGTGCGTAACGTCACGATGCCATACGCCAAATCGTTGGCCAGTTCTGCCAGCAGCTTGACTTCCTCCGCGTCAAAAGCATCCGGCTCAATGGTGTAGATGTTCAACGCGCCAAAGGTCTCTCCGTTGGCAATCAGAGGGAGGGCAATCGAGGATGCATAGCCACGCTTGCTCGCTTCAGCCCGCCACGGGGCGAAATGGGGATCGGCCAGGATGTTCTTGGCAATGGCGGGTTCGCCGCTCCGGATGGCGGCGCCGGTGGGGCCACGCCCCCGCTCGGTGTCCGCCCAGGTGATGTCCACCGTGTCGAGATACCCTTCCTCGAATCCCACCTGGGCCACCGGGCGCACCGTCTTCGCTTCGTCCTGCTCGGCAAAGCCAACCCACGCCAGACGATATCCCCCAGCCTCTACAACGGTCCGGCATACTTCGTGCAACAAGGATGGCTCCTCCGTGGCCCGGATAACGACCTGGTTGCACTTGCTGAGCACCCTGAGTGCCCGGCCGACCCGGCGCAAGTCCTCCTCCGCTCGCACCCGCTCGGTGATGTCGCGGGAATTGACCACGATACCCGCCACGGACGGAATACCAGGAAGCTCTTTACCGATGGATTCAAGGATCCGCCACGAGCCGTCTTTATGCCGAAGACGCGCCTCCACGACTTGAGCGATCCCAGGAGTTCCGTTTGGAGGAGCCGCCGCCTTAAGCGCCACATTCACCTTTGGCACATCGTCCGGGTGAAGCAGTTCGACGATGTTCACGCCAATTAATTCTGCCGGCTTATATCCCAGCACCCGCTCAACGGAGGGGCTTTGATAGCGGATGACTCCTTCGGCGTCTAAAATCGTGATGACGTCCAAAGCATTTTCGATGAGCGCGCGAAAAAGCTCATCCATGCGTCGCTGCGCCTGCTGGCGCTCAGCGATGTCAACGCCGAATTCGTGCTCGCTCATTCTGGGCCTCCTTCCAGCCCCAGAGCCTGCAACACGGCTGCCGGCTCGCTCAGGTCGCCCACGATCTTCCGCACCGGCAGCGGCGACAGTCTGATCAGGGTGGGTGTCACCAGAACTCCCTCGCTCAGGGCGCGCAATGGCTCTTGGAGGATGTCCACCACTTCTAGCCTGTAACGACCCTGCAAATGTTCCTGGCAGATGAACTGGAGGTTGGCCATGGCTCGAGCGGAGTTTGGCGTCTCGCCCGCAACGTAAAGCCGAAACAGAGTTGTCTCCCTGTCCCCAGGTGGCGCCTGTGCGCCATTTTTGCTTGGTACACTCATTTCAAGCCTCCTCGTCCACATCGCGCATTTCACCCAGGTCCTTTTGCCCTACCCTCCACTCTTCCTCCTGCGCCTTTTGCTGGGCGATCAGCAAAGCGAGTTCAGCGCGCTGCGCCTCCAGTGCGCGCTTGAGGGCTTCCAGGCGGGCAAGCGTCTCCGCCTCGGACAGTTCCAGTTCACGCTGTTTGCGTTCGACCTCCACGCGGGTGCGTTCCTTCTCGAGGGCTTCCGCGCGCTCCTTCTCCCAGCGCAGTGTCCCCATCAGCACCTCGCCTCCTGTGGTGTAGACGTCCGTCAGCGTCACGCCCTGGTCGCTCAAGATGAGTTCGCGCACCTGGTTGGAGTGCCTGGTGCCGCGCGACTTGACGATCGTCAGCGCCCGGTTGCGTTCCCCTGCTCGTGCTACGAAGGAGACGTGGACCCAGGTATCCGCAACCGTCGAGATTTCGACCTGTGCCGATTCTACCAGAGGATCGGTTTCCTCGGTCAGGCTGGTAAGGACAACGGTAATCACCTCCGCCTTGGCTGAGCCAATCAATCCCTTGGCAACACTCAGTGCAGCGATACTTCCTCCAGCCTTGAACATCGTCGACACGGGATCAATCGCCAGGCAGCGCGGCTTGTGTTCGCGGATCAGCGCCTTGATTCCCATCAGGTGTTCTTCTGCGCTTCTCGTCTCTGAGCGTTCCGAATACATCCTCAGAACTCCGGACTCGATGTGCGGTCCCAGGCGAATGCCGACCGAAGACAGGTTGCGCACCAGCTCGCTGGCTCTTTCGTCGAAGGAGATATAGAGCGTCTTCTCCCCGCGGCGGCAGGCGGCTTCGGCAAATGCCGCGGCTAAGGTTGATTTAGCTGTGCCCGGAGAGCCTGTGATCAGCACACTTGACCCCCGGTAATAACCGCCGCTTAGCATGGTATCCAGGCGTTCTAAGCCGCTGGACACGCGCTCGGTGGGGGCCTCGACCTCGGGTCCCTCCGCACCGAAACTGGTAACTTCCATCCCCTGGGGGCCGATGACCAGGGGGAACTCATTTTCCGCAAAGTTCGAGCCCCGGTATTTCACGACGCGCAGTTCACGCAGCGAGACCCGCTCGGCCAGGTGATGGTGGAGCAGAACCACGCAATCGGCCATGAATTGCATAAAGCCATAGTGTTGCGATAGCAGCGGCTCGCCCCCCTCGAGTCTGATGGTGACGATGCCCGTTGGACCATCTTGCGATAACCAATCGTGGAGACGGTAGATCTCCTGCCGCTCAGCGATGGGATCGTTCAGGAGCGTCAGCAGGACATCGAGAGAGTCGAACACGATGCGCTTTGCTCCCATCTCATCGGCTTTTGCTTTGAGGCTGGCCAGCAGGCCGACCAGGTCAAACTTGCCGCTTTGCACGTCGTCGGCGGACAGGTGGGCATCCAGAAAGAAGAGTCTCCCTTCCTTCTCCAGGGTCGGCAGATCCCAGCCGAAGCTCGCCGCGTTGGCGATGATCTGGCGCGAGTTTTCCTCGAAGGCGACGAAGATGCCCGGCTCGCCCCATCGGCGCGCGCCATTGGCCAGGGTCTGCAAGGCGAAGACCGTTTTGCCGGTGCCGGGACCACCGATAACCAGCGACGTCCGGTTCCGCGGCAGCCCGCCGCCCGTGATCTCGTCAAACCCTTCGATGCCGGTCGGCATCTTTACCAGACCCAGGGCGTCTGGCGTACTATTTCTTTCGTTCATCGTTTGCTCCTCCTTCACTTTCAAAATGTTTTGTGGAAAGAGATTTCCACTGTCATTGCGAGCGGAGCGAAGCAATCTCCCGCCCTCAAATGCAAGCAACGGTGGGGATTGCTTCGTCGGCAAAAACCGCCTCCTCGCAATGACACCAGGAAGTTTCTGTCCTTTAGAATGGCGGGGCACGCCATGGCCGCCTCGCAATGACACGAATGCACCTGGCCCCTTAACCAGGCCCCCATTTCCCCCCCAGGGCCATCAGCAGCGGGATAATAGCCAGAGCGGATGCACCAAGCCTTTGAACCAACAGTCGTCGTATTTGCTCCTGGCCTGATAGGTCAGATTGTCGCATTTATCACTTCGACAGGCTCAGTACAGGCTCTACTCAAACGTGAACCCCTTCTCGGTAAAAAGCTTCAAGCAAACATCCACCACCTCAGGATCGTA
>CAZVCJ010000055.1:0-23323 GCA_964625745.1 uncultured Anaerolineae bacterium | reverse complement strand
CTGCATAACCCGCTTGGCCTCGATACGTCGCTTCGCTCCTACTCGGCCGGCGCTGGCAGGTTTCTTACCCAACGAGTAGCACGACTGCGCTATGGAGCAGCTCGCAATGACAGAGGCATGAGGCTCCCATCTTGAGGGGAAAACTCCCAAAAGGAGGGAGCCTCAATTTGTGCTGTATTTTGGTGGGTGAGAAGAGAGACAGATGCAAAAAGGGCTCCTGGAAGGGATAAAACGCGGAGAGACGGTCCTGGAAGCGCGGGGAATCACCAAGAGATTTCCCGGGGTCGTCGCCAATGACGGCATAGACTTCGAGATAAGAGCGGGCGAGATTCACGCCATCCTCGGGGAGAACGGCGCCGGGAAAACCACCTTGATGAATATCCTGTTCGGGCTACTGCAACCCGACGAAGGCGACATCTACATGGGCGGCGAAAGGGTCCATTTCAGATCACCTCTGGACGCCATTGATCTGGGGATAGGGATGGTTCATCAACACCGCAAACTGGTGCCCGCTCACACAGCGATCGAAAATATCATCCTCGGGCACCCGAAGGCAGGGAGAATTCTGAACCTGAGGAGAGCGGAGGAGGAGATACAGGAGCTCTGCGAGAGATACGGATTCAACGTCGCCCTCAGGGCGAAAGTCTGGCAGCTTTCAGAAGGGGAAAAGCAGGTGGTGGAGATCCTGAAGACCCTCTATCGCGGGGCCAAGGTGCTCATCTTCGACGAGCCGACTTCCGCGCTGACGCCCCCCGAAACGAAGAAGCTCCTGACATCCATCGAAGCCATGGCTAGAGATGAACTGGCCATCGTCCCGTTCATCACCCATAAGCTCCCCATCGTGCTGGCCATAAGCGACAGGGTGACGGTTCTGAGGCGTGGAAAAGTCACCGCCCGCCTGGAAACGGGGCACGCAACGGAGCAGAGCCTGGCTAAGAGAATGGTGGGAAGAGAGGTCATCTTCAGGATAGAGAGAGCTAAGGTAGAGAAGGGGGCACCCATACTCCAAGTGGAATACCTTTCCGCCTTCAACGATAAAGGCTTTCGTGCTTTGGACGGCGTCTCGTTTACCATACGTGAAGGCGAGATTTTGGGCATAGCTGGAGTTTCCGGTAACGGACAACACGAGCTCGCTGAGGTTCTGGCTGGTCTTCGAAAGCCGGAGGGGGGGCAGGTGCTTTTTAAGGGGAAAGACATCACGACATCCTCTGTCCTGGAAAGATGGAAGATGGGTCTAGGATACATTCCCTGCGAACGCATGGAAGTGGGTTCAATCGGTGATTTCTCCCTGGTGGAGAATGTCGCCATGAACTCCTATTTCGATGATGATTTTTGCCGGCGAGGGATCCTGGACTACGGGAAGATACGGAAGCTTACCGAAAGAATCGTCTCCGAGTACGATGTGGCGGCTCCGAGCCTGGACACGAAGGCCAAGTGTCTATCCGGCGGAAATCTCCAGAGACTCATCCTGGCGCGTGTGCTCTCCCGCAAGCCGCGGCTTCTGATCGCCAATCTACCAACCCAAGGACTTGATGTCGGGGCGACGGAGTTCGTTCGGAACAAGCTCATGGAGGCAAAGAAGGAAAAAGCCGCTATTCTCCTCATCTCCGAGGATCTCGATGAGATCTTGTCGTTGAGCGATTGGGTGGCGCCGATCTACGAGGGAAAGTTCATGGGCATCATTCCGGGGGAGAAGGCCAAAAGGGAGGCCGTGGGGGCCATGATGGCGGGTTTGCGCCCCTCCCTCTCCAAGGAGCAGGTAGATGGTAGCAAGTAGCTACAACCTACCTGCTACAACCTACAACCTGGCGATGAGGGGGGAAGAGACATGAAGATCGGTGGCTACGAATTGAAGCTCGAGAAGAGGTTGACGTTAACCGGCTGGAAGGCAGCGATCATCTCGGTCCTGGCGATCATCTTCGCCCTCGTGCTCTTCAGCATCATCTTCGTCCTGGCCAGGATCAACCCGCTGCTCGCTTATCGAGAGATTTTTTCCTACGCTTTCGCCAACCCTTATGGCCTGCCGCTGACGATCAACAGGTTCATATTCCTGTTGTTGTGTACGTCCGCGTTCATCATCCCTTTCAGGGCTGGGCTCTGGAACATCGGGATGCCGGGGCAGCTTTACGCCGGGGCGTTGGGCGCTTTCGCAGTACTGTTTGCCTTTGGCGGAAAGGCACTGCCTCCCCCGGATCTTTCCCCTATCACTCTCATTCCATTGATGTTGATCGCAGCAGCCTTGGGCGGTGCGGGGCTGGGAGCGATGGCCGGGTTTCTGAAGGGTAAGTTCAACGTTAACGAGATCGTGGTGACCATGATATTGAACTTCATAGCTTTCTGGCTGGTTTCACACATGATCAAAGAGGGAGGTCCCTTCATGAATCCCGGCGGGAGAGGTGAAAGCTTCGAGCTGCCCCCCTCGGTTCACGCGCCTCTGATCATGGACGTCCCCTTCACCATCTTCCTCGCCCTCGGGATAGCCGTGTTGCTCTACTTCCTGTTCGCCAAAACCAAAATAGGATATCAAATCAAGGCCCATGGCCATAGCCCGGCTGCGGCCAGATATGCTGGGATCAGCCCATTCAGGATATCGCTGTTGGTTTTTGTCATCGGAGGCGCCGTGGCTGGCCTGGCTGGGTATCACTATTTCGCTGCGGTTCCCGGCGTCTATAAAATTGCGAGGACCTATGGATACTTCGGTGATCTGGCTTTCTATGGCATCATATGTGGATTGATTTCCCTCGGAAACCCTTTAGCGGCGATTCCTGTCGCACTGCTCTTCGGAGGATTGTCCATAGGCGGCAGATTCGTCCAGGGAAAACTCTACCTGGGCTTCGGCGTGGACTATGCCCTGCTCGGAGTTCTCATGATCACTCTCGTCGCTTTTCAATTCTTTTACCGTTACAAAATTGTGTGGGTAAAGACAGGGAGGAGAGGTTAGATGTGGGAGTTCATCGCTAGAAGTCTAGAAGCCTCAACGATTTTCACCTTTGCCGCTCTCGGCGAACTCATTGACCAGCGATCAGGAGTTCTGAACGTTGGGATCGAGGGTGTGATGCTTTTCGGTGCCACCCTGGGTTTCATCACCGCCCAATCCACCGGGAGCTACTTGCTCGGCTTCTTAGCGGGGATCGCCATCGGAGGCTTGCTCGGCCTTCTGCACGGATTCTTTTCCGTAACGCTGGGGGTTGACCAAGTCGTGGTCGGGATGGGGATATGGATCCTCGGCTTCGGCCTCACCACTTACATAGGCAACCCATACACAGGGCCTTTGGGAATGGAGAGGATACCCACTATCCTGGGGCTTTCCCCATTCATCTACGTCGGAATCGCGCTGGTAGTCGTTTCGTGGTTCGTGCTCTCCAAGACGAGCCTGGGACTGAGGATAAGGTCGGTGGGAGAGGATCCATCCGTTGCGGAAGTTTCGGGTATAAACGTCACCAAGACTCGCTATCTCTGTGTAACAATCGGTGGGATGCTCATGGGGCTTTCGGGTGCGATCTACTCTTTGTTTTACAACCCGGTCTGGAGCTATAACTTTCTCATGGGCTGGGGTTTCATCGCTCTGGCCCTCGTCTTTTTCTCCATGTGGAATCCTTTGATCCTGGTCGGTGGCTCCTTACTTTTTGGAACCCTGTGGCAACTCTCGCTCAACCCGCAACTCGTACTCCCCGGCGTTTTGTCCAGGTACATCTGGAGGATGGTTCCCTTTGTCATCACTATAGGGGTTTTGCTGATCATCTCCACGAAGTGGTTCAGGACCAGGTGGGGAGCAGCGAAACCTGAAGCGCTCGGACAGCCCTACGCAAAAGAGTGAAGGGTGAGCGATAATGAAAAGGGGCGGTCGTACGGGCCGCCCCTACCGTTTTTCGGCAAAGGGTAACGAGGCAATGAGGAATATGGAAAAGAAGACAATTATACTCCTGCATGGCTTTACTTCTTCGGGACAATCTACCAAGGCCCAATACTTCAGAGAGAAGCTCAAAGCGTTTCCTCAAGTGGAATTCCACGCTATTGACTTCAATCCGACCCCCGCGGATTTTGAACACGTGACCACAACCGGACGGATCAACCGCCTGAGGCAATATGTGCTGGATCATGATCTGGGGAATATCAGCATCATTGGCAGTTCGTACGGCGGATTGATCGCCCTGCATTATGCGCACCGATTCGGCGGGGTCGAGAAAATGCTTCTGCTGGCCCCCGGCTTGACCTGGCTGTCATGGGGCCTTTCGGAGAAGGAACTCGAACAATGGGAAAAGGCTGGCGCCGCGCCATTTCTCCACAGGGCATTTGGAAAAGAGGTGCCCATCAGGTATGACCTCCAGGTAGATGGGCTTCGCTATCTTGAGCCCATCCCGCCCGCTGCCCCTATGATCATCATTCACGGCCGAAGCGACAAAACTGTGCCGATAGAGCCCGCCCGAGCGTATGCGGCCAACTTCCCCGATAGCGTCCACCTGATCGAGGTGGAAGCAGATCACGACCTCAATGGTCACTTAGACTTCATTTGGGGACACGTAGAGTCCTTTCTGCTAAAGCCATAGCTTTGCACCTTCGCAAGGCAATGTAAGGCTTGCAAGCACACTTTAAACGACCAAAGTCATTACTACGAGCAAAATCGCCAATGCCCAGTTAGCTACTGGCCAAGGAGGTGAAGGATTTGTTAGCGAGACCTGGTCTTCCCAGTTTCGACTATGTGCGGGCCGGCACGCCTGACGAGGTGATCGGCCTCCTGGAGGAACACGGAGAGGTGGCTCGCCTGCTGATGGGCGGCACCGACCTCTTCGTGCGCATGCGCGATGGATTCATCCGTCCTAAGATCGTGGTGGACGTCAAGCACCTGTCCGGTATGCGCGACATCATCTACGACGAACAGGCGGGTCTGACCATCGGTGCGGCGGCCACGATGAACGAAGTCGCCCGCCACCCGGACGGGCAGGCCCACTACCCGCTGCTGACAGAGGCGGCCAATTCCGTCGCCTCGTACCAACTGCGCAACCGCGCCACCCTGGGCGGCAACCTGTGCAATGGCTCCCCCGCCGCCGACACCGCTCCCGCCGCGTTGCTGCTGGAGGGACGCATCGTCCTCTACGGCCCCAGTGGAGAGCGGGAGGTGCCAGCCAACGAGTTCTTCCTCGGCCCCGGCGAGACGGCGATGCAGGCGGGCGAGCTGATGACCGCTGTTCGCTTTCCGGTTCCGCCAGCGCATTCCGCCGGTCGGTATCTCAAGCTGGGCCGCAACAAGGCCGGCGACCTGGCCATCGCTGGCGTAGCGGTCTTCTGCTTCCCCGATGGAACAGACTCCGGTTACCACTTCCGCATCGGGTTGGCGTCAGTCGCGCCGGTGCCGCTGCGCGCACTGGAGGCGGAAGAGGTGTTGGCAGCCAGTCCGCCGGGAGAAGAGACCTTCGTCCTCGCAGCCGAGAAAGCAGTGGAAGCCTCAAGCCCCATTGACGACGTGCGTGCCAGCGCCGCGTATCGCAGGGCGATGGTGCGGAACCTTACGCTGCGGGGATTGCGGGAGGTTTGGGCTCAGATGAGTTAGGATTGGTTTCAGGCTTCATAAGTTCCAGGTTACAGGTTCGGAACTTGAAAACTTGAACCCGAAACCTGAAACGTAGAGAGAGGTAGACAAAATGGTAATGCACTCGATTGTTGTGACGGTGAACGGCGAAACAGAGTACCTGGCTGTTCCCTCGAATATGACGCTGCTGCAACTGCTGCGGGAGAAGCTGGCGCTCACGGGTACCAAGAACGGCTGCGAGGCCGGGGAGTGCGGGGCCTGCACCGTGCTGATGAACGGTGAGCCGGTCAACTCGTGCCTGGTGCTGGCGGTGGAGGCCGACGGCGCCGAGATCGTCACGGTGGAAGGGCTGGCAGAAGGCGACCAGTTGACGCCTTTGCAGCAAGCCTTTGTAGACCACAACGCCGTTCAATGCGGCTTCTGCACGCCTGGGATGTTGATCTCCGCTCACGCGCTGTTAAAGCGTAATCCGCAACCAACCGAGGAGGAGGTCAAGGAAGCGTTGGTCGGGAATCTATGCCGCTGTACCGGCTACAACCGCATCGTGCAGGCAGTACAGAAGGCTGCATACAGCACGTAAAACGATGGGGATATACTCAACGACGGAGGAGAGAAGAAGAGCAGGGGATAGCAATTATATCATCGTAGATTACCCATCCTACGCAGCAGTTGCTGTTGCAGAGCGTGTTCGCTGATGTCTGGATGCCGTTGGCGAATCGCCGCCAGCGCAGCGTGACGCAAAAAGCGGTTTAGTTCGCACACTTGCCTGAACCGTTGAGCGGGCGACAGATGCCGCGTGATGTCCAACTGTCGCACGTCCAATTCCGCGAAGACAGCTCGCACCTCCTGGGCGATGCTCTCGCGAGTCAAAGGTGGTGGCGCAATGGACACGCGACGTTGGCGCGTATCCCGATCAGCAAACACCTGCTGGATGTAAAAAGCGGTGTCCTGAGCCTTGTCCTGAGCCCTGTCGAAGGATTGTCGAAGGGTCGTCTGTGGATCAACAGTAGACATTCTACGCTCACCTCCACGCCAATTATACCACA
Source organism: uncultured Anaerolineae bacterium (assembly GCA_964625745.1). GTDB lineage: Bacteria > Chloroflexota > Anaerolineae > VGOG01 > VGOG01 > CAZVCJ01. The sequence continues at coordinate 16,750 of CAZVCJ010000055.1, read as the reverse complement.
AACTGCTAGAAGAAAGCAAAAAATCGGGTGGGTGCCTGCAGGGCACTCACGGCCAGGCTCGCATCCCCGGAGTGGTTACCGTGGAGGCACCTGGCCACCCGATTCTCTGGTAACAATAATACCACAGATCACTTGTGATGTCAAATCAACGCCTCTCACCCCAATGACGGGTGTTCAAACAGCGGGCGAGAGGGTTGGATAAGGAGCGAGTGCAATGACAGACGAGAAGCTAACTACTAACCCCGTCGGCAAGAGCGTTCCCCGCATAGACATTTGCGAGAAGGTCACCGGCGCCGCCGTCTTCGCCGACGACATGCAATTTGGCCCCGGCCTGTACTATGGACGGCTGGTGCGCAGCCCCCACGCCCACGCGCTGGTCAAAAGGGTGGACGTCAGCAAGGCGCTGGAGGCGCCCGGCGTGAAGGCGGTGGTCACTGGCAAGGACGTCAACGCGCGCATCGGCCTGTATCTGATAGACCGCCCCATCTTCGCCGGCGAGCGCGTGCGGTACGTCGGCGATCCCGTGGCCGGGGTGATCGCCAGTAGCGAGGAGATCGCAGAAGAGGCCGCTCAGCTCGTCGTGGTCGAATACGAGGAACTGCCAGCGGTCTTCGATCCGGTGGAGGGCGCGCAGCCAGACGCCCCCCTGCTCCATCCCGACCTGGGCGAGTACAAAGTAGCCAACTTCATCTTCCCTAAGCCGGGCACCAACATCTCGGAGCACTTCAAGCTGCGCAAAGGAGACGTCGAGTCGGCCTGGCCCAAATGCGCCGCCATCGTGGAGGGCACGTTTCGCCTGCCGCAGATCCAGCACGTGCCCATTGAGCCTCACGTGGCAGTGGCCCTGTGGGAGCAACCGGGGCAGGTGACGCTATGGACCTGTTCGCAGTCACCCTTCGCCCAGCGCGACCTGATCGCCCAGAGCCTGGGCATCCCCCACGGCAACCTGCGCGTGGTGTCGCCCTACGTGGGCGGCGGGTTCGGCGGCAAGGCCGGCGTCTCAATAGAGGTCTACGCGGTGGTCATGGCCAGGGCGGTCAAAGGGCACCCGGTCAAGTTGCGCATGACGCGCGAGGAGGAGTTCTTATGCACCACCGCGCGCCAAAGCCTGGTGGCGCACACCAGGATCGGCTGCGACGCTCAGGGCAACCTGCTGGCCATGGAGACCCAGTACCACTTCGGCGGCGGGGCCTACAACGACTACGGCGTCAACATCGCCCGAGCGGCTGGCTACTCCTGCACCGGCCCCTACGACATCCCCAACGTCAAAGGTGATTCCTACTGCGTCTACACCAACCGCCCCATCGGCAGCGCCATGCGCGGCTTCGGCATGCCTGAGATTCACTGGGGCATTGAGCAGATAATGGACCAGCTCGCCGAAAAGATCGGCATGGACCCCGCCGAGTTCCGTCGGCGCAACTGCGTCCGCACCGGCGATACCATCCTGACCGGCATGGAGATGCCCGCCATTGATCTGGTGGCCTGCATTGACAAGGTCACTGAAGCCATCAATTGGGGCGAAAGGGGTAGGGGCAAGGCTCACCCTCGCCCGTCCGCAGCGCACAAAAAGCGCGGCCAGGGCATCGCCATCATGTGGAAGGCTCCGGCCATGCCGCCCAACCCCGGCAGTTCGGCCGTGGTGCGCTTCAACGAGGACGCCACCGTCAACGTGGAGGTCGGTGCCCAGGACCTGGGACAGGGCGCCTTCACCGTCATCGCGCAGATGGCGGCCCAGGCGTTGGGCGTGCCCTACGAGTGGGTGCGCGTCTCGGTGCCGGTGGACACCAGGTACAGTCCCTACGAATGGCAGACGGTGGCCAGCCGCATCACCTGGTCCACCGGCAACGCCGTCAAAGCCGCCGCCGAGGACGCCAGGCGGCAGATCCTGGAGATCGTGGCTGACCACTGGGACGAGGATCCGAACGATCTGGACATCAAGGACGGCAGGGTCATCTCGTACAAATCCGAGCAGGAGCAGCCGCTGAAGAACATGGTCGTCTACGGCTTGCCCAACGAGAATTTCGAGGGCTGGAAGGGCGGGCCTATCGTCGGGCAGGGCCGGTTCATGCCCACTTATGTCACCAACCTGGATTTCGAGACCGGCCAGGGCGCCCGCGCGGTGGTGCACTACACCGTCGGCGCGCAGGCCGTGGACCTGGAGGTAGACACCGAGACTGGCCAGGTCGAGATCCTCAAGATCGCCAGCGCCTACGACGTAGGCAAAGCCATCAACCCCGACCTGGTCATGACCCAGATCGAGGGCGGCGCGGTGCACGGGATGAGCTCGGCCTTCGAGGCCCTCCAGTTCGACGAGAAAGGCCAGCCCCTCAACCGCAGCCTGGTGGACTACCGCATCGCCACCGCCGTGGACGCGCCGCAGGAGATCCACGGCGACATCGTCGAGACGCCGCTGGAGGATGGCCCGTGGGGCGCGCGGGGCGTGGGCGAGCACGTGATGGTTCCCACCGCGCCGGCCATAGCCAACGCCATCCACGACGCCCTGGGCATCCGTTTCAACGACCTGCCCCTTTCGGCGGAGAAGATCTTCCTGGCGCTGGAGGAACAGGAGCGAAAGGAGCCGTGAAACGTCAAACGTGAAACGTGAGACACGGAACACGGGACAAGCCCGCAGCCCCGCTTTTCCTGCCCCCGCCAGTGGGCAGAAGGCCTGAGGCGGCGGGCTGTTCGTTTGCGTAAGTGCCAACGTTGGGTTATAATAGGGACAGGTCGGCAGCCACAGTAACGAGGATATAGAAGCGCAGATACATTCCGATAAAGAGAAGCGACAATGCCCAACTGGGAAGTAGATAAGACTACGGTGGCCTGTGACACGGGGCCACTCATATCAGCGCTTCAGTGTGGTCGAGTGGATTTACTGAAGCGATACTTCAAGACGATCTACATTGCACCATCGCAAGTGGCTGAGTTCGAAAAGCATGGCGCTGGTGAAGAACTGGATGATCTCATCCGGGATGAATTCGTGGTACTAACAGAGGCGCTAACGCCCGACGAAAGAGAACGAGCAGAGACGTTGGCTCGTCGAATTGCTGAGCAACCTTCGTCAGGTGACCCAGATTACCACAATCACTTGCCAGAGGCAGAGGCAATGGTCGTCACTGCCCGCCCAGAACTTGGATGCACATTGATTCTGCTAGACGAGTTGGCAGCCCGGGCCGTGGCCAAGGAGGAGGGATTGCGAATCACAGGGTTTCCCGGCGTGATAGGCCGAGCCGGTCTGGATGGGTTGCTCACCGGGCATGACATTCGACATTTGCTCAGCCTATGCCAGCAACAAGGTACACATTACAGCAACCAGTTGATCGAACATGTGACCAAGACTTATGGGAGGTGAAAGGTCATGGAGATGAAAAGAATCGCCCCGCACGAACCACAGGCAGCGTTGTTATCGGCAGAAGACGTAGACAAGGACGTAGCTTTTTTGTCGGAGGCGTTGATGGAAGAACGAGCCAGGCGAATTGCCCAAAATGTTCTCTTGCGTCCCGACATGCGCCAGATTCTAGGAGACCTTCTGGAAAGTGGTGCTTGTGAGAATGAGGAAGAGGCCATCGCCAGAGGGCTCAAGACCCTCTCCGTCGCCCTTTTGCCTGCCCTGGAAGGAAACGGTAAGAAGAACTGATGAGTCCGACCGCGCCAGTCATCGCCGCGCTTCAAGGGAAGGAGATGAATGACATCACTTTGGGGAGGGATTGAGGCGGGCGGCACGAAATTCGTGTGCGCCGTAGGCAGCGGCCCCGACGATCTCCGAGCGGAGGCGCGCTTCCCTACCACCACGCCAGAGGAAACCATCGGCCGGGCCGTTCGCTTTTTTCAGCAGCATCAGAGGCTCGGTCGGAGACCTTCGCCCAACTCGGAGCCCCTGGCAGCCATCGGCATCGCCTCTTTTGGCCCAGTGGATCCGGACCCGGACTCGCCCACCTTCGGCTACATCACCACCACGCCTAAGCCGGGCTGGGCTCACACCGACCTTGCCGGAGCGGTCCGGCGGGCGCTGGGCGTAGCGGTGGGCTTCGATACCGACGTGAACGCAGCCGCCCTGGGCGAACACCGTTGGGGCGCTGCCCAGGGAGTGGACACCTTCGTCTACCTGACCATCGGCACGGGCATTGGCGGGGGAGGCATGGTCAACGGGCAGTTGATCCATGGCCTGATCCACCCGGAGATGGGGCATATCCTCGTTCCCCACGACTGGGAAAGCGACCCCTACGCCGGTTTTTGCCCCTATCACGGCGACTGCCTGGAGGGACTGGCAACTGGCCCGGCCCTGGAAAAGCGTTGGGGGCAGCGGGGCGAGATGCTGCCCGCAGACCACCCCGCCTGGCCGCTGGAGGCCAAGTACCTGGCCCTGGGCCTGGTGAACATCATCTGCATCCTGTCGCCCCAGCGCATCATCATGGGGGGCGGCGTGATGCAACAGCCCGCGCTCTTCCCGCTGGTGCGGCGGGAGGTACAGGAGCTACTCCACGGCTACCTGCAAGCGCCGGCCATCCTGGAGCAGATAGACGATTACATCGTGCCGCCAGCGTTAGGCGATCGGGCTGGAGTGCTGGGCGCCATTGCGTTGGCGCAGCAGATATGAAAGCCGCCATGTGACAAGACAAGCCCACGGCCTCGCGCTTTCGGGGTCGCGGGCTTTGTTCGTTTGCGTAAGTGCCGTCGTTGGGTTATAATAAGCCAAGATAATGTCATTTGAGGGAAGTGGCCAGGAGGAAGTTGTGGAATGAGCCTGTGGATATGTTCTAGAATCTCCGAGTTTCTCGACTCGCTTTTCCAGGAAGAGTTCGACGATCAGACCAGGTATGATCCGGAAGTGGTCAGACTGGTCGAAGAACACCTGAGGCAGAGATCGCCTCACTCAAAAGCAGGATCCCAATTGGCTGAGGCATTGGTCCAACTCGCGAAGGCACGCGCCGTGGAGGGCAATCAATGAGCTGGATAGTTGCGAAACTCAGCATACAAGGAATCAATGATGTTCTCGATCGAGTTGGCGATTTCGAGCTAGCCCAGGAGCGCTCTCCCAGATCAATCGCCATCTATGCGCCAAATGCTCCTGGCAAAAGCGGCTATGCAGACGCAATCGAGCGCCTTTTCTCAGAAGGTGACAGCCCGGCTGAGGAAAGAGGTATAGAGCCCAGAGTCTCCATTACACTCATCAATTCGGAGTCAGGAGAATCGGTCCAGGTGCCCCCTCTGGTCAAGACAGGCCGGACCGACGATATGCTTCCAGAACTTCGCCCCATTGTCTGCGCCGCTCCCGCTCACCGCATCCTGCGCCAGCATGATCTCAGACGCTTCGTGGTTGATATGACCCCTGGCGAGCCCCAGGGACAAGACGCAGCCGAGCTTTTCAGATGGTCCGGCCTGACACGCCTGGAGCAGGTGCTCAAGCACCTGGAAGAAACCACGAGCAAATTGGCAGGTCGTGACCTCAGTTGGGAAATTGTGGGGCGAGTGCAAGACATCGCCCGACATACCAACAACGCCGTCACCAGGTACGATGAACGTGCGGTACTGGACTGGTGCGAGGCGGAGACGGAGCGGCATCTTGGCAAACGCCTGGCCATAGATTCAGTGGAGGGAATGAAGAAGGCCATTCGAACCTTGAAACGGCTTCAGGGTCGAATCATTGTAATGTCATCTGCCACCACCGGCTCTTACCAGGCCAAACTCGCCTTAGAGCAGCTAGCGACCGGCCTGATTCCCCCAACCCGTCCTGAGCCTTGCCCTGAGCGTGGTCGAAGGGGCAGCCGAAGGGACGGCCAACTTCAAGTCTGCCATACTGCCTTGAGCGATGCAGTGGCGGCGGAACGACATACAGAGAGCCTTTTTACTGTGGCCAAGAACAACGTCTTTCAAGAGGTGTGGGACGCAGCCAAAGTGATTCTAGAGTCACAGATTACAGACGAATGTCCCGTTTGTCGCACGCCGTGGAAAAAGACTCGCGCCGCATCTCAGGAAGCTGCGGTAATCACTATCACCAGAAGCCTCGACGAACTCACCGAGCTTGCCGCAGCTCGAGACGATCAACAGAAGGCGACTCGTAGACTCAACAGGGCCATCAGGAATTTAGAAAAGCGACTGGCACAGGTCTCAACAGAGGCCAAGAAACTATCGCTATCAGTGATCGAAACCCAGGCCACAGAACTCGCAAAGGCTGCCAGCACACTGGGCACCACCGACCGCTTCCCGTCTCAAATGCAGGACGAATGTGAAGCGTTGTTGACTCGCTGCCACGAACTTGTTGCCCAAAGACTACAACCTGCGCTTCAAAGCCTCCCGCACATGGTGGCGCCAGTTACGACCGCCCAGGTCGAAGCAGCGATCGAGCATTTTCAGGCCTTGTGGGATGCCTTGATCCGCCTCAAAGAACTACACCGCGAGCAAGAAGAATATCAAAAGGTCAGACGCAGCTTCGATGCCATGGCAGAGGTCATCCAAGAGCGCGCCGCCGCACTGGTGAATGACGTGGTGGCAGCCCTTGAAGGCGATGTGCAATCCATCTACCAAACGATTCATCCGACGGACGCTGTGCCGAACATCCATATCGTTCCAGACACCGAGTCGAGGACACTGAGAATGCAGGTTGGCTTTCGCTCGCCTGATGAGCTGGCCCCACCTGCTGGTCATCTCAGCGAGTCCCAAATGAACACGTTTGGCCTGGCATTGTTCATCAGCTCTGTGGGCTTGTTCAACCGCCAGTTCCCATTTCTACTCCTGGATGACGTTTTTGCCTCTTACGATGCCGACTACAGACAGCGAATCGTTGACTTGGTCGCCGAGCGGCTGGACGGGTTTCAAGTGTTTCTGACCACTCACGACTGGCCCTTCTATTCGATGCTGAAAGACCGCCTCCATGACAAGGGCTGGCTGTTCGAACACATAGAAGAAGAGGAGTAGCGCCTCTCCCCAGCCTGATGAGCGCCTCTATCGCAAGACAGGCCCGCGGCCCCGCGCCCTCCGCCTACCAAGCTGGTCGGAGCGGAGAAAGCAGGGCCGCGGGCTTTGTTCGTTTGCGTAAGTGCCGTCGTTGGGTTATAATAAGGGCGGACCGGCATCTACAGTAGCGCCAACGTGGACACCGGCCTGCTAATCAAAGAACGCCTTGTTGCTGGCCTGGCTGTGTGTCACGACTTCGCTCATAGGGCGAAGATAATCTGCCATGAAGGAGGCTCAACTATGTGGACTTTTCTTCCCGCCATTCTGATGATCGTTTTGCTCGTCATCAGTTTCGCGCTCATATTCGGCGTTGCCCTTGGTGTGGGCTGGATACTGACCCGTTTCTTGCCCTTCTCCTTGTTCGAGGCAACTCTCCTGGGTATGATTGCTGCTATGGTCACCTGGAACTTCTGGCGCAACATTCTCAGCCCAGTCGAAACCTTTGGTTCCGATGAAGAAGAACCAGAATCGGACCTTGATGAAATTCCTCCATCTCGGTTCTACAAAACGGATGCGGATAGAACCTGGCAGAACTGGTTTCGGTACACCCTGGCCAACACCGCCTACGAAGACTTTCTTGATTCACCTGGCCGGATTGGCCAGATGAATGAGAGACAACTGCAGGAGCTATCCATTCGGCTGACCGATGCGGCGATAGCGGCATTGAAGGTCAAGTCGCCTCGCACCAGATGGTTGAGGTTGAGTAAGGGGGCACTGAAAAACGAGATGACCAAGATGGGGCAGCAGCCGTACGACGACGACATCCTGGACACGGCAGTCGGTGCAATCAACGACGAGTTGAGTTCCCTCCAGGAGGAGTTGAGGGAAGTGATCAGGGGGAAGTTGTGGAATGAGCCTGTAGATATGTTTTAGAATCTCCGACTCGCTGCAAGACAAGCCCGCAGCCCCGCGCCTTCCGCGAAAGCGAGGCTGCGGGCTTTGTTCGTTTGCATAAGTGTCGGCGTTGGGTTATAATAAGGGCGGGCCAGCATCTACAGTAGCGAGGACATGCACATCGGCACGCTGGAGGCGACGTTGACCGTGGTGTAGACTTGTCGTAGGGGCGGCCTTGGCAGAGGGTGGAGCTGCCCTTGGGGGTCCACAAGCGCCTCAACGTGGAGACTCGGAGCAGAATAAGCGAACTAGTTCCTCTTTCTAACCGCCAGGCGCGCTTGCTGACCCAGTCTGGTCCATCCGGAGGTCCATATGGCTAATCTCGACGCGAACTACGACATCGATCATCGCGCGGACGCGATAGCGAATCATCAAGATGGGGTACTTGTTTGCCTTGCAGGGCCTGGTACTGGCAAGACGTACTCGTTCCTGCAGCGAATCAGAGCGCTGACTACCGAACAGCACGTGGCCGCCGAGAAGATCCGCTACCTCACATTCATCAAAGAGATTAGTAATGCCTTCGTCGTTGATTATGAGGAAGACCAAGAAGCTGGGGTAGATGAGGCACCCAGGCCTCGGATATCTACTCTGCATAGCTTCGCCTGTCGTCTGATTCGGAGTCAGGGATTTCGACACGGTTTCGACGGTCCTCTCTACTTCATGAGTGTTGCAGATAAAAAAGATCTCCGCTCCGAAGTCTTTCTCACTGATCTGCTGCCACTGGTGCAAAGAGGCACATTGAGAACAGTTCCTCGCCTTAGAAATGCACTCGAACAAGCAAAGGAAGCATGGCGCGACAACATTGATCCAGAATCGCTTGACGAGCCGGTACCAGCCGTGTTACCTCTATGCCTCGACTTGTCACGGGCATATAGGCTGATTGATTGGGATCGGGCAATTCCCCTTGCTCACACTTTGTTTCAGAGTTTAGATGAGCCGCCTGGGTGGATCGCACGCATTGAGCATTTCCTTGTCGATGAATACCAGGATTTCAACCGAGCTGAGCAGGCTTTCATAGCCACTCTCGCGACCACAGTGAAGTCAATGGTTATCGTCGGGGATGACGACCAAAGTCTGTATAGTGGGCGCGGTGGCGCGCCCGATGGCCTCAGGGAATTGTATTGCTTCGATGATGTCGACCAAGTCTCTCTAGTCCGTTGCTACCGATGCAAGTCAAGAATTCTCGATGCGGCAAATACCTTCCTGGCGGCCATGCGTCCTGATCCCAGGCGAATGCTCCCCAAGGACGACGGAGGGGAACTCGCGTGCCACCGGTTCAAGAGCAGGAAGGCCGAGATTGCATATCTTGCGGAGTTCCTGAAAGGCTGTATCGCCGCACTGCCCGAGGAGCCAAGGCCAAAGGACGGAATAATATGCCTGTTCCCCAATTGGAAAGCTCTCAACTCCTATATGGCTTGCCTGATGGAATCTGAAGTTCCTTGTTATTCGAGGAAGCCACCGCTTCATCCAGAAAGAGCCTGGCTCAAACGAGCGCTTGAACTGGTTTACAATCCTGGAAAGCGGTTTGTGGAACGGCTTCTCCTTGAAGACTTCGGGGACATCAAGTCGCGCCACAAACGAGCAATGGTCAAGCTAGTGCTGCAACGCGACATCTCTCCCGTTGAGGCTATGGGTATACTGGCCTCAACGGGAGAACTCTCCGAAGCCGCCGCATCCGCAGCGCGGGCTTTCTGTGACCTGTGTCAGGTACTTTCATCACAGGACGCTGGTTTGATCGCTGATAAACTCGCTGAGCGCCTAGCTGTCGAGATCCCTGAGCTGTGTGAGCAGATCGACACATTCATTCAGCAGTTGGATCAGTCAACCCAGGAAGACGCAATTAACACTTTGTGTGATACTCTCATTCCAGAGTCGGCGCTACCGCCCGAGGACCCACGTGCTGTTCTATGTCTGACAATGCATGGATCGAAGGGTCTAACCAAGAAGACTGTTGTAATGCCAGGTCTGGAAGATGCTTGGCTTCCAGGTGATGCAGCCGAAAACGATATGGACGAGAAAAAGAGGCTGTTCTACGTGGCTCTCACGCGGGCTACGGATCAAGTTCTGATTACGTATCCTCAGAAACGCCCTCCAAGAGACCCGTTGAATTACGAAACTGCTGGCCTCGGATGGGCAAGCCGTTTCGTCAGCCAGAGCGGCATACCTAAGATAGTCCACAGATGAATTAGCATCAGTACTAGCACACAAGTGTACCTCACATTGGATGAAAAGTTCGATCAGTACAAGGACCTGGGCTTATTTGATGCATTTGTCAAAGCGGTTGGGTAAAACGGGATAGTTCGACAAACTCAGTACAGGTCTGTGCGGGGGCTATTGGGCAACTGGCGACCCTACCACAATCAGCCTCAAAAGGATGGTAAGACAAGCCTATGGAAAACCAGTTCTCAAAAGTGTACCCTAACATTGCCCATTGGGTCAACACCCAAGGCTGGATCGAAATCGGCCAAGACGAGTATAGCACCTCATTGGTGAGAGCGCTTGATGAAGGCGGCCTGATCTGGGAGAGCAGTGACGACCACGAAACTGTGGATGAGGCTCTGCAGGCTTTGGAGATAGAACTGACCGAGTGGTTAGAACAATCGGGTACAGAATCAGTAGATCCAAATTCTGAGCAGAACGGCTCCCGTGCGCGCGAATGGCTGGAAGGCGGCGGGGTGAGGAAGGTGCACAATAGGTGAAGCTCAACAATGGAGGTCAAGGAATGAACTGGCAAGAACGAATCTCGGTAGACCCTTTGGTTTGTCATGGCAAAGCCTGCATCAAGGGCACGCGGATAATGGTTTCGGTCGTCTTGGATAATCTGGCTGCAGGTGTCAGTCCAGAAGAAATCCTGACAAGCTATCCCTCGCTGAGTCTGCAAGATGTTCAGGCCGCTATCGCTTATGCGGCAGAACTGGCGCGCGAACGCATCGTTCTGGTGACAGTAGGAGCCCCCGCATGAAGTTCAAGATTGATGAGAACCTGCCCGTGGAGATGGCCGATCTTCTCCGGTCGGCTCACCATGATGCCACAACGGTCGTGGACCAGGAGCTGAGAGGTGAGGACGACCTCCACATCATTGAGGCATGTTTGCAGGAGGGGCGAGCCCTGGTCACACTGGACCTGGATTTTGCGGATGTTCGCACTTATCCACCGCAGCGATTTCCGGGGTTAATGGTGCTCCGCGTGCGTCGGCAGGATAAGCGTCATCTCCTTGCTGTCTTCCGCCGGGTAATTCCACTGATAACACGGGAGCCGGTTAGACATCACCTATGGATCATCAAGGAAGCTCGCGTGAGGATCCGGGGCGAAGAAGGATGAGCGCTGAACGTCCCTACATCACCCGCGTTCCTGGAAAACGAGGAGGGCGGCCCATCATTCGCGGGACGGGGATCACCGTGTCTCTGATCGCTGGCCTCTACAAAGCCGGCGATACCGTTGACGAAATCCTGGAGAGTTACCCTCATCTGCATCCTTCCTGGGTACACGATGCTATCGGTTACTACCTGGATCACCAGGACGAAATCGAGCGTGAGATACGCGAGGGTCGGATGGAATACCTGGCTGAGCAGCACGATCTGACCATTGACGAACGTGGCTTCGTCCACTTCCCAGAACGGGATTGCTGGTCTTACCATAATTAGCCTCAAAGAGACGGGAGGATAAACCTATGAAGAGCCAGTTCTCAGAAATCTATCCCAACATTGCTCACTGGGTTACCACCCAAGGCTGGATCGAAATCGGCCAAGACGAGTATAGCACCTCATTAGTGAGAGCGCTTGATGAAGGTGGCATGGTCTGGGAGAGCAGTGATGACCATGAAACCGTAGATGAGGCTTTGCAGGCTTTGGAGATGGAACTCGCTGAGTGGCTAGAATAACCGGGCAAGAAGGTCTCGCTAGCAACAATAACTGTACTTTCCCAACATGGGCGCGTTTACCAACTCGCTGCAGCCGACCCACTGATCGAGAATCCTTTTGCTGCCGGTCCTGGTCGTGTGTCGAGTCTTTGGTTGTTGGACAAATCGGTAAACCCGTACGGACTACGATTGTGAGAGAAGAAGGAGGTAGCGTATGTACGATACCACATCTGAACTCCTGGCCGAAATCGCTGCCGGCGAGGATGCCTATCTCGAATTCAAGGAAGTCGTTTTCAGAGGCAACTCTCCACAGTTCACAGGTGAAAGGGCCAGAGCGTCCGAGGGCATTGCGCGCGTGTTCTGTTCCTTTGCCAATACCGAGGGAGGCGTCTTGATCTTTGGAGTCAACGATAGTCGAGAGATAGTTGGTGTGGATCCGCATAAGGCAGATCTGTTGGAACAGTGGGTAGTGAACATCTCTCAGCACAATTGCGAGCCGCCGGTGTATATCATCCCCGATTGGAAGCAGCTCGCGGATGCATCAGAAACGACTCACCTCTGCCTGAAAGTAGCCGTGCCCAAGAGCCCCTACGTGCACCGGACCTCCGGCGGTCGTTGGATGACACCCATAGGTTCTCACAAGCAAGACCTGCGGCCCGACCAGTTGGCGAGGCTGCTGGAGCGGCGGCAGATGGGACAGCCTTTTGAAGAACGCGCTATACCCACAGTTGATCTGAGCGCGCTGGACATGAATCTGTTTGGAGACTATTGCCAACATCGTTTCGGCCCTGAGGACAGCATAGAAGCATCATGGGCGGAGTTTCGATTGGTCAATCTCAACCTGGCTGCCCGTCTGGACAACGGCCAGGTCGCTCCCACAGTGGTTGGGTTACTGCTCTTGGGCCGCGCCCCGATTACGACTTATCTACCGGGCGCGTTCGTACAGTGTGTGCTCTATCGAGGCCACGTAGCCGACGCCAACGCGCAACTGGACAGCAAGCTGTTCGAAGGGCCGGTGCCAGAGCAGATAGTCGAAGCCACGCGCTTTGTGGAACGGTATATCCCTGTAGCGGCCGAGAAAACACACGAAGGGCGACTGGACCACCCAGCCTTCTCACTGCGCGCCGTTCACGAGGCGATTGTAAACGCTGTCGTTCACCGGGACTACCAACTGTCAGGCTCCAATGTGCGCGTGATGGTCTTTGATGATCGCATCGAGATTTCTAATCCCGGTGGCTTGCACAACACGTTGCGCCCCGAAAACCTGTTCGCCGGAGCACAGCCCTACCGTCGCAACCAGGCGCTGACTGGATTCTTGCGTGACTACGAGAGCCCGATTACCGGTAGAGCATTGATGGAATCACGGGGCGAGGGCTTCTTGATGCTGGTGCGTGAAACGCGCGCCCTGGGTGGAGACGTGGAGTTGCTCCCCCAGCCTGAGGCCCTGAAGTTAATCCTCAGACGGGCAGAGAGCAAGAAGGTGGAATCATGAACCTCGCTGTTGACCAACCCATCCTCAACGACCCTTTCGAAGAGCCGACCCGTTACTGGATCTACGAGCCGGATTCGGGCCAGCCGGTGGTGATGGAGGGCCGTCGCCCGGCGGGCTACTACTTCCGCGCCCGCCGTCGCCCTGACGAGCGTCAATTATCATTCCTGGCCGAAGAGCAGTTCGTGCAGTTGGAACTGGTCAACACCATACGCCATCGCGTCGGCGAATGGCGCAAGGCGGGCTATACCGGCGTCACCCCTATCACCCGTCAACTGCTGACCTACTGGAACCGCCCGGGACGGGAGCGCAAACTGTTCTTCTGCCAACGCGAGGCTGCTGAGACCGTCATCTGGCTGACCGAGGTCCACGCCGCACAACGACGCGGATTGCGGATACCCCAAGATCAGCCCCTCGACGAAGCCAGCCTGCTCAAAGGCTACAATCCCCTGACCCGCTACGGCCTAAAGATGGCTACCGGCTCTGGCAAGACTGTGGTGATGGCCATGCTCATCGCCTGGTCGGTGATGAACAAGGTGCAGAATCCTCAGGATCGCCGCTTTTCGGACGCCATCCTGGTGCTCTGTCCCAATCTGACGGTACGAGAGCGGCTAGGCGGCGCAGTCGCTCAGCCGGGCGAGAATCGCAGCGCATTAAAAGAGCCGGAGCGAGCGCTCATCCCCGGCGAGCGGGGCAACTACTACGAGGCGTTCGATGTGGTGCCGCGCGGGTTGCTCGACGTACTGGGACAGGCCCGTATCTACATCACCAACTGGCACGCGCTGGCCCCGGAGGACGACAGTCGCAAGCGGAGCGTAGTTCAGCGCGGGGAGGAGAGCGACAAGGCATTTGCTAACCGGGTGTTACGCGATCTAGGCAGCAAGAAGAACATCCTGGTGCTCAACGACGAAGCCCACCACGCCTACCGTCCGGCTCCCTACGAGGTAGACACAGAGGCTACCAAGTATCTGAGCGCCGCCGAAAAGCGCCAGCTCAAAGCGGAAAAGGAACAGGCTACAGTCTGGGTCAGTGGGTTGGACCGCATCAACGCGGCGCGCGGCATCAACTTCTGCATGGACCTTTCGGCCACGCCGTTCTACATCCAGGGCAGTGGCTACGAAGAGGGCTCCCCGTTCCCCTGGCTTGTCTCCGACTTTGGCCTCGTAGACGCCATTGAGAGCGGGATCGTCAAGATTCCCCGTGTGCCGGTGGCCGACGACACCGGTCAGCCCATCCCCAAGTACTTCCGCCTGTGGGAGGCGATCAACCAGGCCCTCCCCCCAAAAGAACGCGCCAAAGCTCGACGCAAGCCCAAGCCGGAGGCTGTCGTCCGCGAGGCCGAGGGAGCGCTACAACAACTAGCCGGCGAGTGGAAGCGCAAATTTGAGGAGTGGGAGACCCAGGGCTATGATGTGCCGCCGGCGATGATCGCCGTCTGTGACAACACCAGTATCGCCAGCGTGCTCCATGAGTTCATCGCCGAGCAGGGGCGTGTCTTCCCCGAGTTGCTGCAAAACCAGCCAGGACAAGAGGTAACGCTACGCATTGACTCCAAGTTGCTCGACGAGGCAGAGCAGGCGCGAGAAGGCGTCACACGTCAGGAGGCAGCCGAGGCCCTGCGGCGCAAAGTGGCGACAGTGGGTAAGAAGGACGAACCGGGCGAGGGGGTACGCTGCGTGGTCTCGGTGGGTATGCTCACCGAGGGCTGGGACGCGCACAACGTGACCCAAATCCTGGGCTTGCGTGCCTTCCAGTCGCAATTGCTGTGCGAGCAGGTAGTTGGGCGCGGACTGCGACGCATGAACTACGATGACTTTAGCGTCGAGGAATACGTGGATATATACGGCATCCCCTTCGAGGTGATCCCGGTCAAGAAGAAGCCGAGTGGCCCCTCGCCGTCGCCAAAGGAGACTACCCTGGTACAGGCACTCAAGGAGCGCGAATCCGAGTTCAAGATCGAGTTCCCCCGCGTCGAAGGGTACGTCTTTGAAGTGCGGGATCGCATCCGGGTGGACGTTGACGCTGTCGAGCCGCTGACCGTCGAGCCAACCAAGGAACCGACCGAGGTCATTTCGCGGGCACAGGTTGGTTATCGGACCGGCGCCCCCAGTCTGGCCGGGCCGGGGGAGGCAGTAATCCAGACCCGCGCCGAGTTCTACGAGACCGTGCGCGTGCAACAGATTGAATACGAGATCGCTCGACGCATTACCAACTCGCTGGTTGGCAGCCGGGAATTCCAGTATCACGCGCGCCATCTACTCTTTACCCAGGTTCTGAAGGCAGTGCGGGCCTACCTGGACCGCAGGGTAGACTACGGGATTGCCGACCGGCGTGAGATCGGACTGGAGAAGTACGTCCAACTGATAGTCGAACGGTTGACAACCGCCGTACTGCCCGACGATGCCCAAGGCGAAGTACCACTGCTACCAGTCATCGAGCGCTTCCGGCCGCGCGGCTCTACTTCGGAAGTGCTTTTCCGAACTGTGCGTCCTTGCCGGGCGACCATTAAGAGCCACATCAGCCACGTCGTGCTGGATGCCAAGACCTGGGAGAGTTCGACCGCTTTCTACCTGGAGACATCGCCGCTGGTGCAAGCCTACGCCCGCAACGACCACCTGGACCTTGCCATCCCCTACGACTATGCCGGTGCCCAGCATGACTTCCTACCCGACTTTCTCGTCCGCTTAACCAACAGAACCATGCTGATGCTCGAAGTTAAGGGATATGAGAAGGAGCAAGATCGCGCCAAGTACGAAGCCGCCCGCCGTTGGGCCAAGGCGGTGACTCACTGGGGACAGATGGGGCGGTGGGAGTTCGAGCCGTGTAAGCAGCCAAGCCAAGTCAAGGATATCCTGAAACGAAACGCCGGTGATTGAGAAACCGGCTGAGAGGAGTGAATGAGCATGCTGCAAGATATCGAGAGGTTGCTACAGGAGATTCTGCGCGACTATGGGCCGACATGGCCCACAGACATCACCGATCGGGTCTTTGTGACGATTGAAGGGAGCCCTGAGCGGTACGCGCTGTATTGCCGCGTCATGCGGGAAATCGATGCAGAGGGGAAGAATGGCCAGCACGTGGTCAACCAGTACATTGGCAGGCGCGTCAAGCAGTTGACGACTGGCGTGAACCGAGATCGGTGCCATTCGCCTTGTAGCTCACTAATCAAGAGTTATGAGAAGCATTGAGCTTGGGGTGATCTGCGAGCAGGCAACGTTCACAAGGCAACGGGATTGAACAACCGAATGCCAGCGGTCTGTGCCCCTCTTGCAGTTGCCAAGTTCGAGCAACACGAAAGCGTCCGCCTGATCCAACAAGAGGGGCCACATCAGGGAGCCAACCTACGTCTCACGTTTGAGGTGTAGAGGCTGCGAATATGCCAGCGATTACTCTCAGAAAGGTCGGCAAGACAAGCCTATGAAAAGTCAATTCTCAAAAACCTATCCTAACATTGCTCATTGGGTTACCACCCAAGGCTGGATCGAGATCGGGCAAGACGAGTATCAGTAGATGGCAATAGGACCTTTCAGGGCCTTGCCATATATCCCTACTTT
>CAZVCJ010000054.1:0-23814 GCA_964625745.1 uncultured Anaerolineae bacterium | reverse complement strand
CCCTATCCCGTGGCTCGGACTTGACTAGTTGTTATTAGCTTGATGCGTATGGCGGTTGGTGCCCCTCGTCATGCAGTCGGAAGAGCACGGCGCTATCGCGCCAGAGGGCACGGCCCTCAGTGAAGGGCAGGGGCAACGGGCCACGTTTCTCATCCTTGCGGTAGTGCTTCATCGGGTCTAGGACGCCGCTATCCAGGCGCAGGGCTGGGGCTATCGTCACCTGGCGCACGACGACGCCATCGGTCGTTGCTTCGGGCAGCAGTAGGACGCGCCGGTTCTGCCAAGTGAGATAGTCCAGGTAGCCGCGCGGCACGGAGCGGTCGGGAGTGAACGGATCGTCCATTTCCCAGGCCGGGCGGTCATCGGGCCAGCGCGGCAGGGGCGCATCGTCTGTGTAGCGCACCAAGTTGAGGGCGAGGGTCTCAAAGAGCGTCTCACCTTGCACCAAGAAAATGACGCCGCGTGCACACGGAGCATCGGTGAATTGCATTGTCGGGCCTTTTGTTCCGCACAGGCCAAAAACCTGGGCAGCGACGAGCATGCGGGCGGCCTGCGCTGGGGTGAGGGTGATGCCCCCCGCCTCGGTGTGGTGGTCGAACAGTGTGGGGTTGTTGCCGGAGGCCACGTCGTGGATGAGACTGACGACCGACTTGGGTTTGACGCGCTCGTCGGGGGCCTGGTAAAAAGGGCGTTCCGGGTCAAAAATGTCAAAGCGGTGGCGCCAGCAGTCCAGGTAGGCATCGAGTTGCGCCGCGTCCCATTGACCAGCCTTCCAGAGCGTAGCCCATTCGTCGTAGGTGGCTGGCCCAAAGGCGCGGTGCAGCAAGGCCAGAAGCAGCCGGTGGAGCGCGGCCATCACCAAAGGCGATTCGTCATGCAGCGCGCGTAGTTCGTGTGCCTGGGCCAGCGCGTCGCGCAGCCCCAGTTCCACGGGCGCACCGTCGGCCCGGATGCAAGGCACCCAGGGAGATTGCAGTAGGTCGAATGTTGGGTTCATTTTGGCTCCTTCTCAACTTCCAGTCCTATTTCGTGGCTCAGCCGGAGTGTGTAAGGCGTGCCTGCGAGCGGACAGAGACCATCGGTGAAGATAACTGCTCGATGGTTGTGCAACAGTGGATGGTCGCGCCACCCGATGGGCACTGGCTGCGCCAGAAAGTGTTGCACCACCGGTTGATGGGTCACGTTTAGTGTATACCGAGCAAGTCGTTTGGTCAAATCCGGCTCTGGCTCTTGTGTCAGGTCCACCACTGGCCCGCTGTCGTCTGTCTCTAGCGTCAGCCCGGCGGCTGTCCGGTGGAGGCAGACCAAGGAAACCCCTGGTGGAATCAGACGGGTCAATGCCTGGAATGCCTCGTGCAATTCAGGGCTATCCTCCTCCAGCGCCAAACTGCCTTGGGTCAGCAGGTTGTCAGCCTGAGGGGCAGGAACCAGTTTCGTTCTGGCCTTGTACACGTGCTGTTCCTCGTGGCGTTGCATCCGCTGCCGGGCGTCGGCCAGCGCAGCGACCAGAGCCTTGGTCAGGCCATCGGCGAGTGGTTCCTCGTCGCCGTAGACGGCCTCGATCAACGCTTCCGTGTCTGCGGGCAGGGTAACATGGTTGCGCCCCTGCAAGGCCATGTAGGAGCGCAGCAGCATGTAGCGCTCGTAGACGTAGACATCTCGGCCGAAATCGGGCACACCATCCCTGTCTGCAGGCGTGGTGATCAGTAGGCGCGGCGTGGAGAGGGACGCGGGGCGACCGTCCCGATGGTGGCGGTGCAGCCGACCGGCGCGCTGCAGGATCAGGTCCACCGGAGCCAGGTCGGTGATCATCAGGTCAAAGTCCAGGTCGAGGCTCTGCTCGATGACCTGGGTGGCGACGACTATGGCTTTGCGCGGGCGGTGGCCCTCTTTTCCGAAGCAAGAAAGGACCTTTTGCTCGATCTCATCCCGCCAAGCAAAGGGGAAACGGGCGTGAAATAGAGTCAAATCTTGCTCTGGCACAATGCTGGCCGTTTTGAGTGCCTTGTACACTTCTTGGGCGCGCCTCACGGTATTGCAGATGACCGCCGCACAGCCACCGTCGTGCAGTTCATCGGCTAGGCGGTTGACGATGGTCTCGGGCTTCCGCTCGATCCACTCCAGCGCTACCGTGCGGATGGCCGGGGTCTCCAGTGGTACGACGCCGATTTGCTCGCCCGTTGTCCAGGTGATGGCTGGGTAGGGGACGGCGGATGGTTCCATTACTGGCATCCCGGCGTAGGCCTGGAGTAGTTCGCGGCGGGTCTGTGCTGGCAAGGTGGCAGAGAGGATGACCACGGAAGCACCGACGGTGCGCAGCCAGCCCAGCAGCCGTTGAAAGATGGTGGACATGTAGGTGTCGTAGGCGTGGACCTCGTCAAAGATCACCGTCTTATGGCTCAGGCCAAAGAGCCGGACGAAAAAGTGGCGGGTTTGCAGCACGCTCAGCAGGGCCTGGTCCACCGTGCCGACGCCAAAAGTGGCCAGCAGGCTACGCTTGCGCGGCAGGAACCAAGCCATCGCGGCCACAGTGCCGCCCTTGCGCTCATCGGCGGTGTCCAAGCGGAACGCCTGCATATCGTCCCGCCACCGTGCCTGGCTGTGGATCAGGTGCAGGTTGACCAGGCTGGTTGGGTAGCGGCGGGCCAGTACTTCTTGGACGCGACGGAACATCTGGTTGCTGGTGGCCATGGTGGGCATGGCCACGTAAAGGCCACGTTGCTGGCAGAAGTGTGCCCAATGATCGGCCAAGTAGAGCGCGGCCTCCGTCTTGCCGGTGCCGGTCGGCGCTTCTATGATCACCAACGCGGGCCGGTCTAGTCGTTCCGCCAGGCCCACGACGGCCTCTTGCATCGGGCGAGGCTCAAGCTGGAACAGATCGTGAAATGAGATGCCCTCCGTAGGCGGCTGCCACCCAATCCAGCCCAACTCTTCCAGCGACCGGCGGGCCTGGGTTGCGGCGTGTTCAGCGTAGCGTGCCAGGTCTATCGGCCCTACCGAGTAGGGGAAATAGCGCTCCATTGAGCCGATCCAATCGGCGGTGGAGGTGAGGCCGGAGAGCAATGTTAGTAGGGCGTTCTCCTCTTGCAACGTGGCGCCAAGCCGCTCAACAATTGGCGGCGTAAAGAGCGTACCCATCGCGTACAGTAGGTCCTGCCGGACGGCACCCCAGTCGTCACCGCCCACCTGCGCGGATTTGAGGCATTGCAAGTCTCTGGGCGAGGGCCAGGCACCGTGGTGCCCGCCCATGGCCCGCGCTATCTTCTTCGCCAGGCGGCGGGGCAAGCCAGCCTCCGTTTCAAGAAGTTTCTCAAGGACACTGGCAGAGATTGTCCCATGATAGCACGGTTCCTGTGTGAACAGCTTGGGAAAGGATAATCCGGCAGCGTTTAGCGAGGCCTCCGCCGGTTTGTGCAGGCGCTGGAAAGCGGGGCTGGCCTTTCCCAGATCGTGCAGCCCGGCCCAGAAAGCGAGCAATCGCCCGGCGGCGTCCACGTCCAGTCCCAAAGCCTCGACGAATTGGGCGCGGATGCTGTCCGTCAGCACATCGTCCCACAGCGCGCGCGTAACCTGAGCCACGTCAATCAGGTGGCAGATGAGTGGGTGAGTGGTGGTTTTGGCCTTATCAGTCTTGGCCCACAGGAGTTGGTAGAGGGGCGGGGACGTGACCTCTCCCGTCCCGTACAGCAGAGCCAGACGTTGGGCTTCGCTTGTCAACATCTCCCGCAGTGCCTCCGGCGCCACCACTTCCACATCCGCCCCCCACCCCCGAATCCACGGCACCATCTCCTGCGGTTCGGCCACCCGCGCCCGCCAGAGCAGGCTTCCGTCCGGCTGCTCCTCCACTTGCTCTGAGCGATGCCACTGCGTCTCCCGCACGCGGTGCGCCACGCGGGGGTGAAAGCGCAACACCACCTCCACCGGCTCCGCCTCGGTGTACCAGATACCCCAGGCATCGGCCAGCTTCTCGCGGGGATCGAAATCCTCTGGGATGGTGTACTCTCTATCCGTTAGCTCGATGCGTTGGATCCGCTCCAACTTGAAAGTACGCAGTGCGCCGGGCGGATCTCGCCAGCCGATGACGTGGGTCGTCTGGCCCACGGCGTAGGGCTCAATGAAGTAAGGGGCAAAGTCGTAGTCGAACACCCGACCATCGGCCATCCGGTGCCATAGGTGGGCCACCCGACCGTCGGACCAGGCTCGCGTCAGCGTCTCCAGCACCTTCAGATAGACAGGATCATGACGCTGGGCCTGACCATCCATTACCTCAGCCGAGGCCAGCAGGTGCTGACTTACCAACGGGGCCAATCGGTGTAAGGCGTGGCCCAGCTTGCGCATGGCCGATGCTGCGTGAGGGTTGTGCTTATCGGTGCGAGTGGCCATCAGGCGGGCCGCCAGGTGCAAAGCCATGCTCTCGTGAATGGTCAGCCTTACATGAGTCAAGTAGTCATCGCGATTGATGCCGAGCAAATTGCCGTCCTGCCAGATAGGAATGCGTAGACTCAGTTCGTCAATGTAACGCCCCGCCGTTGCGCGGTGTACACCTAAGCGCCGGGCGATCTCTGCCTTGTATAACCCCTCGGGGAAGGCAAGCAACAACTGCTCCAACTGCAACAACCGTTCGGCTTTATTGGGCGCTCGTTCCATACGTCCGCCTCCAGTGCAACAGAGATGTCACCTGCTACTATTATACCACATCAGCTCGTCCATTCCGCAACATTTTCACTTGCCGCATTCAAGATTTTCGCCGTCCAACGTAAAAAAGTCGGCCACGGCCATCTTCTGCCAGCAGGATACCAGCCTCCTCCAATGCCGGCAGAGACCGCATCACCGATGAACGGTGCAAACCAAGTCTTTGGGCAATGTATCCCGCTCGTCTGCCTGGGTTGCTCTGCACTGCCTGGGCGATCATTTCCACCCGTCGCTTGCCTGTCTTCCGCGCCATTGTACGCCTCCTGTTTTGTGATTTATCATCACTATACAGGAAGCATGTTGCAGGTAACGCAACGACGGGGCTGAATTCTTGGAATATCCTCAGGCAAACAACCCTGTCCAAAGGATATTATATCCGTTTTCAGACCAAATGGCAATCACTAAAGTTTGTCACAATCGCCAAATGATGGTATACTTCCAACCGCGCGGAAGGCAACTCTGGAGGCATGCTTTGTCGGTTTTGGCCATCGTTTACGGATTCACGGCAGTACTGTTGGCAACCTATGGACTCAACTCCTTGATCATAGTGCTGCTCTACCTGCGCCATCGCTCCTTCGACGGGCTCAGGACGCCGCGCGAGCACCAGCCTCCTCCCCCCCTCACCAACGCGCCGCCCGCGACGGTGCAATTGCCCGTCTACAACGAGCTCCACGTGGTGGAACGCCTGATTGATGCCGTGACGCGCCTGGACTATCCCCATGACAAGCTCCAGATCCAGGTGCTGGACGATTCCACCGACGAGACGACGGCCCTGGCTCAAGCTCGCGTGGATTATTATCGAAAGCGGGGAATTGACATCGTCCTGATCCACCGCCCTGAGCGGACGGGCTTCAAGGCCGGGGCCTTGCAGCGAGGCACAGAAACGGCCACGGGGGAGTTCATCGCCATTTTCGACGCCGACTTCGTGCCTGACCCGGACTTCCTGCGGCGCATTATCCCCCATTTTCAGGGCCGGCCTCGCCTGGGGCTGGTGCAGACCCGCTGGGGCCACATCAACGCCGACTACTCGCCCCTGACCAGAGCCCAGGCCCTGGCCCTGGACGGCCACTTCGTGGTGGAACAGACGGCTCGCCAGCGCTCAGGGCTGTTCATGAACTTCAACGGCTCTTCGGGCGTGTGGCGAAAAAGCTGCATCGAGGAAGCCGGGGGCTGGCAGGGCGATACCCTGTCTGAGGATTTGGACCTGAGCTACCGGGCCCAGTTAGGCGGATGGCAGCTTCTCTATCTGCCCGAGGTGGTCTCCCCGGCCGAGATCCCGCCGCAGATCAACGCCTTCAAGCGCCAGCAGTTCCGTTGGGCCAAAGGCTCCATTCAGTGTCTCTTGAAACACTGGAGCACTCTGCTGAGAACACCGCGACCAACCTTTGTGCGCCTGCAGGGGCTGATCCATCTGAGCAACTATCTGATCCACCCCCTGATGCTGATCTTGCTGCTGCTGACATTGCCCTTGCTGCTTGGGCAGGGCGTGACGCGCCTTCCGCTATTGTATCTCGGCCTGGGCAGCCTGGGGCCACCCCTGCTTTTCGCCCTCTCGCAGTGGGACGCTTATCTCGATTGGCGTCGGAGGCTGGCCTATTTCCCCTTCCTGGTCCTACTGGGCACGGGGATAGCTTTGAACAACGCCCTGGCCGTTGGCGAGGCCCTTACCAGGCGGCCCAACCTTTTCCAACGCACGCCCAAGTTCGGCCTCGAAGATCGCGCCGACCGCTGGGCCGAGAGCCACTATGCCTTGCCTCTCAACTGGATGACGCTGGGCGAGGCTCTTTTGAGCCTGTACTCCCTGATCGCCGTGATAGTAGCATTAGCCACGGGCAACTACTATGCTGTGCCTTTCTTGCTCTTGTACCTGGGCGGGTTCGGTTACGTGGCTGCTTTGGGTCTAAGAACACGGATGGGCAGGATTGGCGGATTCGTGCCACCGATCCGTAAATCCCGCCAATCCGTTGTTCTAACAAAAGAGCCCAATCGAGGATAGTCTTCCCTCGACTGGGCTCGTAGTCCGCCAATCGGCGTCTATGCTGATCAGGATTCAAACGCTCTCGTCTTTTTCGACATCAGCGGTCTTGGGCGCCAGGTCGGGGGCCTTGGTGATAGGGGGCTTGAACTCAGCGCCCTCCATGATGATTTCACCACGGACGAAACCTCCCTCATCAACCAGGAAGGATTTCACAGTGACATCGCCCCAGACACGGCCCGTGGACAGGATTTCCACCCGGTTGGCCTTGATGTTGCCTTTGACCGACCCCGCCACCGAAACATTGTAAGCGACGACGTCGGCCATTACTTTGGCCTCTTCACCGATGATGAAATTGCCGCCCGTCTCCACCAATCCCTCGAAGACGCCGTCAACGCGCAGTCCGCCGTCGTTTTGGACGGCGCCTTTGAAATTGGTGGTGGGGCCTACCACCGTCTCCACCTGGCCCGGCGGGGGAGGCTTGAATTTGTCTCTCTTGAATACGGACACGGTTGGTTCCTCCTTCGGTATGATTTGACACTCTAAATATACTACGCTTGGAAAAATTTGTCAACCGAGATGATGATGAAACTGCTGATAGCCACTCATAACCCCGGCAAAGTCGGAGAATACCAGGAACTGCTGGCTGGCCTGCCCCTGGAGCTGACTTACCCCGCCCAGGAGGGCCTGGACATCGAAGTGGCCGAAACGGGAGAGAGCTTCGCTGAGAACGCCAGGCTGAAGGCCGCCGCTTACGCCAGGGCCAGCAGTCTCTTGACTCTGGCCGATGACTCGGGACTGGAGGTGGATGCCCTCGGCGGCGAGCCAGGGATACGCTCGGCCCGCTACGCCGGAAGTGGAACCAGCGACGAAGACCGCTATCAGTTGCTCCTAGAGAAGCTGCAAGAAGTGCCCTGGGAGGAACGGACAGCTCGCTTCCGCTGCGTCATCGCCGTGGCCACGCCGGAGGGGCAGGTTCGCACTGCCGAGGGAGCCTGCGAAGGCATCATCACCTTCGAGCCTAAGGGAGAGCACGGCTTCGGCTACGACCCCGTCTTCTACTTCCAGGAATACGAAATGACCATGGCCGAGCTGCCGCCAGAGACCAAGAACAGGATCAGCCACCGGGCAAGGGCAGCGCAGAGGGCGAGAGAGATTCTGGAGGAGAGGTCGGGGGGGGGAGATTAGAGATTGGAGATTGGATATTGGATATTGGACATCGTTTTACGGGAGGAGCAAGTTGATCATTGTAGCCAGCAGCAACGGCAAGGTGGGTATCTCGGCCGCGATGGAGGTGCTGAGAAACGGCGGCTCAGCCATTGACGCGGTGGAGGCTGGCATTCGCCTGGTGGAGAGCAATCCTCAGGATAACACCGTAGGCCTGGGGGGAATTCCCAACCTGCTGGGCCAGGTGGAGCTGGATGCCAGCATCATGGACGGGCGGACCCTGGCGGCCGGTGCGGTGGCCGCTTTGCAGGGCTACGAGCATCCCATATCCATCGCCCGCAAGGTGATGGAGGAGTTGCCGCACGTCCTGCTGGCCGGTTCTGGCGCCGAGCGCTTCGCCGCCGAGATGGGCTTCCAGCGCCGAGAGCTATTGACCGAGAATGCCCGGGAGACCTGGGAAGAGCAACTGCGCCAGGCGATACCAGAGGCAGTGCTGGCGAATCTGCAGGAAGAGCCAGACTTGCGTCAGTGGGTACAACGGGTGAGGGAATCACAGCGGGCCGGGGGTACAGTCAACTTCCTGGCCCAGGACGCCGACGGCAACATCTGCGCCGGGGTGAGCACCAGCGGCCCGGGTTGGAAGTACCCAGGTCGCGTGGGCGATTCGCCCCTCATCGGGGCTGGCAACTACGCCGACAATCGGTACGGTGCGGCCGCCTGCACCGGTCTGGGCGAGATGGCCATCCTGTCTGGCACCGCCCGCAGCGTGGTCCTCTACCTGAAGATGGGACTATCTTTGGAGGAAGCCGGTCGGGAGGCCATGGAAGACCTCCACGCCCTGGCCAGCCCTTACCTGGGCGGGATGAACGTCGTGGCCCTGGACAAGGACGGCCGCCACGCCGCTTTCAGCAATCGGCAAGACCGCACCTACGTCTACATGACCGGCGAGATGGACAAACCAGAGGAATTGCCTCGGGTGGTAGTGCCAAAGTAGGTGTATTGGAGCCGGCTGATCGTTGTCGGGCGGCGTTACAAGATGGAGAACCCCACTCAGTAGTCAGATCAGAAATGAAGACGCACACCACTAGAGACGAAGTACTGCAAAACTTGCCTGATGACAAGCGGCAAATCGTCGAAAAGATTGTCGCAGCGGTTTCAGGACTTGCAGGCGTTCAAGCTGTAGTGCTTGCAGGCTCATACGCTCGCGGCACCGCTCGTCCGGACTCAGACGTTGATCTTGGCATCTATTACCGAGAACAGGCTCCGTTTTCAGTTGGTAAACTGCGGCAGGTCGTTGAGCATTTCGACGTGAACGGGTCTCCCACTGTCACAGATTTCTACGAATGGGGACCATGGGTCAATGGTGGCGCTTGGATTGCGATTGAAAATGGGCGAATTGATCTGCTCTACCGCAACATTGATCACATCAAACGGGTTATAGCGGAAGCACAGCAGGGTCGAGTTGAGTGGGATTACTGGCAACAGCCAACCTACGGGTTTCATAACGTCATTTATCTCGCCGAGACAGAGACCTGTCTTCCCATCTATGACCCTCAGGGCATGTTAGTGCCGTTGAAAGAAGCTGTCGCTACCTATCCACAGAAACTCAAAGAAGCGATTGTGAATGAATCGCTGTGGGGCGCCCAATTCACGCTCTCCCATGCGAAAGGATTTGCGAAGCGGGGCGATGTTTACAATACCGTTGGCTGTGTTGCGCGCATCCTATGCCATTTGACCCAAGGGCTGTTTGCTCTCAACGAAGTGTATTTCATCAGCGACAAGAATGCTATCGAAGCAATTGAATCGTTCAACATTCGACCTGCGAATTATGGTGAGGCTGCCAGTCGTCTTCTCGGAGAAGCAGGTGCTACATCGGAAGAACTTGTTACTACAGTGGAACAGCTCGCTTCGCTCGTTGATGAAGTCGTGGGACTTGCTCAAAACCTATATCGTCGAAAGTATTCGTGGTAAATGTGTAGGTTCCACATTAGCCGTTATGGGCCGCTCGCGAACAAAGTTGCCTCGTGTGTTGGTGCCAAAGTAGGTGTACTGGATGCTGGCAACGCCGGCTAACAGTTGTTGGACGGCTCGAAGGAGTATAGCGGTGAAGAAGACCATTATCATGCTAATTGCTATCATGGCCCTTACAAGTGGGTCGGTGTCCTGTGGAACGACTATAGCACCCACATTAACTTCGATGCAGACATCAACTCCGCTGTCTGTGCCAACCTCTGCTCCATCACCGACATCGCCTCCTACTCCAACTGTTCCTCCAGTGAGCATGCCGACCACCGTTCCTTCTATTCAACCAGCAACAGCTTACCAACTTCCACCCATTACCCATAACCTCCTTTTTGTTAGCGAGAGTGGATTGGTACGCTGGAATCACGCAACTAGCCAGCTTGAAGTGTTGGTTGGCGTGGAGCCTTGGGCAAGTTATGGCGGGATTAAGGCATTCTCAGTCAATGCCGACGGCCAAAGGATCGTGTTGGAACGGAGAAAGACAGTGCCTGAGTACGAAGTGGCCCTGCTTGACTTGGGTACAGATCAGATTGTGTCTCTGCTGCTATCCGAGCGAACAGGCCAATTCTGGGGGTTGGCTATTTCGCCAGATGGGGCGTGGATTGCCTACATTTCACCAGGCACGCTGCCCTCTGATACAACTGGGAACAAGCTGCACCTGGCTTCTCTACAGCCTCGCCTAGCAGCCGGTGGCTATGGTTATGGTGTGATCTATGCTATGCAAACTGAGGCGCCGCGTCAGCGAATCGAAGTCGGCTTTTGCAGTGAAAAACGCTCACAAGAAGCCTGGCGAAGCTGCATGGGGTTTCTGTGGTCTCCAGATAGCCGTGCAATTATCTGGAGCGATGCCGACGCTGTGTGGTTGGCTGAACTAGGGCGGGACGCACAACTACTGATACCTCACACCATAGGTGTCTCCCCTGTACAGGGGAGCAGCACCGTTGAGCTACGAGCCTGGTCGCCACTTGGGAGATATGTACTAGCGGGGATTGGCCATTTCGAAGGTTGGAACTGGGGTGTCATTGATACTGAGACGGGGCAGGCGGCTGAATTGCCTGATATGCTTGAGGTTGCTTACTGGGGGCCGCATGTGAACTGGATGCAGGATGGCCGGTTGTTTGCAGTTCGACCAGGTGACATCCTTGCTGGCACCTCTCCGTCCGGTCAAATTTGGCGAGTGGAGACCAGTAGTGAATTGGCACTAACACTTGACAAGGAGTTTGTGATTGATGTCGCTCCAGAAAACTACCCCACAGCACCAGTACAAGTGACAGATAACCACTTAGCCTTTGCGTTGCTGAACGCTAGTACCGCCAACTATGCAGAGCGAGGTTTGTACTTCGTTCAATTAGATAGTTTGACACCGTACAAGGTAAATGGCCTTCCATTGGCTGGAAGAATCAATGATCCTGCCGAAGGATTAGCCAAGGTTGACTTTGCTGTGAGTATACACTGGTCACCAGATGGTGCTGGCGCCGTCTTTCAAGATGAATATCAAGTCGCACGCCTGTATGTGCCCACCGATGGTGGTCCGCTTTATGACCTCAGGCCAGCGTTTGGTGACTGGAGTTGCTGTTTCAGATGGTCAAAGTGAAGGCGCAAAGCGGGTCAACCCTTGATTTCACTTGAGGAGCCGTCTAACCACTTTGGTGAAGTTGGGGGCTGAACAGCGAAGGGACATCAATGGCTGAGTCAATGCCCAAGATCCGAACAGACTTCGACCGAATAGCGCTGCTCTCAGGGGATGGCTGGGATCACAATAGTCACTACCACGACTTCCTGTTGAAGCAACTCCCGCCGCATTGCACGTACGCACTTGACATTGGCTGCGGCACAGGCGCATTTGCACGCCTCCTGGCGAGGCGCTCAGACCGGGTGCTGGCCCTTGACCTATCACCGCAAATGATCCGCATTGCCAAAGAGCGCTCAAAGCAGTATCCGAACATTGACTTTCAAGTTGCCGACGCAATGACGTGGGAGTTTCCTACTGAGCAGTTCAATTGCGTGGCCTCTATTGCGACGCTGCATCATCTGCCGATTGAGGAAACGTTGTCGAAAATGGCGGGGGCCCTGAAGATCAACGGCACCCTGATCATCCTCGATCTATTTCAAGCCGAAGGGCCATCCGACGTTCTCACAAGTGCGTTAGCGGTGCCGGCAAACATCATCTTGAAATGGATCAAGACTGGTCGCTTGAGAGAACCTCGCGAAGTACGAGAAGCTTGGGCTGAACACGGACGCAGCGATTCTTATCCCACCTTGTCTCAAATACGCCAGGCCTGTGCCTCTGTGCTGCCAGGAGCCAGGGTGAGAAGGCATCTGCTGTGGCGCTATTCCATCACCTGGAAGAAGAGATGAGTAACGAGGCAACGAGGAACGAGGCAGCGAACATCACGACGCCAGCGCATCACTCATCGCCTTATTACCCGTTGACTCGTTACCATTTCCTCAATCGGAAGGGAGCAAAGGAATGAACAAAGTCTACAAGATCATAGCCACCATTCAATCGGTGAACGGGCACTGCGATTTCGACCATCGAGTGGGGGAACAGGTTGTGTTCGACGGCGAGACGGTGCAGGGGCGAGTGTGCCTCCACGCGCTCTACAGCTTTCTGCCCAAGGTCTTCGCCATGCGCTACGGAGCCGAGTTCCCCTGGCTGGAAGACAAGGACGTGGCTACCCACGCTTGCCCCGATGCTTTCAATCCCGTGGTGTTCGAGATAAGACGAATCAAGGAGGGTGCAGAAAATGATCAATCAGGATAGGCTAGTTTCAACCTTCCTGGAGCTGGTCCAGATTGACAGCCCCAGCGGGCAGGAGGAAGAGATAGCACGACATCTGACGGCCAAGCTGAAGAGCCTGGGCCTGATGGTTGTACGCGACCAAACAGGCAACGTCATCGGCCGCCTGGCGGGAGAGGGGGCGCCACTTCTCGTCAGCGCGCATATTGACACCGTCGAGCCGGGATGGGGGGTGAAGCCCGTCGTCGCCAACGGAATTATCACCAGCGACGGCGCCACCATCCTGGGTGGCGATGACAAGTCGGGCGTGGCGGCCATCCTGGAGGCTCTGCGAGTGCTGGTGGAACAGGATCTGCCCCACCCGCCTCTGGAGGTGGCCCTGACGGTGAGCGAGGAGACGGGGCTGAACGGCGCTAAAGGGCTGGACCTGACCACCCTTCGCGCCAAAGAGGGCATCGTCCTCGACAGCGGAGGCCCAATCGGCGCCATCGTCGTCTCCGCCCCCTCTCAAAATAGGCTCAGGGCCGTCGTTCACGGCAAGACAGCCCACGCCGGCGTCGAGCCGGAGAGGGGCATCAACGCCATCGTGGTGGCGGCCGAGGCCATCGCCGCCATGCCGCTGGGCCGGATTGACGAGGAGACCACGGCCAACGTCGGGCGCATCCAGGGAGGCACGGCCACCAACATCATCCCCGACCGGGTCGAAATGGCAGGCGAGGCCCGCAGCCACGACGAGAGCAAGCTGGAGGTCCAGGTGCAGGCCATGACCGAGGCCCTGAATAAGGCGGCAAGCCAGCATGGGGCCACGGTAGAAATAGACGTGGAGCGTTCCTATTCCACCTTTAAGCTCAGCGAGGAGGATGCCATCGTGCGGAGGGCGATGGCCGCGGCCAACACCCTGGGCCTGACGCCGGTTCTGGTTCCCAGCGGCGGGGGAAGCGACGCCAACATCTTCAATGCCGGGGGCATAGCGACCATCAACATCAGCTCGGGCATGGACAAAGTGCACACGACGGAAGAACGCCTCGCCGTGGATGATTTGGGCAAATGCGCCGAGTTCCTGCTGAGTATTTTGAGGTTGTAGGTTGTAGGTTAGAGGTTAGAGGTTAGAGGTTGGAGGTTAGAGGTTGGAGGTTGGAGCTGAGCGATGGAGTCCCGAACGGCTCGACCGAGCTCGCCGAGGTCTTGTTCGGGGTGTTGGGGAATCCCATCCGCCGGGACGGTGGGAGATGGTTCTGCTGGCGGCCATCCTGCTGATAGCAACCTTCTTTCGACTCTACCGCCTGGAGGCAGCGCCGCCGGGTCTTCAGCACGACGAGGTCTTCCACGGCCACGACGCCTCGGTTGTGCTGCAAGGCACTCACCTCATCTACTTTGAGTCAAACGCGGGCAACGAGCCGCTGTTCGTCTACCTCATGGCCGGCACTATCGCCCTCTTCGGCAGCAACTACCTGGGCATTCGCCTGGCCGCCGTGCTGTGCGGTCTGACCGCTATCGCCTTCACCTACCTGCTGGCGCGAAAGGCCTTCGGCTATCGGGTCGCCCTGTTGACGAGCGCGGGCCTGGCCGTCTCCTTCTGGCCGGTGTTCATGAGCCGGGTGGGGTTGCGGGCTGCCAGCCTGCCGCCTATGGCCGCCGCTACCGCCTATTTCTTCTGGGCGGGGCTGAGGCAGCCGACGGTCGCACGCCGATATTGGATTTACTTTGCTCTGGCCGGCGTCTTTCTGGGAGGCGCCCTCTACACCTATCCTGCCAGCCGGATGATTCCCCTGGTCTTCCTCCTCTTTATGCTCTATCTGGCGCTATTCAACCGCCCTCTCCTGCTAGAGCAGTGGAAAGGTATTCTACTCGCCTTCGCCCTCGCCGCTCTCGTCGTCGCCCCGATGGGTGTGTACATCTGGACTCACCCCCAGGCCAACGTGCGGGTGCAGCAGCTCAGCCAGCCCCTGGGCCTGTTGACCCAGGGCGATCCCAGCCAGGTCATACGGTTCACCCTGGACACCCTGAAGATGTTCACCTTCCGGGGCGATCCCATCTGGCGCTACAATCTAGCAGGGCGGCCCGTCTTCGAGCCCCTCAGCGGCATCCTGTTCTACCTGGGCCTGGCCCTGGCCCTGCTTCGCTGGCGAGATCCACGATACGCTTTCCTGCTACTCTGGCTGCCCCTCGCCCTGGCGCCCAGCATGATCACCGACTCTGCTCCCTCTTTCCTGCGGGCCAGCGGCGCCCTGCCCGTGGTCTACATCTTCCCTGCCCTGGCAGTCGAGGCTATCTTCCCCCACCCCAACCCTCCCCCAACCCTTCGACCTCGCTCAGGGCAAGCTTTGAGGGAGGGAGCACGGCTCACCAAACGCTTTGGACAGAAGACGCGCTACGGGCTGGCCGGCGCTCTACTGCTCCTCCTGGTCGGCAACGCCTGGTGGACCTATCACGATTACTTCACCGTCTGGGCGCAGCAGCCTGAGGTGCGCTTCGT
This sequence comes from uncultured Anaerolineae bacterium, assembly GCA_964625745.1. GTDB lineage: Bacteria > Chloroflexota > Anaerolineae > VGOG01 > VGOG01 > CAZVCJ01. The sequence continues at coordinate 8,742 of CAZVCJ010000054.1, read as the reverse complement.
CTACCAGACCGATCTGGCTGAGGCCGCCCGCTATCTTGACCAGAGCGACGTCGCCGATACCGTCTGCCTGTCCTCCTCCAGCCCTCACGACCTGGACCCCTTCATCTTCGATTTCACCCTGAAAGAGAAACGAAAGATCAAATGGTACGACGGCCCCTACAGTCTGGTCTTTCCAGGTGGAGGCGAGAAGGCGCTTTACATCTTCCCGGCCTCCACCCCGCTCCATTCAGGGCTGAAAGAGGAGTTTTTCCAGGATGTCCATCTGGTGGAGGAGAAGCGCTTCGCCGACGGCGAACTGGCCTTTTCCGCTTACGAGCTGGAGGCCCGCGCGGTGCTCCGGGGCAAGATCGAAGCTCTGCAGAGCAGCTCCTCCGCCGTTTGGAGCTCGGAGGTGCAATTCGTCCCCGGCGATCCCCAGGGCCTTCGCCATCCCATCGCCTTCCCCGTGGACTTCAACCACCAGTTGGAGTTGCTAGGCTACGAGTTAGCCGACGACACCCTAGCCCCAGGGGAATGGACTCATCTGACCACCTACTGGCGAGTCGTGCAGGATGTCGCCGCGCCCCTGCCCCTGGCCATCTTCGTCCACCTGCTGGACAGCCAGAGCGCCGTCTGGGGGGGAAAGGACATGCTGAGCGTGGCGACGGCAGGTTGGGAGGCCGGCGACATCTTCGCCCAGGTGCATCGTTTCCCGCTGCCCTCCGATATTCCGGCGGGCCAATATCAAGTGGAGATCGGGGTCTACTCCCGGACGGACATGCAGCGTTTCGCTGTCTTCGAAGCGGGGCAGCCCGTGGCCGACAGGCTATTGCTTGAGCCGATCAGCGTCACGAGGCGGTGATTTTGGTGTCTGCCACGAATTGCACGAATTTTCACTAATTTTTCTCTTTTTCGTGTTAATTCGTGAAACCTGTCCTGAGCCCAGTCGAAGGATTCGTGGCTGAGGAGGGATGTTACATGGAAGAAATCGTACCCGGCCTGGTAGGTGAGATCGAGATGGTGGTACGTGAGGAGAACACGGCCCGGCACCTGGGCAGCGGGAACGTAGCGGTGCTGGCCACGCCGGAGATGATCAGGCTGATGGAGAGAGCGGCCGTGGCTGCCGTTGACCACCTCTTGCCCGATGGCTACCGCACCGTGGGCGTGGAAGTGGATGTCCGCCACCTGGCGGCCACCCCGGTGGGCATGAGGGTGCGGGTCCAGGCGGAGCTAGTCGCCGTTGAGGGCCGCAAGCTCACCTTCCACGTGGAGGCTTTTGACGAAGTGGAGAAAATCGGCGAAGGGGCGCACTGGCGGGTGATCATTGACCTGGAGAGGTTCAAGGAGAGGGTCGAGGCAAAGAGGAGTTGAAAACTAGAACCAGTCACCACGTTTCACGTCTTCACGTTTCACGCGGCTCAGGTCACGCCACCCTCTCCCTCTCCCAAACCCTCGTTATCTTCCACTGCATGGCGCCCGTGTCCAGGCAGAGCTCAAAAGTGTCCTGGGCTGGGGTCATGACCAGGTAGTGGCGAAGCTGGTGAGGGTCGCGCTGCTCCGTCCACCGACGCCCGACGTCACTGATGCGCACCTCTCGCCCCTGCCAGCGGAATGTGGTGGGGGTAACCCGGCCTTCCTCGTCGAAGCGGGCCTCGACTGCGGTGGGGATGTCTACGAATTTCATGGTCGCCTCGCCTCCAGGTATCGGCGCAACATCTCCAGGGCTGCCTCGGAGGTTTGTCGCTTGTTCTCCAGGCGGTCTCCCTGCCACAGATGCCGCTCGCAACGCTCCTGGTCTGAAGCGGCCAGGGCCACGTAGACCAGGCCCACTGGCTTCTGGGGCGTGCCCCCGGTCGGGCCAGCGATACCCGCAGCCGAGATGGCCACGTCGGTGTCGAAGAGGCGGCGGGCGCCGCGAGCCATCTCCCGCACGGTCTCTTCACTGATTGCCCCGTGCGCCGCCAGAGTCTCTCCAGATACTCCTAGCACCTGCTCCTTGACCTCGTTGGCATAGGCCACCACGCCGCCGACGAAATAGGCCGAGCTTCCGGGCACGTTGGTCAGCCGGTGGGCGATGAGGCCGCCCGTGCAGGACTCGGCCACGGAAATGGTCAGTCCCTGTTCGGTCAAGAGCCGGCCAACAGTCTCTTCTAAAGCACTCATGAGATCACCCCCCGTAGTTGCAAAAGCGAGGCCCCGATCCAGAATCGGCGCCCCACTTGGTTCCTTACTCCGCGTCGATAGTATACCCAGTCAGCGCTCCTCATCAGCCGAATCTGGCGTTCGCTTCTATTCTGGCGTCCAAATTTTGATTCAGGGCTTGAAGATAACGGGAAGATACACAAACGAGTAGTAATAGTTCCTCAAAACCGTCTCGGCTGGCTTGTTGTGCGGGGTGTAGTCCATGTCTTCCGGGCCACCCTGATCGGGATCGGTGCTCCAGTACCACCAGTAGACACCCCTGAACCAGGGTTTTCCCCAGAAAGTTTCCAGAGCGGCGCGGTAGCAATCGGCCTGCTCTTGAAGGTCTACGGCACCTCCGGCTTGCCACTCCCAAGGGTGCCGATTCGTCCCATCAACACTCCGGTACCCAATTTCGGTGAAGATGATGGGTCTGTTGTGTTGACTGGTGAGATTCTCCAGGGTGAGTGCGGGGATCTCCCAGGCCGCTTTTAGCTCAGCCAGGGTTGGGTCGTTCTTGTCCGTCAAGGGATAATAGGCATCCACACCGATGTAGTCCACGGCATCCCACCACTGGATGCTCGTCTCCTCACCACTGTGGTTGCTGGCGTAGGTGATGGGGCCGCTGAAGAGACCGCGCACATCGCTGATTACCTCCCGCCAGTCCGTCTCTCGTCCGGTGGTGCCGAGCAACTCGGTGCCAACACAGAACTGCTCTACCCCATTGGCCTGCGCCAGGCTGGCATAATGGGCGATGAAATCTCGGTACGAGGCAACCCAAGTCTCCCACTCGGTTTCACTGGTGAAAGCAGTGCCGATCTGTCCTCGCCAGTGGGTGGGGTCGTTGTTCAAGTCCAGGTGGGGCTTGAGCATTACTCTCATCCCCAGGCTGTGGGCCTGGGTGATGACGTGCGTCAGATCGGTATCTGTAGGAATTCTCGGCAAGGTGTAGGTGATGACTGTGGAAGTTATCGTCTCTTGATAACCTGTGACAATCAGAGCCAGCCATTTGGTCCCTGTGGCGGTAAGGTTGAGCAGAGACTGATCGGCGGAGGGGGTTGAGTACTGTCCCTGCCACCAGGCGGCGTAGCTCATCCCCTTCTGAAGCTCGCCGGGGATGGCAGGAATCGCCTCGCTGGTGCTGATCTGCCAGAAAGGGTTGAATCCTAGCTCGGCGAAGAGGTACCAGGCGGTAGCCCCAATATGCAGAGCATTGGGATAGCTCCAGCCGAAGCCGGTCTCTGCTCCGTCGGGACAGGCAGCGACGATCCCTGCCCCATTGTTGTTGGGTGCCGAGGTTTGGACATTGCGCAACACCCCCACGATGTCGTCCGCTTTGGCGGCCTCACCCTTGATCTGAAAGGCAATAGCCATGTGCGCTGTGCCTTCAAACCAGCACCCGTTGCCGACATCACTGAACTTGAAGCCATAATACGAAGTACAACTAGAGCAAGGGTTGACTGAGAGATTGTTTCCGGCCCAGGTTATTCCGGCTCCGTAGGTGTCCGCTTCGCCCAAAGCCATCAAGCCCCAACTCTGGGCATCCTCAGGGATGGGGCTGGGATTGACAGTGACCCCATCGTTGGTTGTCCCCGTCCAGAAGTATCCATCTGTTTCGTTCCACATGGCCTGGACGAAGTTCTTGGCGTGCCTGGCCCTCCCGAACCAGGAAAGGTCGCCTGTGGCCCCGTAGAGTTTCATGAAGGCGACGTACACGTCAATGTTGTGCTCAGTGGCCTTCCACTGGTACTTCTCCAGGCCGCTGCTGTAACCGCCCGTGTAGCCGCCGGCGCCACGGGTATCGTAGGTGTTGTCGTAGATCCATTGGCCCAATTGCGTGGCAGCGTCCAGGTATGATGTTCCACCCTTGGCCTCCCAATAGCCCATCCAGGCCAATACCGTCCAGGCCATGTTGCCGGTAGCCGAGCCTGGGGAGGCGATCTGAGCCTTGCCATTGGTACCGATGAGAGAGGTAGCAGAGTAGGCATCCCGCACCCGGCCATCGGCAAAGTCAGGGTCATTGTTCTGGGCGTAGACCAGGCTATCCGCTAGAGTTTTGGCCCTCTCACAATCCGTCGCTGTGCCACGGGCCATAAGTGCCAGCATCACCAGGGCGTTGTCGTAGACCCAGGCAATGTCACCGTCGTTCCAGGTGGGGGTGGGCTCATAGCTATCCAGCATCCGCAGGGTGTCGCCACTGGCGTACCTGTCCATGACGGTGTAGAGGTGGCCGTAGGCGTTATCCTCGTTGGATGACGAGAAGGACGTGATGATAGTAGGGGTGGGTGAGGACAGAGGGACCACTTTGAGGGTCAGAACAGGTGGAGAGGGGAATGGGGTCGCCTTGGGAGCAGTCTGGGTCATCCCCTGTGAGCTTTCCCTGCAGCCAGTATTGGCAAGCATGATCCCAATAAAGATAGCAGCGGCAAGCACTACCAGCAAGCCTTGCGCCTTGGAAAGGTTTAGGCTTCTCATGAAAGTCTTCCTCGGTTAGATGTTTGCGCATGGCGGCGGGCTACAAGGCCCGCCGCCATGCGCCGATAGCTCCTGGCCAGCATCAAAGCTGATGACCCACCACCTATTCCCGAATCACGACGATCCGTACATACTCTTTGACCCCCTCAGGCAAGCTGTCCATGCCTGGCCAGGTACCCGTAGCCTGACCCCTAGCTATGTAGTCTTCGAATGCTTTGTTTGCTACATCATTAACAGTGACGATGATAAGCTGGAAAGCCTTCCCCCTATCGTAATCCGGTGGTTTGTTGCAGTCACCGAAACGGACCGTCCCATACCACTTGCCGTTAAACATTGGGGGTGCTTTCCCTCCTTCGTCCTGCGGGTGGTATCTGTTACCTATGTAAACCACAGGCCAAATGAGGTTCGTGATATCCGAAGAATATCTACCTTGGGCCAGGTTCTCGCAAGGGACAGATTGACCATCCTCAGGATAGGCGAGTGTGGCTGTGTCAGGCCCCAGGGTGGGTGTTACCTCTGGTAGCATAGTGGGTGTCGCTACTGGGGGCTCTGACGGCGTGGCAGTCGGTCGCTGGGGAGTCGGAGTTGGTGTTGCGTCTGGTGACGGCGTAGTGGGTGTCGCTATTAGGGGGTGTGTCGGTGTGATAGTCGGCGGCACCGGGGTATCAGTTGGCGGCACCGGCGTGGCAGTCGGCGGCACCGGGGTGGCGGTTGGCGGCACTGGTGTGGCAGTTGGGGTAGGAGCCACAACTGTCAAGCTAACAGTTTCTTTAACAGGCACCCCATTGTCTGTGGTTCCTTCAGCAACCACAAAGGCTGTTCCCTCTTTGATAGCCGTGTAGATGACATGCTCACCTGTGTCGGTATTCAGCGTTCCCTCAGCCGTACCAGAGACTGACCATTTAAGGTCGAGCTTTTCAAGGGGCTCAACTTTAGCCACGATGGCTACATCTTTCCCTACCTGCACTTCTGTCCCAGGCTTAACCTCTAGAGTGAAGGCGGGCTGGGGTTTTGGTGTAGGAGTTGGCGTGGGAGTGCCACCACAACCCGGTACTGTCAGTGATAGGGTGAGTAACAGAGCAATGAAGGGAGAGAGAAGCCCGGTCTGCTTTTGTTTCGCAGTCATGAGTGTTCCTCCTTCTGCATGTGAGTAGTTCTGACCTCCAGTTTCAACTGGCGGTGTGCTGACTACGATTACTTCTGTACGTCCACGAAGATTTCGGTTCTGTCCAGTAGCGTACCTCCTTTCTCGACAACAACACATATACAATCTGAACCCGGCTCGCTTGGCGCAACATATAGCATCTCGGGATTGCCGACACTCTGCCGCACTGGGTTGTCTCCTGTCTTACAGGTGTACCAGGTGAACATGAGATCCTCTTCTTGTTCTTCGTAAGTCGTGGAGACCTCAGCCTTGATCTGGACGATTTCTTGAACTGTAGCTGTGATCGTCGTGCCAGGCTCGACCATAATCGGGCTATTCCGCTTCGTGACAAGAAATGCTTTCACAACGCTAGGCATTGGTGTCGCAGTATGTGTAGGTGTGTTAGTGGCAGTTGCAGTGGCCAGTGTGGGCGATGTAGGCGTTTGCGCTGGCGTAGGTGTCAAGGTTGGCGGAGGCAGTCTCGATTTAGTAATTTGCTCCTTCAGTTGACAAATCCATGTGTCAAAAACTGGGAAAAAGAGCAGCGCGACAACCAGCACAACAGCAATTCCAGTACTGGCACCCTGTACCTTTGGTGGCGGTGGTGGAGTGTATGGAACAAGGAGTAAAATGATGATTATTACAACAAATCCTCCGATAAAGCCCCAAATGATAGTTTGTCCCGTTTGGCCAATCCCTGGGGCAGCAATTAACGCCCCAGCTAGCGTTGCAATTAATGCGATGACACCTCCAATTAAGGCACCCCTTACATTTGAATCTAACTTGTTATACCACTGGCTGATCCACTGCCAAGCAATTATCCCCATGACTAACGTGATGAGCACCGCGATGATTCCACTTTGTACAATTGGGTTTAAGCTATGATGACATGGGCTAATGTACCACCATGGAAGTATCACCACGAGGAGTGTAACAAGGACCCCAATGATAATACCCTTCACCTTAGGGGATAAGCTTTGTTGAAACCATGATCTGATTCTCCGCCAAATGGCGGCTGGAACACGGGCTATGCCTCTAACCAATTGCTCAACGTTCTCCAAATTCCTGCCCCCATGCTCGCAGTGTCCGAGTCACCTTCAACCACAACGGAATAAACTGCGCCGCCTTACCGCAGCCCGGCAAGAGTGAGCAATCCAATTATCTATCATAGATTATATCACAGAATGAGCGTCTTGTCTAGCTCAGATTTTGTGGACGGAATCCGGTTTGGAACACCTCAATCACGCCAGCCGCGCAGCCCCCATACCAGCAAGGCCAGCGCAAATCTGCTAATGGCCGCCGAGACAAGACCCGTCGCCGACATCCCGCCGGCCAGCCACACTGGCCCATGACGAAATCACTTGACTAAAAGGCAAAAATCAACGACAATAGATCAGGCCTTGTGTTGAGCCTGTCGAAACAATGGATGAACACTGTCGAAAAAGGAGAAAGCGCCATGAAGACAACCCAAGAGTTCATCGAAAGCTTGCGCGAGCTCAAGCGCGAGCTGTACGTCCTCGGCGAGAAGGTGGAGAACACCACCGAGCATCCCATCCTCCGCCCTTCCCTCAATGCGCTGGCCAAGACCTACGAGATGGCTCACGAGCCGCGCTACACGGAACTGTTCGTGCGCCCAGGTCTGGACGGCCAAGAGATCAATTGCTTCACCAGCCTGCACCATAGCACCCAGGACCTGCTCAACAAGGTCAAGGCGCTGCGCATCCTGGGTCAGGAAACCGGTACCTGCTTTCAGCGTTGCGTGGGCTGGGACGCCCTCAATGCGCTGGAGAGCACGACCTTTGAGATGGACCAGGCTCTCGGTACCACGTATCACGGTCGTTTCATGGACTACCTTCGCTATGTCCAACAGAACGACCTGGTCTGCAACGGGGCGATGACCGACGTGAAAGGAGACCGCAGCCTGCGCCCCAGCCAGCAAGCGGACCCCGACATGTTTCTCCGCGTGGTGGAGCGCCGCCCCAACGGCATCGTCGTGCGTGGCGCCAAGGCCCACCAGACCGGCGCCGTCTTCTCCCACGACATCATCGTCATGCCGACGCTGTCCATGCGCGCCGAAGACGAGGACTACGCCGTCGCCTTTGCCATTCCGAGCGACGCCGAGGGCATCGTTCACATCCTGGGCCGCCAGTCCTGCGATACGCGGAGACTGGAAGGCTCACGCTTAGACGTGGGCAACGCTACCTTCGGCGGGCACGAAGCGCTGGTCATCTTCAACGATGTCTTTGTGCCCAGCGAGCGGGTGTTCATGGACGGCGAATGGCCATTCTCCCGCATCCTGGTAGAGCGGTTCGCCGGCTACCACCGCCAGAGCTACGGAGGGTGCAAGGTCGGCGTGGGGGACGTGCTGATCGGGGCTGCGGCCACGGCCACGGAGTACGCGGGCGTGGCCAGAGCGTCGCACGTCAGGCGCAAACTGGCCGAGATGATCCACCTGAACGAGACGCTCTACGCCTGCGGTCTGGGCTGCTCGGTCGCCGGCACGCCCATGCCTTCGGGGACCTTTCTGGTGGATCTCCTGCTGGCCAACGTCTGCAAGCAGAACGTGACCCGCTTTCCTTACGAGATAGCGCGGCTGGCCGAAGACCTGGCCGGCGGGCTGATGGTCACGCTGCCCTCGGAGAAGGACCTGAATCATGCGGAGATCGGGCCTCTGGTGGAGAAGTACCTGCGCGGGGTGGCCGACATTCCGACCGCCGACCGGATGCGCATCCTGCGCCTGCTCGAAAACCTCACCCTGGGCACAGCGGCGGTGAGCTACCGCACCGAGTCTATGCATGGGGCAGGCTCACCCGAGGCGCAGGTGATCATGATCGGCCGACTGAGTGATCTGGAAGCAAAGAAAGCCCTGGCGAAACGTTTGGCCGGCATCAGTCTTTAGACCAGCACTTGCCGGAATACCTCGGCTCTCTGGGGCTTTGCGTGGATGGCACAGTGGAGTCCCG